>NZ_JBEXYK010000032.1:0-105164 GCF_040630865.1 Nonomuraea sp. NPDC005730
AGCACGACCAGGCGGGGGGCGGCGCTGTCGTCGACGCGGGACAGGCGGGCCTTGGCGGTGGCGGTGGCCTTGGCGGCGCTGACGGTGGCCTTGGTGGCGACGTCACGCGTGGTGGGGCCGGTGGCCGAGACGGTGTCGCGGACGTGTCCGGCGGCGTCGGTCACCACGACGGCGTCGCCGCCGACCATGGGCAGGCCCTTGTAGGTGCGCTCGTAGGCGACGTAGAACATGTCGCCGGCGCCAGGGGTGACCGCTCGGCGGCTGTAGGCCTCGTCGGGGCCTCTGCTGAGGTTGTCGAGCTGGCTGGAGACCGCCTTGTCGGCGACCGCCGCGGCGAGCGAGGCGGGGTCTGCCGCCGCTCGGGTGCTGCTGGAGCCTTGTTGGGCGGGGGTGGCTCCGGGAGGGGCGGCGCTCGCGGGTGACGCGGGGAGCGTCATGGTCGCGGCCGTGGCCAGGCCGGCGACCGCCGCGAGTAAGGCTTTGCGTTTCACGCTGTGGTGCTCCTTTCGGCGGGCTCCCTCAGGCCGTTGCCGCCTTTGGGCGTGCGCGGGCCGCCGCGCGGTCAGGGGTCTCCTGGGTCGCGGGGCGTGAGGGGGATGTGGGGGGTGATAAAGGGTGACGGATACAGCAAGTGGACCGTTTCGCCTTGTTGCCGCCAGACGCTAGGCGTTGGTTGACTGCTCGAAAATACGTATGTTCATCGGTAGGCATACCGACATTTCTGTTACCGCTGGTCACACCCCTCCACGTGCGGATAACAGCCACGATGCTGGACAATCGGGCACGTGCAGTTCGGCATCCTGGGCCCGTTGGAGGTGCGATCGGCCGGCGGCGACCCGATCGCCGTGGGCGGCCCCCGACCGCGTGCCCTGCTGGTCCTGCTGCTGCTGGAGGCCGGTCGTACGGTCGGCGTCGACCGGCTCATCGACGCCCAGTACGGCCAGAGCCCGCCGGCGGGCGCGGCCAACGCCGTACAGGCGCAGATCTCCCGGCTGCGGCGCAACCTGCCCGCCGACCTGATCGAGTTCCACGGCGCCGGCTACCGGCTGGCGGTCCCGCCCGAGGACGTCGACGCCCACCGCTTCGAGCGGCTGGCCCGCGATGGCCGGCGGCTGCTCGCGGCCGGCCGGCACGCCGCGGCGGCGGCCGTCCTCAGGGAGTGCCTGGACCTGTGGCGCGGCCCGGCGCTCGCGGACGTGCGCGAGGCCGCGTACGCGCCGGGCCAGGCCGACCGGCTGGAGGAGCTGCGCCTCGCGGCCCGGGAGGACCTGTACGAGGCCGACCTCCACCTGCCCGAGGCCGAGCCCGCGGCGGAGCTGCGCGAGCTGGTCGCCGCCCACCCGCTGCGGGAACGCCCGCGCGCCCTGCTGATGCGCGCCCTGCACGCGGCCGGACGGCAGGCCGAGGCGCTGGCCGTCTACGACGAGGCACGGCGGCTGCTCGCCGACGAGCTGGGCGCCGACCCCTCGCCCGAGCTGGCGGCGCTGCACCTGGCGATCCTGCGGGGCGAGCAGCGACGCGCGCACGCCACGCGGTCGGCGCCGCCGCCGCAGCTCACCACGTTCGTGGGCCGTGAGGAGGAGCTGGCACGCCTGGCCGCGCTGCGCGGGGCGCGCCTGGTCACGATCACCGGCCCCGGCGGCACCGGCAAGACCCGCCTGGCCGTCGAGGCCGCCACCCGCGACAAGGAGCGGCAGGCGTGCTTCGCCGACCTGTCGCCCGCGGCCGGGGAGGAACAGGTGCCGCTGCTCGTGCTGAACGCGCTCGGCTTGCGCGAGTCGGCGCTCAGCCTGGGCGTCCCCGGCCTGGCCGATCCGGCCGAGCGCCTGGTCGCCGCCCTCGCCGAGCAGGACCTGCTGCTCATCCTGGACAACTGCGAGCACGTCGTCGCCGAGGCCGCCACGCTGGCCCGCCGCCTCCTGGACGGCTGTCCCGGCGTGCGCGTCCTGGCCACCAGCAGGGAGCCGCTGGGCATCACCGGCGAGCACCTGGTGCCGCTCCCGCCGCTGGGCACCCCGCCCCCGGGCACTTCCGCCGGAGACGCCCTCGCCTACCCGGCGGTCAGGCTGTTCGCCGACCGGGCCGCCGCCGTACGGCCTGGGCTGGAGCTGGACCTCGACGCGACGCTGAGCATCTGCGCGGCGCTGGACGGCCTGCCGCTGGCCATCGAGCTGGCCGCGGCCCGGGTGCGCACGTTCCCCGTGGCGGAGATCGCCGCGCGGCTGGCCGAGCACGGCCGGTTCCGGCTGCTCTCGCGCGGCGACCGCACGGCCGCCGTCCGGCACCGGACGCTGCACGCGGTGGTGGAGTGGAGCTGGGACCTGCTGGACGCCGAGGAGCAGGTGCTGGCCAGGCGGTTCTCGGTGTTCTCCGGCGGGGCCCGGCTGGCGGCGGTCGAGCGGGTGTGCGGCGAGGACAGCGCGGTGCTCCTGGCCGACCTGGTGGACAAGTCGCTGGTGGAGACCGCCGGCGACCACTACCGCATGCTCGACACCATCCGGCTGTTCTGCGCCGAGCGGCTGGCCGAGGCGGGCGAGGAGCAGCGGATGCGCGCCGCGCACGCCGCCTGGCACCTGGAGCACGCCCGGCGCGCCGAACCCCACCTCTACCGTGCCGAGCAGCTCGAATGGCTGGCCCGCCTGGGGGCCGACGACGCCGATCTCCAGGCCGCGCTGCGCTGGAGCGTCGAGCACGACCCGCCGGCCGCGCTGCGGCTGATCGCCGCCCTGGCCATGTACTGGTATCTGAGCGGGCGGCGCGGCCAGGCCGTCCAGCCCGCCCGGCGGCTGCTCGACGTGATCGGCACCGAGCCGCCGGCGGGCCTGACCGACGAGTACGTGCTCGCCGTCCTGCACGCCGCCCCCGGCACCGGGTCGCCGCACTGGAGGCGGGCCGCCGAGATCACGACGATGCCGGACCGGCCGGTACGGCATCCGTTCGCCGCCGCGCTGTGGGGCATGACCGCGGGCCCGCCCGAGCGCGGCGTGGAACGGCCGCGGCAGCGCGAGCTCGGCGGCGACCCGTGGAGCCAGGCGCTCGGCCGGCTCGGCGAAGCGCTGCTCATGCTGCTGAACGGCGGGATCGCGGCGGCCGAGCGGGAGCTGGAGATCGTGCTGGCGGAGTTCGGCGCGCTGGGCGAGCGCTGGGGGAAGGCGCAGGGGCTGGACTGGCTGGCGGTGATCGCGGGCTGGCGCGGCGAGTGGGCGCGGGCGACGGAGCTGTGGGCGCAGGCGCTCGGGCTGCTCGACGAGCTCGGGGCGCTGGACGAGCTGGTGGACGTGTTGTGCCGGCGAGCCGACGCCCGGCTGCGCGCGGGCGACCTGGCCGCGGCCAGGGCCGACTGCCTGCGCGCCCGTGAGCTGGCCCGCGAGCTGGGCCGGCCCGAGCGGACGGCGGCCGTGCACGTCCGGCTGGGCGACCTGGCCAGGATCGAGGGGGATCTCGGCGAGGCCGCCGAACGGCTGCGGGACGCGCTGGCCGCCACCGCTCCGGGCTCTCCGCTGGCCGGCAGCACGGATCCGCAGGTGCTCACGGCGCTGGCCCGGCTGGCCCAGGCCAGGGGCGAGGCGGGCGAGGCCGCGGCCCGGCACCGGGAGGCGGTGGCCGTCGCGCTGCGCTCGCCGGTCGACAGCGACCTGGCCGACGCCGTCGAGGGCCTGGCCGGGGCCGCCCTGCTCGACGACCCGCCGGAACGGGCGGCGCTGCTGCTCGGCGTGGGGGTGGCGCTGCGCGGGACGGCGGTGACCGGCGACCACGACGTCGCCGCGACGGCCGCCGCCGCCACGGCCGCGCTCGGCCCGGAGCGCTTCGCCGCCCTGTACGCCCGCGGCGCCGCGATGACCAGGGACGAGGCCCGGTCCACGATCCTCGCCTGACAGTCCGGGACGGCCCCTGACAGTCCGGGACGGCCGCGCCGGGGACTGTCAGCCGATCGTCGCCGGGCTGTCAGCGCTCCAGGCGAGGCTTGCCGACATGAGAGACAACCTGCACAACACCCGCGTACTCATCTCCGGCGCCAGCATCGGCGGCCCCGCGCTGGCCCACTGCCTGGCCCGCCGCGGCTGCAACGTCACCGTCGTCGAGAAGGCGCCGGCCCTGCGCGAGGGCGGCCAGGCGGTGGACTTCAAGGGCGAGACCCACCGCACGGTCCTGACCCGCATGGGCATCATGGACGACGTGCGCCGCCTCCAGACCGGCGGCACCGACCAGTACTTCGTGGACGCCGCCGGCCGCACGCTCGGGGTCATGCCCGGCGAGTTCACCGGCGGCGACATCGAGATCCGCCGCGGCGACCTGGCCCGCCTGCTGTACGAGCGCACCGCCGCCACCTGCGAGTACGTCTTCGACGACTCCATCACCTCGCTCACCGAGACCCCGGGCGGCGTGCACGTCACCTTCGAACGCTCGGCACCCCGCACGTTCGACCTGGTCGTGGGCGCGGACGGCATCCACTCCAACGTCCGCAGGCTGGCCTTCGGCCCCGAGTCCGACTGCGTGGACTTCCTCGGCCACTACTACGCGCTGGTGGAGCTGGACAGCGACTTCGGCCCCCACGGCCAGATGTACAACGAGCCCGGCAGGATGGTCGCGGTCGGCGGGCCGAAGGCGCCGGCGTTCTTCGTCTTCGCCTCCGAGCGGCTCGACTACGACCGTTACGACGTCGAGCAGCAGAAGGAGATCCTGGCGCGGGCCTACGCCGGCATGGGCTGGCGCACCCCGCAGGTCCTCGACGCGGTGCGCGGCGCCAAGGACGTCTACCTCGACTCGATCAGCAGGGTGAACATCGACCGGTACGTCGACGGCCGGGTGGCGCTGCTGGGCGACGCGGCGTACGGCAACACGCTGGGCGGCTTCGGCAGCGGGCTGGCTCTGGTGGGCGCGTACGTGCTGGCCGAGGAGCTGGCCGCGGCGGGCGGCGACCACCGCGCGGCCTTCGCCGAGTACGAGCGCCAGATGCGCCGCTACTCCAAGGTGACGAGGAGCGGCAACAACGCGGGCACGTTCCTGGCGCCCGGCACCCCCGCCGGGATCCGCATGCGGAACTGGACCTTCAAGTTCGGCTTCCTGCTCGGCCTGATGATGAAGGTGACCGACAAGTTCGCCACCAACATCGCGCTGAAGGACTACTGAACGGGCACCCGGCCCACGCCCGCGTCGAGCCGGAGCCGGGGTGTGCCGTCCACCAGCGGGAGACGGCCGTCGTCCGCGAGCCGCCAGTCCTGGACGGGCACCAGGCCGGGGCCGATCAGCTCGAACCCGTCGAACAGCCGCAGCACCTCGCCGTGGCTGCGGAACGCGCCCTGGGCGGGCGAGCCGGCCGTGGCCAGGTCGAGCTGGGCGATGGCCTCGGGAGAGCTCTCTGCCATCGCGTGGGAGAGCACCAGATGGCTGCCGGGCGCCATGGGCTTCCTGAAGGCGGCCACGATGCCGGGCGGGTCCTCGGCGTCGGTGACGAAGTGCAGCACGCCGACCATCAGCACGCAGACCGGCTGGTCGAAGTCGATGAGGCCGGTGACGTGCGGGTCGGCGAGTATGTCGGCGGGCCTGCGCAGGTCGCCCTGGATGCCGGCGACGCCGGGCTGGTCGGCGAGCATCACCCGGGCGTGCAGGCGGACCATCGGGTCGTGGTCCACGTAGACCACCCGGCAGGCCGGGCTCACCTCGCGGACGGTCTCGTGGATGCTGGGCGAGGTGGGGATGCCGGTGCCGAGGTCGATGAACTGGCGCACGCCCTGGCGGGCGACGTGGCGCACGGCCTCGATCTGGAAGCGGCGGTTGGCCCTGGCGACGGCTCGGGCGTCGGGCGCGACGGCCAGCAGCTTCTCGGCGACCGCGCGGTCGACGGCGACGTTGTCCTTGCCGCCGAGCATGTAGTCGTACACCCGGGCAGAGCTTGGCACGTTCGGATCCACTCCGGGCGGAACACGTTCTAGCTCAGACATGGTGACCCATTTCCTCGCCTACCACTGTTCGGTGGTCATACTACTGGGTAACTTAGCGGAACGTGTTCTATTTGGCCGCGTAGCCACAGGGGCGGGGGGCGTCGAACTCGGGGTCGAGCTCGATCCTGCTCAGCACCGTCGCGTCGATCGGACGGCGGATCGTGCCGGCCGTGGCGCAGTCGTAGAACACGTAGGCGCCGGAGTCCTGGCCGAGCACCAGCCAGCGCTGCCCCTTCGACAGGAGCTTGCCGGAGTCGTCGCGCACCTCGGCCCACTGGTTGGAGAACCCGGTGAGCTGGAGCACGAGGTTGGCCTCGCCGCGGTCGTGCACCCCCTCGGCCCCCTGCGTCATCCAGCCGACGAGCACGAACCCCAGGCCCACCCCCACCAGCGCGCCCGTCAGCACCCGCATCGCGGCCCGCCCGGTGGGCCGCGCCCGCAGCAACCGGTACGGCACCAGCAGGCAGAACAGCCCGACCACCACGACCGTGATCAGTACCGGCGTGCCGGTGACGTCGAGGATGCCGAGCAGCCCCCAGTACGCGACGCCCGACAACGCCGCGCCCACCGCGGCGGCCAGCCACGGCTGTTCCCGCCCCCGGTCGAGGACGCGTCCGGCGGCGCCGCGGGTGACCCGGTCGAGCAGCCACCAGGCGCCCACGACCAGGCCGAGCAGCGGCAGCAGGGTGAGGAAGAGCAGCACCAGCGTCGCCACCAGGTGGCCGAAGATGCTCGCCTGGGTGAGCCCGGCCTGCTCAGGAGTGATGCCGAAGGTGTCGTAGACGCTCTCGAAGCCCAGGTAGAGCAGGGCGTAAACGGCGACGGCGATCGGCACGACGACCGTGCCGATCTTCTCCATCACCTCCAGCACGCTGCCCCTGGCGGGCGCGGTCTCCGGTGCCGTGGCGACGGAGGGCGCGGCGGGCGCTGGGGGCAACGTCTGACTTGTCATGGCACAAGAGGATGCATCAGGTCAGGACCCGCGTCATCCACCGGGCGGGGCGAAGCGGCGCAGCAGCGCGTCCGCCTCGGCGAAACCGGCCACCACGTCGGCGGCCGTGCGCCGTTCGCGCACCATCCCGACGGCCTGCCCCGCGTAGATGCAGGCGGTGTCGAAGTCGCCGTCGCGGCGGGCGGCGGCGAGCCGCGCCGCGGCCTCCTCGTCGGCCGCCAGCTCCTCCTCGTGACCGGCCCAGCGGTCGAAGAACGTGTTGCGCAGGGCCCGGCCGCCGTACTCGGCCGGCCAGTCGAGGCGCTGGGCCACGTCGAAGACGCGGCCGTAGGCGGTGTCGGTCTCCGCCGCGGCCAGCACGCGGGCCGCCGCCCTCTCCGACAGGGCCGTCTCCGCGCAGCCCATGAACGCCGTGCCGGCCCACGCGCCCTCGGCCCCCGCCGCCAGCACGGCGGCCAGCCCGCGCGCGGTGGCGATGCCGCCCGCCGCCAGCACCGGGACGCGGACGGCGGCCAGCACGCTCTGGAGCAGCGGCAGCGTGCCGACGTCGGCGCGGCCGTGGCCGCCCGCCTCGGCCCCGCGCGCCACGACCGCGTCGACGCCGGCCTGCTCGGCGGCGCGGGCCTCGTCGGTGGTGCCCGCCTGCGTGACGACCGTGATGCCAGCCTGCCGCAGCTCCTCCACGTACCGCCGGTACGGCCCGAAGCTCACGGAGACGAGCCGCGGCCGGGCCGCGAGCACGGCCTCGAACTGGGCCGGGTTGCCGGGCAGCGCCCAGGCCATGAGCCCGATCCCGTACGGCCGCCCGCTCGCGGCGGCGACGGCGGCCTCGGCCTCGATCCAGGAGGCGGGGGCGGCGGAGGACACCCCGATCACGCCGAGCGCGCCGGCCGCGGAGACGGCGGCGGCCAGCCGGCCCGCGCCCACTCCGGCCATGGGCGCGCCCACCAGGGGCACCGTCAGCCCGAACCGCTCGGTCAACCACGTCCGCACGCCGGCCTCCTTGCACGTCGCCTGCCGTTGCCAGTCTCGCACCACGCCGTCTGCGAGCATGGCGGGAGGGCGACAACGCAGGATCCGTACGAAAGTAGAGCCGGATGACCGATGCGCCGGAGGCGGAGGCTGTGCATCCTGGTGGGGACGGGTCCGGCGCGTGGCCTGTTGTGAACCCGAGAGGAGTCGCCAGGACATGGACAGCGCTGCGAGCCGCCCGACCGTGGTCTTGGACAACGGTGTCGTCGGCCGGATCATGCTGGCCCACCGGTCGAGGAGCGATCTCGTGCTCGTGCTCGGCATGGACGGCACGCTGCTGAGCTGCGACCTCGACGGCATCGCCTGCGTGGTCGGCGGCCGGCCCCTGTGCCGCGACGGCTGAGGCCCGCGGGAGCGCTCGGCGGGCCCCCGCGCCCGGCGGTCAGGACCGGGCGACCAGGGCGGCCAGCTCGCCGACGGCGGCGAAGTCGTTGGTGAGACGGTTCTTGGTGAGGGCGACGGCGGTGCCGGTCGCGGAGTCGGCCCACGCGTAGCTGCCGCCCGCCCCGCCGATGCCGAACGCCGTCGCGCTCTCCTGCGGCGAGCCGCCGGGAAGCCCGATGGTGAAGCCCAGCCCCCACGTCGAGGGCATGCCGAAGACCTCGTCCGGGCCGCTGTAGGCCACCGCGGTCGCCTCGCGCAGCCGCTCCGGCGAGATCAGCCGCACACCGTCCACCTCGCCCAGCAGGGCGGCGTACATGCGCGCGATCGCCCTGGCCGAGGTCTTGCCGCCGGCCGGGATGTCGGCGGTCAGGTAGTCGGGCCGGCTGCCGAGGGCGGCGTTGGGCATCAGCTCCATCGGCCCGGCCCTGAACATCGGCAGGTCGGCCGGCATGTCGCCGAACGCCGACGGGTCCATCGGCTCGTCCTCCAGCCGGGCCAGCCGGTGCTGCTCCTGCGGCGGCATCCCGAAGTAGAGCTCGCGGGCCACGCCCAGCGGGCCGGAGACCTCCTCCAGCAGCACCTGCGAGATGCGCTTGCCGGTGGCCCTGCGGACGATCTCGCCGACCAGGAAGCCGAAGGTGTAGGCGTGGTAGCCCATCTTCGTGCCCGGCTCCCACCACAGCTCGGCGTTCTCCAGGGCGGCGACCATCTTGTCCCAGTCGCAGACGTCCTCGGGCGTCGTGTCGAGCGGCACGCCGGGCACGCCGGCCGTGTGGGTCAGCACGTGGCGGACGGTGACGCCGCCCTTGCCGTTCCCGGCGAACTCCGGCCACAGGTCGGCGACCGGGGTGTCGTAGTCGTACAGGCCGCGCTCGGCCAGCATGTGGGCGACCGTCGAGGTCGCGCCCTTGCCGATGGAGAAGTTGTAGAACGGCGTGTCGGAGGTGACCGGCCGGCCGGTCTCCGGGTCGGCCACGCCCGCCACCACGTCCACGATCTGCACGCCGTCGCGGTAGACGGCCACCTGCAACCCGCGCTCGGCGCCTGACTCGACCAGCTTGTCGGCGGTCTCCTGCACCTGCTGCTGAAGGTCGCTCATGAGGTCGTCACTCCTGTTCGTTTCGGGAACTGGACGGTACAGTACTCAGATGAGTACGGAAGTGTCCAGTACTATGCGAACTCATGATCGAAAAGGTGGCGTGACAGTGACCGACGAGGGTGGCCGGACGGCCCGCAAGCGCAGGCAGATCCTGGACGCGGCGCGCGCGGTGTTCCTGCGCAACGGCTACGTGGGCGCGAGCATGGACGAGGTCGCCTCGATCGCCGCGGTCTCGAAACAGACCGTCTACAAGCACTTCAGCGACAAGGAACAGCTCTTCACCACGATCATCCTCGACACCACGGCGCAGATCGAGGGCCTGGCCAAGCTGATCACCGAGTCGCTGGAGGGCAACGACGACCTGGAGAAGGGGCTGCGCAAGCTGGCCCACGAGTTCCTGGCCTCGATCATGCAGCCCGACGTGCTGCGGCTGCGGCGGCTGATCATCGCCGAGGCCGACCGGTTCCCCGACCTCGGCCGCACCTGGTACGAGCAGGGCTTCGAGCGTTCGCTGGAGAGCATGTCCACGGCCTTCGGCCGCCTGGCCGGGCACGGCCTGCGTCTCATCGACGACCCGCGGCTGGCCGCCGACCACTTCGTCGGCCTGCTGCTGTGGATCCCGGTGAACAAGGTCATGTTCTCCGGTGGCGGCGACCACTACACCGAGGCCGAGCTCGACCGGCTCGCCGACGCCGCGGTCGAGGTCTTCCTGCGCGCCTACGGGGCCTAACCGGTCAGGAACTGCTTGAGCCCGGCGGCCAGCGAGCCGGCCATCTCGCCGCGGAACTCGCCGTCGGACATCTTGGCGGCGTCGCCCGGGTTGGCCATGTTGCCGCACTCGATGAACACCGCCGGGCGGGTGGACAGGTTGAGCCCGCCCAGGTCGGTGCGGGTCTGCAGGCCCTGCTCGCCGGTGTAGGTGGCGTACGGCAGGCCGGTGCCGTCACGGAAGGCGTCCCGGACGGCCACGCCGAGCCTTTTGGACGGCTGGATGATCGCGTCGTTGTGCCCGGCCACCAGGCCCGGCAGGATCACGTGGAAGCCGTGGCCGGCCGGCGGCGCGCCGTCGGCGTGGATGGACAGGACGGCGTCCGCCCGCGCCTTGTTGCCGATGGCCGCCCGCTCGTTGATGCAGGGGCCGACGCCGGTGTCGTCCGGCCTGGTCAGCACCACCTTGGCGCCCATGTCTTCGAGCAGCGGCTTGAGGCGGCGGGCAACGTCCCAGGTGAAGGCGTGCTCGGTGTAGCCGGCGGCGGTCTGGGTGCCCGCGGTGTTGCAGGGTTTGCGCCCGGTGATGATGTCGACCGGGCGGCTGATCTCCTTGGGATGGGAGGCGTTGCCGCCGTTGTGCCCCGGGTCGAGTACGACCACCTTCCCGGCCAGCGCGTTCCGCGTGCTCTGCGACGGCGAGGCGGAGGTCACGACCACTCCCTGGGTGGTGCGCACGGGGCCGCCGCCGCAGGCCGCCGACAGCGTGGCCAGGGCGGTCAGCACCACGGGGACGGCTGGGTGAAGGCGCATGCGACCGACGGTAACCCGGACCGGCCCACCGGCTCCGCCACCCACCCTGACCTGCGGGAACAATGACCTGGATTTGGTTTCCACCGGCTCTCCCGACGACGGGCGGCGGGGCTAGTCGCGGTCCCAGTCCAGGCCGGGCACCGGCGGCTCCTCGCGCTTGCGGATCAGGTACGGCGGCATGACCAGGGCGTGCAGGTTGGTCGAGAGCAGGGTGTCGATCGACTGCTCGGGCGTCTCGGTCAGCGGCTCGCCGGGGCCGTTGAGCGAGGCGTTGGCCAGCACCGGGGAGCCCGTGGCCGCGTGCCACCCGGTCAGCAGGGCGTGCAGGAACGGAGTGGCCGGCTCCTCCACGGTCTGGATCCGCGCCGTGCCGTCCACGTGGGTCACGCCCGGCAGGCTCGCGCGGTGCTCGGGGCGCACGTCCACGACGCACTGCAGGAACGGGGCCGGGCGGTCGACGCCGAAGAGGCGCTCGGCGTGCTCGGCCAGCACCAGCGCGGCCAGCGGGCGGAACCACTCGCGGCCCTTGACCTCGAAGTTGACGTAGTCCTGCATGTCCGGCCTGGCCGGGTCGGCGAGGACGCTGCGGTTGCCGAGCGCGCTCGGGCCCGACTCGCTGCGGCCCTGGTGCAGGCCCACGACCCGGCCGCTCTCCAGCAGCGACACCGTCGCGCCGACGAGGTCCGCCGGCTGTTCGGCCACCAGGCCGTCCGGCAGGCTCCGCACCGCGGCGGTGATCTCGGTCTCGTCCGGGTCGGGGCCGAGGAAGTCGTCGGTCCAGCGGAAGCGGCTCTCGACGCCGAGGCATTCGACGAGCCCGTACAGGGCGCAGCCCACGGCGGTGCCGCCGTCGTGCGGGCTCGGCGGGATGAACACCTCGCGGAACGGCGACTCGCGGACGATCCGGCCGTTGGCCGTGGCGTTGAGCGCGGCGCCGCCGGCGTAGACCAGCCGGTCCAGGCCGGTCTGCCCGTGCAGCCAGGCGACCACCTGGGCGAGGGCGTTCTCGAAGACCCGCTGCCCGGCCGCGGCCAGGTCCGCCGCGCGGGAGAAACGCTCGCCGCCGGGCTCGTAGACGTAGGCGTCCCGCTGGGCGAACGTCTCGATCCACTCCTCGGGGATGAACACCTCGTGGCCGCGTACGTCGAGGTCGGGCAGGCCGTACACGTACGCGTCGCCGAAGGGGGCCAGGCCCATGACCTTGGCCTCGTTGCCCTCGCCCTCGGGCCACAGCAGCTTGGTCAGCAGGGTGTAGAAGCAGCCGAGGCCGGTCGGCCGGGCCCAGTCGCCGTCCCAGAGCTGTTTGGCCAGGCACTCGATCGGGCCGCCGCGCTCGCAGCGGTAGAACGAGGCGACCTCCAGCATGTCGTCGCGGGTGCCCTTCGGCAGCGGGACGCGCTCGGTGAGGTCCCTGACCCGGCTGCCCTGCGCGCCGATCACCAGGCCCGCCGCCCGGTCGAACGGCGAGGGCGGGAACGCGCTGTAGAGGTGGCTGAGATGGTGGGAGACCTGGACGACCCGGGCGTCCTCCTTGAGGCTCAGCGTCTCGCGCAGCTCCTCCTCGTAGGCGCCCTTGTGCTCGATCTCGGTGTCGGCGGCGTATCCCTCGACCACGAGGTCCACGGGCTCCTTGAGCAGCGGCATCTCGGGCAGGTACAGGTCCGGCAGGTCGCCCAGGCGGCCCCAGTGGTGCCTGCGCCGGGTGATGCGCTCCTTCTGCAGGCTGTACATGCCCGACTCGCCCACAGCGACAGCAACAGAACCATCCTGAGTACGATTTATGCCGACAACGATAGGAACATCCGTCATCTCTGGTGCCTCCTGGGCTGTGATCACCGGCACCAGTACCCGGGCCTGGGACAAGACCATCCCTCAACCGCGTAACGGACACGTCAGCCCGGACCCGCCCGAGAACCGGGCGAACTTGTGCGCCGGGCGCGCAGTCAAACCCTGCATGACGACGAAGCACATCATCGCGGCGGCGACCCTCGCGGCGGGTGTCGCGCTGGCCGGGATCGCCTCCCCCGCGCTCGCCGCCCCCGCCTTCGGCCCCAACGGGTACGGCGGGGTCACGCTGGGTATGAGCGCCAAGGCCGCCCAGGCCACCGGGAAGATCGTCCACAAGCCCGGCCTCGACTCCGCCACCTGCTCCGGCTGGGACCTCAAGGCCCGGCGGACCGGCCGCGACGCGGTCGGCCTCTTCATCTCCAAGAAGCAGGGCGTGGCGATCATCTTCGCCCCGAAGGGCGCCAGGACGCCGCAGGGCATCGGCATCGGCTCGACCAACACCCAGCTCAAGCGCGCGTACGCGAACAAGTTGCGGACGGCCGCGAGCGGCTTCCCGTACGTCGCCGTGCCGGGCAACGCCAAGGCGCACTACTACTTCCTGCTGCGCAACGGCAAGATCTACGAGATGGGCCTGGCCCTCGACAAGCAGGACTGCGCGAACTGACGATCCGAAACCCCGGCAGGGCGGCACCGGCTTCTCCATGAAGCCGGTGTTTTTTATTTCCCGATAAATAGGGTCTAGCCCGGAGATGCGGGTTTTTGGTACAAATTGCCGCTGGCAGCTACACGCTGCTTCCTGAACCGGTCATCCACCAATCCCTATAGTGAGCGGGCCGATTTTTTGCTTGCCGATGATTTCTTCTTCGTCTGCTGGGACGCGACGGGCTCGGGCAAGCCTCGGCTGCACGTCCCGGGTGTGGCGCTCGGCCTGGCCGGGGCGCTGCTCGCGGAGCTGGTGCTGGAGCAGCGGATCACCGTCGAGGGGGTCCGGCTGCGGGTGGTCGACCGGCGCCGGGTCCCGGACGAGCTGGCCGGAAAGGTGCTGACCGAAATAGGCAATTCCCCGCAGCACGCCGACGTGCGGACCTGGCTGGCCTACCTCGCGCAACGCTCGGTCACCGAAGTCACCGGCCGGCTGATGGGTAATGGCCTGCTCGAACGCGAATCCCCGAGGCTGCTCAAGCGTAAACAATTCCGCTATTTCTCCACCGACTTCAACCGGGCCATGTGGCCCTCCGCGCGGCTGCGGCTCGCGCTGGTGAAGTGGCAGCCGCTGACCCCGCACGACATGGCGCTGGCGGCGCTGGCCGAGGCCTGCGACCTGACCGACGTCGTCGTCGAGGACCCGGCCGACCGGCGCGGCGCCCACCAGTACCTGACCACGGTGCTGGCCGCGATGCCCCAGCCGCTCAGCGACCTCGGCCGCCAGGTGGGCGCGGCCGTCGGCGACGCCGTCCTGACCTACCGCACGTGAGCCCCGGACCGCCGACCTGACCACACCGCACCTGAACCCCCCAGAAAGGAACGCGATGCCCTCCGCGAGATCCGGCGCCGCGCCCGATCCGATCGCCGGCGCCCTGGCCGCCGACCGGCTCGGCGCGCCCTCGGTCGTCTACTTCGTCCTGTCGGCCGCCGCGCCGCTCACCGTCGTCGCCGGCGTGATCACCACCGGCTACGCCGTCACCGGCATCACCGGGCTGCCGATCGCGTTCCTGGTCGTGGGCGTGGTGCTGGCGGTGTTCGCGGTCGGGTACGTGGCCATGGCCCGCCACATGGCCAACGCCGGGGCGTTCTACACCTACATCAGCCGGGGCCTCGGCCGTCCGGCGGGCATCGCGGCGGCCTGGGTGGCGCTGATCGCCTACAACGCGCTCCAGGTCGGCCTGTACGGCGCCTTCGGCGCGGCGGCCACCCCGCTGCTCGAACGCTGGTTCGGCGGCGCGCCGCCCTGGTGGGCCATCTCGCTGGTCGCCTGGGCGCTGGTGGGCGTCCTCGGGCTGATGCGGGTGGACGTCAACGGGCGGCTGCTGGCCGTCCTGCTCACCGCCGAGGTGGCGGTCATCCTGCTGTTCGACCTGGCGGACCTGGTCAACCCGGCGCCGTCGGGGTTCTCGGCCGAGACGTTGTCGCCCTCGGCGCTGTTCGTGCCGGGGGTGGGGGCGCTGCTGGTCATCGCGACGCTCGGGTTCGTCGGGTTCGAGTCGTCGGTGGTGTTCTCGGAGGAGAGCCGGGATCCGCGGCGTACCGTGCCGCTGGCCACGTACGCGTCGGTGGCGATCATCGCGGGGCTGTACGCGCTGTCGTCGTGGGCGATGACGGTGGCCACGGGACCGGCGGACATCGTGGCCGCCGCGCGCCGCGACCAGGCCGAGACGATCTTCATCATCGCGAACCAGCACCTCGGCGGCGCGGTCGTGGACATCGCCCGGGTGCTCTTCGTCACCAGCGTGTTCGCCGCCATGATCTCCTTCCACAACACCACCGCCCGGTACTTCTTCGCGCTCGGCCGCGAGCGGGTGCTGCCCGCCTTCTTCGGCCGCACCCGGCCGCGCAGCGGCGCGCCCCGGTCGGGCTCGATCGCGCAGACCGTGCTCGGGTTGGTCGTCATCGTGGTCTACGCGGTCCTGGGACTCGACCCGCTGGTGCAGCTCTTCTTCTACGGCGGCTCGTTCGGCGGGTTCGGGGTGCTGCTGCTGGTGTTCGTGACCTCGATCGCGATCGTCGCCTTCTTCGCCCGGCAGCCGAGCGGCGAGAGCCTCGTGCGGCGCTTCGTGGCCCCCGTGCCCGCCGCGCTGGCGCTGGCGGTGATGGTGTGGCTGGCGCTGGACAACTTCTCGACGCTGCTCGGGGTGCCCGAGGGCGATCCGCTCGCCTGGATCCTGCCGGTCGTGTACGCGCTGGCCGCCCTGCTCGGCGTGGGCTGGGCACTGGTCCTGCGCGCGGGACAGCCGGGCGTGTACTCGCTGGTGGGCATGGGCGCCAAGGCCGCCGCCACGCCGGAGGCCGTCCGTTGACGCGCGCACAGGACGTGGCGGCGCACGGCGTCCGCCGGGCGACGGCCGGTGACGCCGGCACGGTCGCCGAGCTGATCGCGACCGCGTTCGCGCGGCTGCCCGCGGTGTCGTACCTGGTGCCCGAGCCGGCCGGGCGGCACGAGATCATGGTGGCCGACTTCCTGATCCTCGTCTCGCACGCCATCGAGCACGGCGAGGTGGACCTGCTCGACGAGGGCCGCGCGGTCGCGGTGTGGCTGGCGCACACCGCCGACGCGCCGCTGCCCGAGCCGCCCGACTACGACCGCCGCCTGGCCGCCGCCGCCGGCAGGTGGGCCGACCGCTTCCGGCTGCTGGACGAGCTGTTCGAACGGCACCACCCGGAGCCGCCGTACCACCACCTGGCGTTCCTGGCCGTGCACCCGGACCATCAGGGCCGGGGGCTCGGATCGGCGCTGCTGCGCCGCCACCACGCCCTGCTGGACGGCGCGCCCGCCTACCTGGAGGCCAGCAGCGCCCGCAGCCGCGACCTGTACGCCAGGCACGGCTACCAGGCCGAGGAGCCGTTCGCGCTGCCCGACGGCACCCTCTTCTGGCCGATGTGGCGCCCGGGCGTCACCGGGTGACGCAGTGGCGGCCCGGCGTCACCGGGTGACGCAGGGCCCGTCGCAGACGTCGGCGACCACGCCGGTCTTGAGGAACACCGACTTCTGGAGCTGGGCGGCCGGGGTCCTGCGCGGCTTCTCGTGCGGGTCCTCGCCCTGCGTGGGCGGGGTGTTGGTGAGCGGCGGCGCGGGGGCGCCGCTGTCCCACATCACCAGCGCCGAGCCGGGATGGGCCCGGCCGCGGATGGCGGGGATGCCCCAGAACGGCACGGCGTCCGGGCTGCGTCCCGGGGCGAGGGCCGGGGTCAGCAGCCGGGCGCCGACGGTGCGGGCCTCGACCTCGGCGGTGACCGTGGCCACCTGGTGGTCGCCGAAGGCCACGTGCATGAGCACCCGGTGCCGTGGCGTCCCCGGGTAGGGGCGGTCGGTCAGGTGGGCGGCGTAGCCGTCGGCCTCGCCGCGGTCCCACAACATCTGCATGAGCGCCAAAATGAGCTGCTGGTCCAGCTTGTCGGGGTAGGCCCGGTCGAAGGCGGCCTGGAAGGGGGCGGCGTCGGCGCTGCGGTTGAACAGGGTGCTGTAGTTCATGCCGGTCACGCCGAGCACGCCGCGCTCGATGTCCTTCGACAGCGCGACCAGCGCGCCGCCCAGGATGCCGCCCTGGCTGTTGCCGTCGTACACCAGGCCGTGGCGCAGGTCGATCAGCGGGCGGCCGCGGGCGGTGCGGAAGGCGGGGTGCGCGGCGAAGCCGTCGGAGCTGGTCATGGCGCGACCCAGGAACATGAAGTCGAGGAACCCCTGCAACGTGCGGTCAGGGATCGTGCCGAACCGGGAGATGTCGGTGAAGACGGAGGCGACGTGCGGGATGTCCTCGTCGGCCATGCCGATCCACTTGGTGGCGCAGAACAGGAAGCCGTGCTCCTGCGCCATGGTCTTCACGTTCGACGCGCCCACCTCGGCGTGCCTGCCGAGCAGGCCGTGGCCGTACAGGGAGGGGCGGGCGGGGCGGTCGAAGGCGACGCGGGGGATCTCGCAGCGGAAGGGCGCCACCTGCTCGTTGCCGGGCAGGCGGGCCGGCAGGCCGTCGGGGCCGCGGTTGAGCGCCGACCCGGGCGGGCCGCCGGGCCGGTCGAGGTAGCTCGGCACCCGGAAGGTGCCCTCGACCCGGCGGGCGATCTGGGCGTCCTGCTCGGGGGTGAGGTCGGTGACCGAGGTGACCTCGAAGGCGGGCGCGCGGCCGCGCAGCGTGCGCAGGGCGTCGTCGCGCATGGCCAGCGCGGGACCGGCCAGGCCGCGCGCGCTGGCGACGGTGAAGTCCCAGGCCAGGTAGAGGCCGCGGGTGCCGACGCCGGCGCGGCGCAGCGCGGACAGCGCGGGCTGCAGGCGGCGCTGACGGTCGTGCAGCTCGTGCTCCGGCGGCAGGGGCGGCCCTGCGACCGCGGCGAAGGCGGGGTTCGGCGGGATCGGGGCGCCGGCGGCGTCGCGGAGGTCGCGCAGGGCGACGGCGTACCGGTGGCCCTCGCTCAGGTTG
This sequence comes from Nonomuraea sp. NPDC005730, assembly GCF_040630865.1. NCBI lineage: Bacteria > Bacillati > Actinomycetota > Actinomycetes > Streptosporangiales > Streptosporangiaceae > Nonomuraea > Nonomuraea sp. NPDC005730. The sequence goes on from NZ_JBEXYK010000032.1 coordinate 17,848, forward strand.
CGGGCCGGGCGGACGATCAGGGCCTGGCGGTCGGCGGGCGCGTTCGCGTCGAGCTCGGCCCAGTACGGCCACCGCTCCCCCGTCACGGTGTCCAGCAGCACGACGGGCGCGTCCCGGTCCAGCGACCCGCCGATGTCGGTGATCGGCGCGGCGCCCGTCCTGGCCAGGTCGAGCCCCGGCACCCTGGCCAGCAACATCGAGCCCGGCGAGAAGCCGTCGTTCCTGTTCCACTCGGCGGGCGCGATCGGCACGCCGGCGACCGAGACCGGCGTGGACCCGGCCGCGAAGGCCACCCGGCGGCCCGTGTCGGTGCGCCGGTCGGCGACGGTGAACCAGTCGTTCGGGAACGGCAGCAGGCAGGCCGCCGGGTCGATCGGATCGCAGCCGGACGGTTCAGGGACCGCCGAAGCCGGTGACGCCGACGGGGCCGCGAGCGTCGCGCAGGCCAGGGCGAGGGCGGTGAGGAGACGGGGAAGCACGCGCACGGGCACCTCGGGGGCTGATCGAGGCCGGGGGTTCGGGCCATGGTGGATCGCGCCGGGGCCGCCGTCAATGGCTTCACGGAATGCCGCCCAGATTTGTGAGGCGTCACAGATTTGACCGTCCGGATTTACTGCCCTGTCCAGTTCACAGAAGGACGAGCAGGGCTCATCGTCATGTCTGCGAATTCAAACGACATCGAACGACGCGAGCCACGTGGAGTGATGATGCGCCGTCGTACCTTTCTCAGGACCGTCTCCGCGGCGGTCGCCTTCTCCGGGGCGATGTGGCACGACGCCGTCGCCTCAGCGGCGGGCGCGGGCGTGAGCCCGTACGGGCCGCTCGGCGCCCCGGACGCGAACGGCATGGCGCTGCCCGCCGGATTCACCAGCCGGGTGGTGGCCAGGTCGGGCCGGGTCGTCGGCGGCACGCTGTGGCACCCCGCTCCTGACGGCGGCGCGTGCTTCGCCGACGGCTCCGGCTGGATCTACGTGTCCAACTCCGAGGTGCCGCTCGTGGGCGGGACCTCGGCGATCAAGTTCAGGGCCGACGGCTCGATCGACCGGGCGTACCGGATCCTGAGCGGCACGAACCTCAACTGCGCGGGCGGCGCGACCCCGTGGGGCACCTGGCTGTCCTGCGAGGAGATCTTCCGCGGCAAGGTCTACGAGACCGACCCGTACGGCAACCGCTCCGCCCAGCAGCGCCCCGCGATGGGCAAGTTCAAGCACGAGGCCGCGGCCTGCGACCCCGACCACAAGGTCGTCTACCTGACCGAGGACGAGGGCGACGGCTGCTTCTACCGCTTCACCCCCACCACCTGGGGCGACCTGTCCAGCGGCCGGCTCGACGTGCTCTGCGGGCTCGGCGGCGACAGCGTCGAGTGGCGGCCCGTGCCCGACGCGACGCCCGGCGTCTTCGACACCCAGACCAGGCACCAGGTCGCCGCGGCCCGCCACTTCAGCGGCGGCGAGGGCTGCCACTACGCCGCCGGGATCTGCTACTTCACCGCCAAGGGCGACCGCAAGGTCTGGGCCTACGACACCGCCAGGCAGACGGTCACCGCGATCTACGAGGGCGGCGGCACCCTCGACGGCGTCGACAACATCACCGGCCGCCCGTCCGGCGACCTGTACGTGGCCGAGGACGGCGGCAACATGGAGATCAACATCATCACCCCCGACCGCGTGGTCGCCCCCGTCATGCGCCTCGACGGCCAGGCCAAGTCGGAGATCACCGGCCCCGCGTTCTCCCCCGACGGCACCCGGCTCTACTTCTCCTCCCAGCGCGGCACCAGCGGCGAGACCGCCGGGACCGGCGGGATCACGTACGAGGTGACCGGGCCCTTCCGCCGCTGACCAGCACGGCTTCACCCCACCGGAGCCGGTGACCGGCACGGCTTCCGCACCCCCCACCCCCGCCGAAGGAGTCCTCCATGGTCCGACGGTTGCTCGTCCTGCTCTCCGCGACCGCCCTGGCGCTCGGCGTCGCGCCGCCCGCACACGCCGCCCAGGGCGAGGTGTACGTGGCGCTCGGCGACTCCGCCGCGTCGGGTCCCCTGGTGCCCAACCAGGTCGTGCCCGACCTCGGGTGCTGGCGTTCCGACCACAACTACGCCCACCTGACCGCCCAGGCCATCGGCGCCGCCACCTTCAGGGACGTCACCTGCTCCGGCGCCAAGACCCGCGACATGTACAACTCCCAGGGCACCGACCTCGGCAGCGTCGCGCCCCAGCTCGACGCGCTCAGCCCGGACACCACCCTGGTCACGGTGCAGATCGGCGCCAACGACGTCGGCCTGACCGGCTTCATCGAGGACTGCCTCAACCTGCTGCCCCCGCCCATCGGCGACGCCTGCAACGACGACTACATCGTCAACGGCCAGGACTCCTGGCGGGTCAAGACCGACGCGCTGCGGCCCAAGCTGACCACGCTGGTGACCGACATCCGCGCCCGCGCCCCGCGCGCCCGGATCTTCATGGTCGGCTACGCCACCTACGCGCCGCCGAACGGCTGCTACCCGACCGTCCCGATCATCAAGGCCGACGCCAACTACATCCGCGCCACCCTCCAGTACTTCAACCAGATGCTGGCCGAGCAGGCCGCCGCCGCGGGCGTGTCGTTCGTCGACCTGCAGACGCCGAGCGTGGGCCACGACCCGTGCAAGGCCCCGAGCGTGCGCTGGATCGAGCCGTACGTGCCGGCCTCGCCCGCCGCCCCGTTCCACCCCAACGGTCTCGGGATGCGGAACTTCGCCACTGTGGTGACCGCCGCTGTTTCCTCGGTCTGAGCACTCTGAATCGTGCGACGGGAGCCGCCCCCCGCCGGGGACGGCTCCCGGTCACTTGCGGTGCTGGCGCCTGGCGGCCAGCGCCGCGCCGATGCGTTGCAGGTGGGCCGGGTCGACGGGGTCGAGGCCGGTCAGGCTGACGGCCCTGCGCAGGCGGTAGTCGACCGTGTTGGGGTGCACGTGCAGCAGCTCGGCCGTACGGCGGCGGTCGAGGCCGGTGTCCAGGTAGACCGTGAGCGTCCTGAGCAGGTCGGGGTTGTCGAGCAGCGGGTCGAGCAGGCCGGCGAGCACGGCGGTCGCCTGGCTCGGCCTGGTGAGCTGGTACTCCAGCAGCACGTCGGCCAGCCGGTAGGCGCCCGGCGACTGCTCGAAGATCCGCACCACCTCCAGGACCTCCTCGGCCAGCTTGACCGCCTCCGGCACCCCGGCCGGCGGGGCGATCTCGGCCGCCGCCCACACCGGCACGCCGGCCGCCTTGGCCATCGCGGCGGCCGTCTCGCCGACCTCGTACCAGTCGGGGTCCTCACCGGTGATCGGCACGAACACCAGGCCGCCCGTCGTGTCCAGCACCGAGAGCACCGGCTCGGCCGCGCCCCGCTGGAGCGCCGTCCTGATCCGGTGGAGCTTGCGGCGGCCCGCGATCGACCCGCCCGGCTCGTCGCTCTCCTCGTCGGGATGCCGGCCGACGGCGAGCGCCAGCACCAGGTAACGCGGGGCCAGCCGCACCCCGGCCAGGGCCGCCCGGTCGCCGCCGAGCAGCGCGGACACGGCGGCGTGCAGCGCGTGCTGCTCGTGGCTGAGCATCCACTCACGCTCCTCCAGGTACGCCGTGCACACGGCGGCCGTCACCGACTCCGTGTAGAGGAGGATGAGGCGGTTGGCCGCCAGCACGTCCTCGAAGTCGGCGGGCGTGGCCGCGGCGAACAGGTGCTCCCACACCTTGCGCGCGCCCAGGTGGTAGGCGGCCAGCAGGGCCTCCAGCGGCACGCCCTCCTGGGCGCGGCGGGCCGCCGACGAGCGCAGCGGGGCCAGCTCGGCCCTGGTGGGCGGGCGGCGGTCGCGGAACATGCGGGCGATCAGCCGCAGGTTGTGCTCGGTGATGACGGTGATCTCGCCGTCGAGCTCCTCCTTCGGCAGCCGCCGGTAGAGGGGGATCTCCTCGGCGAAGCCGCGTACGAGCTGCCTGGCCAGCTTGGCGGTCTGGCGTTCGAGCAACTCGTGCGCGACGCACCCGGCCAGGGTGAGGGCAGGGACCACGTTCCGAACCCTCCCAGAACATCCGGCGTGAGTGAAGGCCCCGCCGGCGTGCGGCGGGGCCTTGCGCAGGTCAGGTCACTTCGGTCACTGCCTGGTCAGCTTGAGCCGGACGGTGTAGGTGTAGTCCGTCTCGTCGGTGCCCTCGACGATGGTCGTCTCGGTCGTGTCCGCGCCGACGGCCAGGCCCGCGCAGACCGAGCCGTGCGCGGTGGCCTTGCCCAGGCTGTCGCCCTCGCCCACGATCGGCGGGGTGACCTCGCGCAGGTCGAACTTGACGTCCTCGCTGCCCACGAGGAGCGTGGACGGGTACTCGAAGTCGGCCGGGTCGCCGTCGCCGCCGGTCTTCATCGAGAAGTAGTTCGCGCTGAACTTGGGGAACAGGTTCCCGTCGACCTTGAAGCGGAGCTCGTCCTTGCCGTCGCGTTCGGCCACGTTGTTGGCGTCGATGTCGTACAGGGTGATGACGCAGGAGGCGGTCGTGGCGGTCGTGGCGGCGGCCGGGCCCGCGGTCAGCGCCACGGGGGCGGCGACGCCGGCGGCCAGGGCGAGCGTGGCGATCAGTCGGTGAGCGTGCATGCTGTCGTGTCCTTCGGTCCGTGCCTCGCGGCTCTCGCGAAGCCGGTCCCAGAGTGCGGACGGCATCGTGAGCACATCGTGAGAGCACAGGTCAGTGGCGCGGAACACGCGCTTTCTGTGGCTTTTGGCGCAGTCTGTCCGGGCGGGCGCGCCTACTGTCGTCCGCCATGGGAGAGTCGCTGACCCTGCTGCTGCTCGGGCCGCCCGACCTGGCCGTCGGGGGCACGCCGGTGGACCTGCGTTCGGCCAAGTCCAAGGCGCTGCTGTGCTACCTCGCCACCACTACCGGGCCGCGGTCGCGGTCGGAGCTGGCCGCGCTGCTGTGGGGCGAGCGCCCGGACGCCAACGCGCGCGGCAGCCTGCGGCTGGCGCTGTCGGAGCTGCGCAGGGAGGTGGGCGGCTGGCTCGACATCACCCGCGACCACGTGCGCTTCCTCGGTGACGACGACGGCTGCTTCGTGGACCACCGGCAGCTCGTGGCGGCCTCGACGGTCACGCAGGCGCTGCGCCTGTGGCGCGGGGAGTTCCTGGACGGCGTCTGCATCGGCGACGCCCCCGCCTTCGCGGGCTGGCTGGCGGAGGAGCGCGGCCGGGTGCGGACGCTGCTGCGCGACCTGCTCACGCAGGCCGGGGCCGACGGTTCCGCGCAGGTGGTGCGGCTGGCGCGGATCGTGGCGGCGCTGGACCCGTTCGACGAGGAGGCGCACCGGCTGCTGATGGCGTCGCTGGCCGGGGCGGGGAACCGGGCGGCGGCGCTGGCCTGCTACGACGACCTGCGCCACCGCCTGGCCGCCGAACTCGGCGTCGCCCCCGCCCCGGAGACCCAGGCCCTGCGCCGTGACCTGCTCCCCCGCCGCACCCCCGCCGCGACGGCCGGCGCCGGGCGGGCGCCCCTGCCCGTTCCCGGCTCCGAGCTGGTCGGGCGCGCGGACGAGGTCCGGCGGGTGCGCGCGCTGGTGGCGCGGCGGCGGCTGGTGACGCTGGTCGGGCCCGGAGGGGTCGGCAAGACCCGGCTGGCCGTCGCGGCCGCCGCCGTTCGGGACGGCCGGGAGGTGGCGTTCGTCTCGTTCGTGGGGGTACGGCCCGAGGCCGCCGTGACCACGCTGGCCCGCCGCCTCGGCGTGGACCTCTCGCCGCCGCGTCCCGCCCTCGACCTCCTGCTGTCCGCCCTCGCCGGACGCCGGCTCCTCCTCGTCCTGGACAACCTGGAGCACCTTCCCGGCTTCGACGCGGTCGTGGGCGAGATCCTGCGCGCCGCCCCCGGCGTACGGGTCCTGGCGACCAGCCGGCGGCGTCCCGAGCTGCCCGGCCAGGTGGCCGTCGAGGTGGCGGGGCTGCCGGGGCCGGCCGCCGAGGAGCTGTTCGCGGCCAGGGCGGTGCGGGCGCAGCCGTCCTTCGACCCCGACGCCGAAGCCGCCATGGTGGCCGCGATCTGCGCCGCCACCTGCGGCTTTCCCCTGGCCATCGAGCTGGCGGCCGGGCTGCTGCGCGCCGTCCCGTGCGCGGAGCTGGCCCGGCGGCTCGGCGTGGACCTGGAGCTCCTTTCGGCCGGCGGTCCCGCCGTCCGCCCGCGGCACGCGTGCATGAGGACGGTCTTCGAGACGTCCTGGAGCCTGCTCGGGCCGCCGGAGCGGGCGGCGCTGGCGGCGCTGTCGGTGTTCGGCGGCGGCTGCACGCTGCCGCACGCGCTGGAGGTCACCGGCACGACCCCGCGGGTGCTGGTCCGCCTGGTCGACCAGAGCATGCTGCACCTCACCCCGGCCGGCCGGTACGCGGTCCACCCGCTCGTCCAGCAGTTCGCCGCCGCCCGCCTGGCCGAGGACCCGGCGACCCGGGACGCGGTGCGCGAACGGCACGCCGCCTGCTTCGCCCGCCTGCTCGACCGGCACGCCGCGGCGCTCCAGGACGCGTCGGACACCGAGGCCGTCCGGGTGCTCGGCGCCGACCTGGACAACATCAGGACGGCCTGGGCCGCGTCGGGCGACCCCGCCTTCCTCGACCACTACTGGACGTTGTGCCTGCGGTTACGCCTGTACGAGGAGTCGGCGGCCGTCGTGGGCCGCCGGTTGGAGAGCGGCGTGGACGTGCCGTACCTGCGGGCGCGGTGGTTGCGGATGGCGGGGATCAGCGCGTACCAGCTGGCCCGGGAGGGAGAGGCGGCCCGCCTGGCCAGAGCCGCACTGACCGCCCTCGGCGAACCACTGCCCACCGGACCGGCCGAGCCGGTCACGGGCACGCTGAGCGCCACCGTGCCCGGCGGGTCCGCCGGGCCCGGCGGGTCCACCGTGCCCGGCGGGTCCACCGTGCCCGGCGGGTCCGCCGGGTTTGGCGGGTCTGGCGTGGGCGTGCCGGCCGCCGTCCGGCAGGCCGGGCCTGTCGTGGGCGTGCTGGCCGCCGCCGTCCGGCAGGCCGGGTCTGTCGTGGGCGTGCTGGCCGCCGCCGTCCGGCAGGCCGTCCATCGCCTGGTGCCGCCGCGGCGGACGGATGCGGCCGGGCCGGAGGCCGCCCAGGCGCTCACGTTGCTGGCCCGGCTCGCCTACCACCAGCAGGATCTGCCGACGATGCTGGTGGCCTCGCTCCGCCAGCTCAACGCCGCCGAACGCGCGCCGGACCCCGCCCTGCGGGCCGAGGCGTACGCGAACTTCGCGACGATCGCCCGGATCGCCGGCCGGCACGGGCTCGCCGCCCACTACGGCGGACTCGCCGACCGGGCACTGGACGGCGTCCCGCACCCGACGGAGGCGGCCAGCCGGGCGCGGCTGGCGCGCGGGCTGGACCAGCTGCACTCGGGCGCGTTCGGCGCGGCCCGCCGGTCGTTCGCCGAGGGACGGGCCCGGACGCTGGACCCCCGGATGGCGGAGAACTGCGCGGGCATGCTGGCCGAGACCGCCTTGTGGGAGGGGAGGTTCGCCGAGGCGGCGGAGCTGTTCGCCGAGACCGAGGAGCTGTCGGTCACGCGCGTGGGCGGGGACGACATCGGCCGCCACTGGTGCCTGGCGGGCCGCGCGGAGGCGCTGCTGCGGCTCGACGGCGTGCCCGCCGAGCGGATCGGGGAGGTGCTGGCGGCGGCCCGCGCGTCCACGGAACGGCGACGCGCCCTCGCCGCCCGGCTCGGCCTCCATGACAGCCCGTCCCTGCACACCATCCAAGCCCTACGCCTCCTGACCGCCACCACCCGCCTCACCACCGCCACCTCCCCGCCCCACCGAACGACGCCCGTCCCCACCGCCGCCTCTGTCGACCGGGTGGCGCCCACCCCCGCTGCCGTCCCGGCGGGCGCTGCGGGCGCGGCAGCCCCGGAGGTCCCGATGGACCCGGCGGCCCTGGCGGGGTCGATGGGTGCGTTGGGTGCGGCGGGTCCCGAGGGCCCGGTGGTGCTTGGCGTTGCCGAGGTGCGGGGGGTGCTGGTTCGGGCGCTCGCGCTGGCGGACGGGTTGCCGTCGGCGCAGCCCGGCATGCTGGAGTGCTGGTCGGGGTTGGCGGAGCTGCTGTGGCACGTACGCGATCACGTGGACCGCGCGACCGCCCGCCGCCTCCACATCCACCTGACCCGTTACCTGGCCCGCAACCCGGGCGCGGCGGCCAGGATCGGGTGGGCCCGCGCCCTGGTGCTGGCCGCCGCGGGCAGGAGAAGGGCCGCCGTCCGGGCCGCCGGACAGGCGCTGGCCGCCGCAGACCGCCTGGCCGCCGCTTACGACCGCCGCAGGGCCGCGGATCTCCTCCACCACCTGACCTCCGATCCCCCCACCACGTGAGAGTCAGGGCCCTCGCGCTCCCCGAGGCACGCGAGAGGGCTCTCACCGATCCCCCGCCACCGCGGGAGGCCAGGCCATCACGGTCCCCCGGCCTGTGAGAGGTAGGGCCCGTCGCGATTGCTGCGGCGCTGGGGCGGCCCCGAGCGTGAAAGTTTCAGGGTCTTCGGGGCCCGATCGGGCGCACCCGTTGACGGGGCGGCGGTGGGCAAGGAGGATCGGGATCGCGCTATTGGGAGCGCTCCCAAACCCCCGAAGGACCTCCATGACCCGACGCCGGGCCGCGCTGCTGGCCCTCCTCACCATGGTCGCCCTGTCCCCCGCCGCGTCCGCCCGCGCCGCCGACGAGGGACCCGAGCAGATCGTGAACGGCACCTTCGACGCCGGCACCGCCCCCTGGTGGAGCACCGGCAACACCACCCTGACCATCGACGGCGGCAGGCTGTGCGCCGACGTCCCCGGCGGCACCGCCAACCCCTGGGACGTCATCATCGGCCAGGACGGCGTCCCGCTGGCCGCCGGCGACACCTACGCCTACAGGTTCTCGGCCTCCGCCACCCCCGCCAAGGTCGGCAAGGCCCTGATCCAGCTCCCCGTGGACCCGTGGACGCAGTACCTGTCGGCCGCCCCGGAGCTGAGCGTCTCGGGGAACGACTACTCCTACACCTTCACCGCCCCGGTCTCGCTGCCGAACGCCCAGGTGGCGTTCCAGCTGGGCGGCAGCGCCGAGCCCTGGAGGTTCTGCATGGACGACGTGTCGCTGAAGGGCGGCGCCGAACCGGAGGTCTACGAGCCGGACACCGGCCCGCGCGTCCGCGTGAACATGGTCGGCTACCTGCCCTCGGGCCCGAAGAAGGCCACCCTGGTCACCGAGGCAACCACGCCCCTGGACTGGGAGCTGCGGAACGCGGCGCAGGAAAGGGTCGCGAACGGACGTACCGCCCCCAAAGGCATGGACGCCGGCTCCGGCCAGAACGTGCACACCATCGACTTCGGCGCCTACGCCAAGCCCGGCGAGGGCTACACGCTGACCGCCGACGGCGAGACCAGCCGGCCGTTCGACATCGGCGCGGACGTGTACGACTCCCTCCCCACGGACGCGCTGAAGTTCTACTACACCCAGCGCAGCGGCATCGAGATCATCGACAGCCTGCGCCCCGGCTACGGACGCCCGGCCGGCCACGCGGGCACGTCCCCCAACCAGGGCGACACGGACGTGCCCTGCCGGCCGGGCGGCTGCGACTACACCCTGAACGTCAAGGGCGGCTGGTACGACGCCGGCGACCACGGCAAGTACGTGGTCAACGGCGGCATCGCGGTCCACCAGCTGATGGCGGCCTACGAGCGCGACCGGGCCGCCTTCACCGACGGCCAGCTCAAGATCCCCGAGAGCGGCAACGGCGTCCCGGACGTGCTGGACGAGGCCCGCTGGGAGCAGGAGTTCATCCTGAGCATGCAGGTGCCGGACGGCAAGCCGTACGCGGGGATGGCCCATCACAAGGTGCACGACCAGAACTGGACCGGCCTTCCGCTGCTGCCGCACCTCGACCCGCAGAAGCGCGAGCTGCACCCGCCGTCCACGGCCGCGACGCTCAACCTGGCCGCGACGGCGGCGCAGGCGGCCCGGCTGTTCGCGCCCTACGACGCGGCGTTCGCGACGAGGAACCTCAAGGCGGCGCGCGGGGCGTGGGCGGCGGCGAAGGCGAACCCGGCCCGGTACGCCGACCCCGCCGACGGCGTGGGCGGCGGCGCCTACGACGACGCCGACGTGACCGACGAGTTCTACTGGGCGGCGGCCGAGCTCTACCTCACGACGGGCGAGAAGGAGTTCGCGGACTTCGTGCTGGCCTCGCCGCACCACACCGGCGACATCTGGCGCGAACGCGGCTTCGACTGGGGCAACACCGCCCAGCTCGGCCGGCTCGGCCTGGCGACCGTGCCCAACGCGCTGCCGGGCCGGGACAAGGTGCGGCAGTCGGTCGTCGAGGGGGCGGACAAGTACCTGGCGGTCCAGCGGGCGCACCCGTACGGGCTGCCGTACGCGCCGGCGGACTTCGACTGGGGCTCCAACAACCTGGTCCTCAACAACCTGGTCGTCCTGGCCACCGCCTACGACCTGACCGGCCAGGAGAAGTACCGGGCCGCCGTCCGGGAGGGCATGGACTACCTGCTCGGCCGCAACGCGCTCAACATCTCCTACGTCACCGGCTACGGCGAGGTCTCCGCCCAGAACCAGCACAGCCGCTGGTACGCCCACCAGCTCGACCACGCGCTGCCCCACCCGCCGCGCGGCTCGCTGGCCGGCGGCCCCAACTCCGCCATCCAGGACCCGGTCGCCCAGCGGCTGCTGCGCGGCTGCAAGCCGCAGTTCTGCTACGTCGACGACATCGAGTCCTGGTCCACCAACGAGCTGACCATCAACTGGAACTCGCCGCTGGCGTGGGTCTCGGCGTTCCTGGCGGACAAGGGCGAGCAGTCCGCCTGCCGGGTGCGCTACTCGGCGCACGGCTCGTGGCCCGGCGGCTTCACCAGTCAGATCGTGATCGAGAACACCGGCCGGGAGAGCGTGAACGGCTGGACCCTGAGCTGGTCGTTCCCCGGCGGCCAGCGGATCAAGGAGGGCTGGGGGGCCGAGCTCGCCCAGTCCGGAGCGGTGGTGACGGCGCGGAGCCTCGGCTACAACGGCCGGATCAGGCCCGGCGGATCCGTGACGTTCGGCTTCGTCGGCACGCACGCCTCGGGGCCCAACCCCGCCCCCGAGGTCTTCCGCCTCAACGGCGACCGCTGCCGGTGACGCCCGACGCGGGCGGGCGGCCCTTCCGGGGTCCGCCCGCGTTGCCCACGCTCCGTTGAACGGAATACTGTCTCCCCATGCCCAGGGGAACCTCAGAAGTCAGCGAGCCGATGTACTTCGTGCTCGCCGCGCTGCGTGCCGGCCCGCTGCACGGCCACGCGATCAGCAAGTCGGTCAAAGAGCTGTCCGGCGGCCGGGTCCAGCCCTCCGTCGGCACGCTCTACGGCATCCTGGAACGCCTGAACGAGCGGGGCGTCATCACCGTCGACCGTGAGGAGACGGTCAACGGGCGCAACCGGCGCTACTTCCGGATCACCGACGAGGGCCAGGCGCTGGTGGAGGCCGAGGCCAGGCGCATGCAGGCGGCCGCCTCGCTCGTCCTGCGGCCGTCGGCCGGATGACGGCCGTCGGGTCCGTGCGAGCCGCGTCCGCGCTCGAACGGCGTTACCGCAAGCTCATGCTCGCCTACCCCAGGCCCTACCGCGCGGCCCATGGTGACGAGCTGCTCGACGTGCTCCTCGAATCGGCCGCCCCGGGACGCCGGATCCCGGTGCCGCGCGAGGCGTGGGGGCTGCTCACGGGCGGCGTGCGCAGCCGGATCGTCCACCTGGCGAGCGGCAGCCCCTGGCGGGACGGCGTGCACCTCGCCGTCACCGCCGTCGCGGCGGCGAACCTGGCCGCGCTGCTGCCCTACGCCGGCACCCTGCCGCTCTGGACGCTGCTGTCGGCGCTCACTCTGCTGGCGACCGCTCGGGGACGGCTGCGTACGGCGGCCGCGCTGACGCTCCTCACCGGGGCCAAGGCGGTGGCGCTGGCCGGCGGGTGGCCGCTGTTCGACGCGACGCTGTTACCGGTCTATCCGACGTTCCTCCAGGTCCGGCCGTTGTTCATGGACAGCGACCCCTATCTGGTGGCGGGCGTCTACACGGTGGCGCTGGCCGGCCTGCTCGTCCTGCGGCGGGCGCCGCGCACGAGGTCGTGGTGGTGGTGGGCGGCGGTCGTCGCGGCGAGCTGGGCCGGCCCCGAGTGGATGGAGGACTCCACGGCGCTCCCGCTCAGCCTGAGCAGGCTGAGCGTGGAGGCGGTGGCGTTCGGGCTGGCGATGGCGAGCGCCTACCTGGCCCGCGACCACCGGTGGACGCTGGCGGCGGCGATCTACCTGGCGACGACGTCGGGCGAGCTGGTGCTGCACTCCGACGCCCTGACCCGGCAGCACCTGGCCTACTGGGGAGTGCTCGCCCTGCTGGTCACGGGGGCCGCCTTCGCGCCCTTCCGCCGGCAGCGGCATTGTCTGGATTGACCATACTTCGTGGAACGGAGTATGGTCCTCGCCATGCTCAAAAGATCTCGCCTGGCCATCGCCGTGTCGCTGTCGGCGGCCGTGCTCTGCGGCTGCGGGGGCGCCGCCGAGCCGGCAGTCACCGCCGATTCCGCCCGGCCGTCGCCGACCGCGGCGAAGGACAGGAAGCACCAGTTCGAGGCGGCCAAGGCCGACTGCATGAAGCAGAAGGGCTTCACGTACGTGCCGTACGTGCAGCCCGAGGACAAGAGCGAAGAGGTGCGCAAGCGCGACTCCGGTGACTACCAGGCAATGCGGAAATATCGCGCCAGATATGGGTTCGGGGTGTTCGCCGCGATGGTCTATCCCAAGGAACTGGAGGGCGCCGGGTCCGACCTGCCCGTCGCCGACCCCAACATCAAGATCCAGGGCCAGCTCTCCGCCGCCCAGCTCGGCGCCTACGGCAAGGGGAAGGACGCCTGCCTCGTCACGGTCGGCAAGGAGGTGCTCGGCCTCACGGTGAAGTCGTACGCCGACTACTACAAACAGCTCGCCAAGGCCCACAGGACGGCCAAGGAGAGCGCGCTCAACGGCGATCCCGAGCTGGTCGAGCTGGCCACGTCCATGGCCGCCTGCCTCAAGGGCAAGGGCTACGCGGTGAGCGACACCAAGCCGAGGGCCATGAGCAACAGCGGCGAGGACGTCTTCACGTCGGAGATGGACAAGATCGGCCGCAAGCAGAAGCCCGGCCTGTCCGTCTCCAGCGCCAAGGACACCAGCGGGGAGATCTGGGTGCCGACGCTCACGCCCGCCCAGGCCAAGCCCTACCTGAACAGGGAGATCAAGGCGGCGCTCGACGACCTGGAGTGCGGCAAGGACTTCTACGCGGCCTACGCGCCGAAGGACATGGCGATCCAGCGGAAGATCAACGACCAGTTCGCGTGGTGACCTTCTCATGAGATCCCCACGCAGGCTTGCGGCCGTCGTGCTCGCCGGGGTCGTGCTCGTCGCCCTGGCCGGGTGGGCGGTGAGCACCCGGCTGCGCTCGCCGGCCGACGAGGCCGCCAGGCGCGCCGCGCCCAAACCGTCCCTGGTCACCGCCGCCGTCGAGCGCCGCAGGCTGGTCAGCACCGTGGTGGTCAACGGCACCCTTGAGTACGCCTCGCCGCTGCCGGTCGGCCTGGCCGGGACCGTCGGGGGCACGTCGGAGCTCCAGCGGGCCACCAGGGCGCCGCGTCCCGGCCGGATCGCCGAGGGCGCGGTGCTGATGGAGGTCAACGGCCGCCCGGTGTTCGTCCTGCGCGGCTCGGTGCCGATGCACCGCACGATCGCGCCGGGCAGCGAGGGCGACGACGTCACCCAGTTGCAGCGGGCGCTGCGCAGGCTGGGCCACCGCGCACCGTCCACCGGCGTCTTCGACCCGGCCACCGTCGCCGCGCTCACCCGGTTCTACGCGGCGAAGGGCTACGAGGCCCAGCGGCCCACGCTCGCCGACCGGCAGACGTACGAGACCCTGCGCAAGGCCGTACGGACCGCCGAGGAGACCCTGGCGGCCGAGAAGCAGGCCCTCGACCGGGGGCAGGACGTGCTGCCGCTCAGGCTCAAGCTGGCCAACGCCAAGACCGGGCTCAAGGTGGCCCGCCGCGCCCTGGCCGAGGCACGGTCCGGCGAGCTCTCCCCCGCCGACGAGGCCCGGCTGTCGGCCGCCGACTCGGCGGTGCGGGCGGCCGAGGAGCGGCTGCTGGAGGCCGAGCAGGCCCTCGCCGCCGCCAGGAGCCGGCCCACGAGCGCCCCCACGCCGACGCCCACGGCGGCTCCCACCGGGAACCCCACCGGCGCGCCCACCCCGACACCCACGGGCGTTCCCGCCGGAGCCGCCGGAGCCGCCGGACCGGCCGCCGCGTCCGACGGCGACACGCGGCTGCTGGAGCTGCGGGTCGCCAACGCCCGCGCCGACCTGGCGGCGGCCCAGGAGACCCGCGAGCTGATCCGGAAGGAGGCCGGGCAGACCCGCGCGGCCCGGGTCACGGAGCTGCGCGCGGCCGTGCGCACCGCCGAGGAGACGCTGGCCACCGCCGAGCAGGCGCTGCGCCAGGCCAGGCAGCTCTCGCCGGCCCGGCTCAAGGTGGCCGGCGCCCGCAAGGACGTGGCCGCGGCCAAGGAGATGCTGGCCGAGTACGCCCGCACGTACGGCGTCTCGATCCCGCCCGGCGAGGTGGTGTTCCTGCCGAAGCTGCCCGCCCGGGTGCGCAAGGTGTCGGTGAAGGCGGGTCAGCGCGTCGAGAGCGAGGTCGCCACCGTGACCAGTTCCGTGTTCACGGTCGCGGCCTCGGTCGAGACGGCGGAGTCCGAGCTGCTGCGTCCGGGCATGCAGGTGACCGTCGAGCCGGACGCCGGCCGGCCCTACCAGGCCGTGCTGACGGCCGTGGGCGACAAGGCGAGGATGCCGGAGACCGGCGTGACGGCGGCCGGGGCGGTGCCCGTCCTGATCACGCCGCGGTCACCGAGGAAACTCAAGGCCGGGACCGCGGTGACCGCGCGGATCACGGTCGGGGCGACGAAGGAGCCGGTCCTGGTGGTGCCCGTGACGGCCGTGATCACCTCGGCCGACGGCAAGGCGCGGGTACGCGTCGAGTACGCCACCGACCGCACCCGGGACGTCGAGGTCCGCACCGGCCTGTCCGCCGACGGGAACGTCCAGGTCACCGGCGCGCTCAAGGAGGGCGAGCGGGTGGTGGTCGGCGATGCCTGAGCAGCGGGCCGAGCCGGTCATCGAGCTGACGGGGGTGTGCCGGCTGTACGCCGCGCAGCCGCCGGTCCGCGCGCTCGACGCCGTCTCGCTGCGGGTGGGCCGCGGCGACCACGTGGCCGTCATGGGCCCGTCCGGCTCCGGGAAGTCCACCCTGCTCAACGTGCTCGGCCTGCTCGACCGGCCGGACTCCGGCAGCTACCGCCTCGACGGCGCCGAGACCACCACGCTCCCCGACCGCGCCAGGACCAAGGTGCGCGGCGAGCGGATCGGCTTCGTCTTCCAGTCCTTCCACCTGCTCGCCCACCGAAGTGTGGTGGAGAACGTGATGCTCGCCGAGCTCTACACCCGGCAGCCACGCAGGGGCAGGCGGGAGCGGGCCCTGGCGGCGCTCGACCGCGTCGGCCTCGGACACCGTACGGGGTTCGCCCCCGGCCGGCTGTCCGGGGGCGAACGTCAGCGCACGGCCATCGCCAGGGCCCTCATGGGCTCTCCGTCCCTGCTGTTGTGCGACGAGCCCACCGGCAACCTCGACAGCCGCAACACCGACGCGGTGCTCGACCTGTTCGACGAGCTGCGGGAGCAGGGCCTGACCATCATGGTCATCACGCACGAGCAGGAGGTCGGCGCGCGCGCCGAGCGGCGGGTACGGATCATCGACGGCGTCCTGGTGGAGGAGTGATGGATCTGCGCGACCTGGCCGGCGAGGCCGTCGCCGGCCTGCTGGCCCGGCCGCTGCGCACGGCGCTCACCACGCTCGGCACCGTGCTCGGCATCACCACCCTCGTCGTGACGCTCGGCGTGGCCGCCACCGCGGGCAACCAGGTCGTGGGCCACTTCGACGCGCTGGTGGCCACGGCCATCACCGTCGAGGTGCCCGCCTCGCCGAAGGCGCCCCTGGTGACCTGGGACGCGGTCGACCGGCTGACCAGGCTGCGCGGCGTGGAGTCGGCCGCCGCGCTGTCGGAGAGCGAGGACACCGCGAACCTGTCCGTGCGCTCCAACGACATCGTCGATCCGGCGCGCATCACCACGCAGTCGCTGCCCCTGGTCGCCGCGACCACCGGACTTCCCGGGGCCCTGCGCGGCACGATGCTGCACGGCAGGTTCTACGACGCCGGGCACGTCCGGCGCGGCGACCGGGTGGCCGTGCTCGGCGACCAGGCCGCCAGGCTGCTCGGGATCACCCGGCTCGACGGGGCGCCCGCGGTCTTCATCGGACGGCACGCGTACACGGTGATCGGCGTGCTCGGCGGGCTGCGCCGGGAGCGCGACCTGGGCGCGGCGGTGTTCGTGCCGCCGACCGCCGGGGCCCGGTTCGGGCTGCGGACGGTCACCAGGGTGCTGGTCAACACCGGCCTGGGCGCCACCGCGCTGGTCGCGGGCCAGACGCCGGTCGCGCTCAGCCCCGACAACGAGGACATGCTCCAGGTGGTCGCGCCGCCCGGCCCGGCCAAGGCCCGCGACGCCGCCCAGGACGACGTCAACGCGCTGTTCCTGATCCTCGGCCTGGTCTCGCTCGTCGTGGGCGCGGTCGGCATCGCCAACGTCACGCTCGTCACGGTGATGGAACGAGTGCCCGAGATCGGGCTGCGCCGGGCGCTCGGCGCGGCGCGGCGGCACGTGGCCGCCCAGTTCCTGGTGGAGTCGACGCTGGTCGGGCTGGCCGGCGGCGTGATCGGCACGAGCCTCGGCGTGGTCGCCGTCGTCGCCGTCTCGGCCGCCAGGGAGTGGACGCCGCTCCTCGACGCGCGGCTCGCGCTGGCCGCGCCGGTGGCCGGGGCGGTGGTGGGGTTGCTGGCCGGGCTCTATCCGGCGCTGCGGGCGGCGAAGATGCAGCCGGTGGACTCTCTGCGATAGCGGTTACGCCACTTATGATGTGCCCGACATATGGCGAAAAACGTCCGGCGGGTGCTGCTCGGAGCGGTCAGACCGCTGCTCGTCAAGGCAGCGGTCCTGTCCGGGCTGCGCGGACGCGAGCGGACCCTCCTCCTGCTCAACCGCGCCCTGGTCTACCTCGCGCTGACCGCCGTGGTCGGCGCCGTCTACTTCGGGGTCGGCGCGCTCGACGGCCTGCTCGGCTCGTGGTCCGACCTGATCGCCGCGCTGGCCGCGGGCGCGCTGTTCCAGCCCGTACGGCTGCGCCTGCAGAGCGCGGCGGACCGGCTGTTCAGGTGGGAGCGCGACCCGTACCGGCTGGCCGACCGGGTGAGCCGGAGCGTGCAGGAGGCCAGGGGGCCGGCCGAGGCCCTGGCGTCGGCGGCCCACGCCGTCCGGCTGGCTCTCGGGGCGCCCGGCGTCGCGGTGGAGGTCGTCCTGCCCGGCGGACGGGTGCGCAGCGTCATCGCGGGCGAGATGGACCCGGCCCCCTCGGTCGAACGCCTGGTCTGGCACGGCAAGTCGATGGGCTGGCTGTCGGTCAGCGGTGAGCCGCGCGACCGGGCGCTGCTGGACATGCTGGCCAGGCAGCTCGCCGAGGTGGCGCACGCCGTACGGCTCAGCGCCGACCTGCAACGTTCGCGCGAGCGCATGATGGTCACCCGCGAGGAGGAACGCCGCGAACTCCGTCGCAACCTGCACGACGGCCTCGGACCGGCGCTGACGAACCTGGCGATGAGCGTCGACCAGGCCCGGCTCAGCCTGGCCAGCGATCCCAGCTCGGTCGAACCCCTGCTCAGCACGGCACGCAGGCAGATGACCGAGGCCATCATGGACGTCCGCGACCTGGTGTACGGCCTGCGTCCGCCCGCGCTCGACGGCGCCGGGCTGGACGAGCTCGGGCTGGAGGGCGCCCTGCGGCTGCTCGCCGACGCGCCCGGCCCGAGGGTGGACGTGGTGGTCTCGGGCTCGCTGGCCGACCTGCCGGCCGCGGTGGAGGTGGCGGCGTACAAGATCGCACATGAGGCGGTGGCGAACGTGCGCAGGCACGCCCGCGCCACCACCGCCCTGATCAGGGTGGAGCGGCGCGACGGGCTGCGGCTGACGGTGTCCGACGACGGGATCGGGCTGCCCGAGCAGCGCCGCCAGGGGGCCGCCCTGATGCGCGGGCGGGCCGAGGAGGTGGGCGGCGTCTGCGAGCTGGACGTCCGCCCCGGCGGCGGCACCGAGGTCGTCGCGGAACTGCCGGTCAAGGAGCCACGATGACCCCTGCTCAGCACGACGGCCCCGGGCGGCCGGCCGCCTCCGGCGCGGACGCACGCCGCCGCACGCGGGTGCGGCGGCGGCTCGTGCTGGCGGGGGTGTGGGCGGCGGCCGCAGCCTCGCTCGCGGCCGTGGTGACGGCGGCGGTGCTGGCGGCGCAGCTCGGCGGACTGGCCGAGACGCAGGGGCTCGACCCGATCGGGCTGATGTTCCCGCTCGCCGGCGCGTTCCTGATCAGCCGGCGGCCCCGGCTGACGGTCCCCTGGCTCATGTGGGCGACGGGCGTCGTCTGGTCGGCGTACTCGCTGCTGTTCGCGCTGACCGGCTGGATGTACTTCCACGCGCCCGGCCCGCTCCTGCCCTACGTCGCCTGGCCGGCCATCTGGCTGTGGCTGCTGCCGGTGCCCACGTTCACGGGGATCATGCCGCTGCTCTTCCCGGACGGGCGGCTGCCGTCGAGGCGCTGGCGACCGGTGCTCTACGGCAACCTGGCGCTCATGGTCGGGCACTCGCTGCTGCTCGGCCTGTCCCCCGACCCGTCGTTCGAGCTCGGGGTACCGGTGGGCAACCCGTTCGGGGTGGCGGCGCTGGGCAGGATCCCCGAGGTCGTGGAGTCGTGGATCGGGCCCCCGATGATCCTGCTGTGCCTGCTCGGCGTGGTCTCGCTGGGCTTCAGGTACCGGGCGGCGACGCCGGAGGTGCGCCGCCAGATCACCTGGTACTTCTACGCCATGGTGATCTTCGTCGGCTACTGGATCGCCAGCGCGGGCAACCAGGACACCTTCATCATCGCCGTACGGGTCTTCCTGGCCGCGGGCATCCCCATCGCGATCATCGCCGCCGTGCTGCGCCACCAGCTCTACGGCATCCGGCTCATCCTCAACCGCACGCTGGTGTACGGCACGCTCGCGGTCGGGGCCGGCCTCACGTACTCGGCGCTCATCTGGACGTCCAACAGCCTGGCGGACGGCTACGGCGCGGCGGCGGGGCTCGCCTCCGCGATGGTCACCGGCGCGGCCTTCCATCCCGTACGCCTGCGCCTCCAGCGCTCGGTGGACCGGCTGTTCAACGTGGAACGCGACCCGTACCGGGCGGCCGACCTGCTCAGCCGTACCGTGCAGCGGGCCGGGGACCCGGCGGGGGCGCTGGCCGAGGCGATCTCCGTCGTGCGCACGTCCCTGGTCGCCCGCGGGGTGGGCGTGGAGGTGCCGGGCGAGCCCGCGCTGTCGTTCGTGGACGGCGAGCTGGGCGCCCGGTCCCGGTCCGTCGAGCTGACCTGGCACGGCGAGCCGGTCGGGCGGCTGCGGATCGCCGGGGCGCGGCCGGGCCGCGAGCCGCTGGACGTCATGGCCAAGCACCTGGCCGAGCTGGCGCACGCCGTACGGCTGAGCACCGACCTGCGGGACTCCCACGAGCGGATCAGCGCCACCCGCGACGAGGAGCGACGCCGGCTGGGCAGGGAGCTGCACGACGGCCTCGGCCCCACCCTGACCAGCGTGACGATGACCCTCGACGAGGCGCGGCGGCGGCTGGAGCGCGACCCCGAGTCGGTGGAGGAGCTGCTGGTCCGGGTGCGCGAGGAGATGACCAGCACGCTGATGTCGGTGCGCGAGCTGGTGGACGGCCTGCGCCCCCCGGTGCTGGACGAGCTGGGCCTCGCGGGCGCCCTGCGCGCCTTCGGCCAGGCCCCGGGCCCCCGGGTCGAGGTCACCGTGACCGTGGTCCCCGAGATTGCCGACCGTGCCGAGGAGGCGCTGGGCGGGTTGCCGGCGGCGGTGGAGACGGCCGCGTACCGGATCGTGCAGGAGGCGCTGACGAACGTGCGCCGCCACGCCCAGGCCACGTCGGTGCTGGTCACGTTACGGCGGGAGGCCGCGGCGCTGCGGGTGTCGGTCGGCGACGACGGCACCGGCCTGCCCGACGAGCCGTCGCCGGGCGTGGGCCTGACGTCGATGCGCGAGCGCGCGGCCGAGATCGGCGGCACCTGCGCGATCGGCCCCCGGCCGGGCGGTGGCACCGAGGTGACCGCCGTCCTGCCGCTCACGCCGCCGGCCTAGGAGGTCAGCCGCGGCCGCAGGGCGAGCAGCGCGCCGAGGGTGGCGTACCCGACGACCAGGTGGATGCCGCCGATCCAGTTCGAGATCGACTCGCCGAACACCATGTACGCCGGCACCGTCACCACGGCCCAGCTCTCGGCGACGAGCGGCCACCACCGCACCGCACCGCGCCAGCGCCCGGCGAAGGCGATCTTGATGCCGATGGCCATCATGCCCAGCATGGACACCGGCCAGAACACGTCGAGCGCCTGCATCACCGGCCCTTCCTGGAGGTCGTCGGGCAGGACGCCGTGCAGCAGGGACCAGACACTGGCCAGCCCGAGCAGCACCAGCTCGACCTTGAGCATCATCCTGGCGAAGCCGGACGTGCCCGTCGCGCGGGTCTGGATCTGGACGGCGAGCAGGGCGAAGAGGCCGAGCTGGAAGAGCAGTCCGGTCAGGTCGCCGACCCGCCCGCCGAACCCCTGGGCCTGCGTGCCGTAGACGAAGATGCTGGCGGTCCAGGCGAGCGTGCCGGCGCTCAGCGCGAGGCCGAGCCTGCGGACGGCGGCCGGGGCGATGGCGGGGCCTGCAGATGGGGGCGGGGTGGCGGGCACGTCGGTGCGGGCCCGCGCGGGGGTGGTGGTGATCTTGCCGTCCACGGGAGGTCCTTTCTCCTTGAGGGGATGTCGTGCCTCCAGGTTTCCGGCGGGCCGCCCCGGGCCGGCAGAGCCGCCGGTCCCGTCGCCGACGGGACCCCTGTCCCGGGACATAAGGACACAGCGTCGGGTGTAATACGTTCCGTGCCAGAAACCGGACCTTCCGCCCCTCCAGCGGCAGCGACGTCCCCTGCCACCGCAGCGCGCGGGTGGTGGGCCGTCGGCGTGGCGGTCGCCGGGGTCGCGATCGCGGTCGCCACCGGGGCGCTGGACGTGGCCGCCGGGGACCTGCGGTTGCCCGCGGCGTCGGAGCTGGAGCCCGGCTGGCCGGCCGCGCTGACCGGGCTCGCCCAGCTCGTCCCCGGCGCGCTGCTGCTGCGCCGGCTGCCGCGGCATCCGGTGGCCCGGGTCCTGGTGGTGTTCGGGCTGCTGTGGCTGCTGGACGGGCTCGCGGGAAGCTGGGCGACGTACGCCGCCTACGTCTCGCCCGGCCTGCCGGGGGCCGCGGCGGCGTACTGGTCCTACTCGCGGTTCGGGGCGTCGCTGCTGCTCGGGCTGCCGCTGCTGATCCTGCTGTTCCCGGACGGCCGGCTCCCGCCGGGGCGGGTGTGGCGGGCGCTGTCGGTGACGAGCCTGGTGCTGACCGGGCTGCTCACGGCCCTGCTGGTGACCGCGCCGACGGCGGTGATGGAGCGCTACCACGACCAGGCGATGCCGCCGGAGATCGCGCGGCTCGGCCTCGACTTCCTGTCCGTGGACCTGCCGTACGGGTTCTGGGAGCCGGCGCTGGCGCTGGCGTACGCGTCCGTCCTGGTGAGCCTGGTGGTGCCGTTCGCGTCGATGGTGCGCAGGTACGTGGTCGCCGACGCCGAGCGGCGGGCCCAGATCCGCTGGTTGATGTGGGCCGCGCTGGTCGACATGATCGTGCTCCTGCTGCCGCTGTCGTTGTCCCCGCAGATCCCGGCGGTGCTGCTGACGCTGGCCATCGCGTTCACCGCCGCGGCCGTGGTGGTGGCGGTGACCAAGTACCGCCTGTACGACATCGACCGGCTGCTGTCGGCCACCGTGGCCTACGGCCTGCTCGCCGCGCTCGTGGTGCTCATGGACGTGGTGGTGTTCACGCTGGTGGGCAGCGTCCTCGGGGAACGGGACTCGGCCCTGGCCGCCATCGCGATCGTCGCCGTCCTGTACGCCCCGCTGCGCACCTGGCTCTGGCGGGCGGTGCGCAGGCTGGTGCGCGGCTCCAGGGACGACCCGTACGCCGCGGTCTCGACGCTGGCCGAGCGGCTGGAGCTGGCCACGGACCCGGACGAGCAGCTGCTCGCGGTGGCCACGACGCTGGCGGAGGCGTTCCGGCTGGCCTACGTGCGGGTGGAGATCGAGCGGCCGGGCGGGGAACGTTCCGTGGTGGAGCACGGGTCACCGCGCGGGCCGTCGGTGTCGCTGCCCGTGGCCTACCGGGGCGAGACCGTGGGGCGGCTGGTGCTGTGCCGTACCGATCTGACGGAGCGGGACCAGCGGCTGCTCGGCGACCTCGTACGCCAGGCCGCCGCCGCGGCGCGGGCCGTCGAGCTGAGCACCGACCTGCAGCGCATCCGCGCCCGGCTGGTGCTGGCCCGCGAGGAGGAGCGCCGCAGGCTCCGGCGCGACCTGCACGACGGGCTCGGCCCGAGCCTGGGCGCGGTGGCGCTGCGCATAGAGGCGGCCCGCAACCTGGCCGGCAGCGCCCCCGAGCAGGCCGACCGCATCCTGGAGCAGACGGCCGCCGAGGTCGGCGGGGTGCTGGCGGACGTGCGCAGGCTGGTCCACGACCTGCGCCCGCCCGCGCTCGACGAGCTGGGCCTGCTGCGCGCGATCGAGCAGCAGGCCGGCCGGTTCCGCACGGCCGCCCTGGACGTCCGCGTCACCGGCGGCGGCCCGCTGGGCGCGCTGCCCGCGGCGGTCGAGGTGGCGGCCTACCGTATCGTGTCCGAAGCGCTGGCCAACGCGGCCAGGCACGCGGGCGCGGCACGCTGCGACATCACGCTCACCGCGCGGGAGGGGACGCTTGAGGTGGCGGTACGCGACGACGGCGCGGGCATCGGCCCCGACGTGGCGGCGGGCGTGGGCATGCTCTCGCTGCGCGAGCGCGCGGCCGAGCTGGGCGGCGACTGCCAGGTGAGCTGCCCGCCCGGCGGCGGCACCCTGGTCCTGGCCCGGCTGCCGATGCGGGTGGAGGCCGCCGATGTCTGACCAGGAGCCGATCCGGGTCCTGCTGGCCGACGACCACCCGGTCTACCGCGACGGGCTCGCGCTGCTGCTCGGCTCGATCCCGGGCATCGAGGTGGCCGGCACCGCCGCCGACGGCCCCGAGGCGGTCGAGCGCGCCGCCGACCTCCAGCCGGACGTCGTGGTGATGGACGTCCGCATGCCGGGGCTCGACGGCATCGAGGCCACCAGGCGCATCGTGGCCGACAGCCCGCACGTCGCCGTCGTCGTGCTGACCATGTCGGAGGAGGACGCCACGCTGTTCGCCGCGATGCGCGCGGGGGCCCGCGGCTACCTGCTCAAGGGGGCGGGCCAGGGCGAGATCGTCCGGGCGATCACCGCGGTCGCGCACGGCGAGGCGATCTTCGGCCCGGCGGTGGCGCTGCGCGTCGCCGAGTTCTTCCAGGGGGCCGCCGCGGCCCCCGGCGACCCGGTCTTCCCGCAGCTCACGCCGCGCGAGCGGGAGATCCTGTCGCTGGTGGCGGCCGGCCGTTCGAACGCGCAGATCGCCTCGGCCCTGTTCCTGTCGCCGAAGACCGTGCGCAACAACGTCTCCAACATCTTCGCCAAGCTCCACGTCGCCGACCGCGCCGAGGCCATCGTCCGCGCCCGCGACGCGGGCCTCGGGAAGTGAGCCGTTCGGGGCTCCCGTACGTCATAGAGGTATGAAGATCTGGCGAATCGTGCTTCTGCCGGCGCTCGCGCTGGCCGTCACGGCCTCCGCGCTGCCCGCCGAGGCGGTGACCACGCAGCGGAAGGTGCTGGTCGACCTGCGCGAGGAGGGCGGCTTCGCGGGGCTGCTGAACCGCGTGACGGTCTACACCGACGGCTGCTTCCGGCTCAGCCGCCGCACCGGGCCGGTGGTGACCAAGTGCCTCACTGCCAGGGAACAGCGCCAGCTGCGCGGCTACCTGAAGGAGCTGAGGATCGGCCGGTCCGAACGCCCGCCGCAGGGCGCGGACTTCCTCAAGTACACGCTGACCCACAAGGGCCACCACGCCACGCGGTACACGCTGCCCCGCACGTGGAAGCCGGTGGTGGCGCACCTGGACAAGGTCCTCGTCAAGTACTGGGCTCCGGACTGACCGCAACCCTCTCCATCAAGCGATTGACCAAGGGGGCGGGACGGAACTACGGTCGGTCGTATGAGACCTGCCGACAGCGGACAGCCGGCCGTGATCCTCAAGGCGGCCACCCAGCTCTTCGCCGCGCTCGGCTACGACGGCACCTCGACGCGCCAGATCGCCGACGCGGCGGGGATGAACATCGCCACCGTCAACTACCACGTGGGCGGCAAGCGGGAGCTGTACCTGGCCGTCATGGAACGTGCGCACCGGGCGGAGAAGGCGGCGCTGGACAAGGCGCTCGCCCATCTGCCCGGTGACGACCCGGCCGCCTCCATCCACCGCCTGGTGGACGACTACCTCGACTTCTGCGCGGACAACCCGGAGATCCCCGCGCTGTGGATGCACCGCTGGCTCTCCGACGCGAGCGACATCACCGAGCTGGAACGCCAGTACGTCCAGCCCCTGGTCTCCGCCGTCACCGGCGCGCTGCGCCCGGCGGTCGAGGCCGGCGTGATCGACGGCACGGTCGACCTGGAGTACGCCATGTGGACGATCATCTGGTCGATCCACGGCTTCGCCAAGGGCGGCGTGCTCGACGCCGAGGGCCGCCGCAGGGGCGCGGGCGACCGGGCCGCGCTCCGCCGCTTCCGCGCCCACCTCCATCTCACCCTCCACCGCACCCTCGCCCTTCCCGGCGACCCCCGATGACCGATGCCCGGCCCTCCGTGGCGGCCCCGACGGGTGCCGGGCGGCTGAGCCGCGGACGGCTGCTCGGTTACGGCGTCGGCTCGGTCGGCACCGGCGTGTTCTCCGCCGTGCCCGGCCTGCTGCTGCTCTACTACCTGACCGACATGCTCGGCGTGCCCGCCGCCGTCGGCGGCGCCGTCCTGGTCGCGCGGGAAGATCTGGGACGTGCTGCTCAACCCGCTCGTCGGCGCCGCCAGCGACCGCGAGGCCGTGCGCACCGGCCGCCGGACGCGGCTGCTGGCGGTCGGCGCGGCCACGCTGCCGGTGACGTTCGCGCTGATGTTCGCCGTGCCCGGCGGCATCACGAGCGGCGTCACGGGGGCCGCGTGGTCCGGGGTGGCGTTCCTGCTGGCCGCGACCGCCTTCGCGAGTTTCCAGGTGCCCTACGTGGCGCTGCCGGCCGAGATGTCGGCGAGCCCGGCCGAGCGGACCAGGATCATGTCGTGGCGGGTGGTCTGCCTGACCGTCGGCATCCTGGTCGCGGGCGGCCTGGCCCCCGCCGTGGTGGACCTGGCGGGCGGCGGCCGGCCGGGCTACGCGGTCATGGGCGTCGCGATCGGCCTGGTCATGGCCGCCGCCCTGGTGGCCGCCACGCTGGGCACGCGGTGGGTGTCGTCGCGTCCGGGGCCCAGGCAGCTCGGCCCGGCGGCGGCCTTCCGGCTGGCCCGGGGCAACCGGCCGTTCTTCGCGCTGCTGGCGGCGTTCGTCACGCAGGCGCTCGGGGTGGCGGTGATGCTGGCGGGCGCCCCGTACGTGGCCTCGTACCGGCTGGGCGACTACGGGCTGACCTCGGTGATGTTCGTCTGCCTGGTGGGCCCGAGCATGCTCGCCGTGCCGGCCTGGGCCCGGCTGGCCCGCGCGTACGGGACCGTGCGCTGTTACCTGGCCGCCTCGGCCGGGTTCGCCGTCGTGGCGCTCGCCCTGGTCCCGGCCATCGCGGCGGGCGGCCTGGCCGCCACGCTCGCGCTGACCGCGCTGGCCGGGGTCTGCTACGCCGCGCTGCAACTGCTGCCGCTGTCGCTGCTGCCCGACACCGTGCACGCCGACGCCGCCCGTACCGGCCACGCCCAGGCCGGCGCGTTCACCGGCCTGTGGACGGCCGGCGAGACCGCCGGGCTCGCGCTCGGCCCCGGCCTGTTCGCGCTGGTCCTGGCGCTGTCGGGGTTCGTCTCCGCGCCCGTGGAGTCGCCCGTCGCCCAGCCGGCCGGCGCGCTGACCGGGCTGCTGCTCGGCTTCACCGCGCTGCCCGCCCTGCTCATGCTGATCAGCCTGCCGTTCGTCGTCCGCTACGGCAGGCTCGCCCTCGCCAAGGAGACCGTGTGACCCTCCCCCTGTCCGGAAGAACCGCCGAGGACCTGCTGTCCGAGGTGGCCAGGATGAAACAGCACGACCTGCCGGTGCGGGGCGGGCAGGTGACCGCGTACGTCTACGACACCGGCCGGCCCGAGGTGCACGAGGCGGCGGCCCGCGCGTACGCCGAGATGCTGGAGGTCAACTGCCTGGACCCGACGGCGTTCCCGAGCATCGTCGAGATGGAGAAGCAGGTCGTGGGCGCGGTCGCCGACCTGCTCGGCGGCGGCCACGGCATCTTCACCAGCGGCGGCACCGAGTCGATCATGCTGGCGGTCAAGGCGGCGCGGGACGCGGCCGGGCGGCCCGGCGCCAACCTCGTGCTGCCGGTGACCGCCCACCCGGCCTTCCACAAGGCGGCCCACTACCTGGGCCTGCGGGTCAAGGCCGTGCCGGTGGACCTGGAGACGTACAAGGTGCGGGTGGCGGACGTGGCGGCGGCGATCGACGAGGACACGGTCCTGGTGGTGGTCTCGGCGCCGTCGTACCCGCAGGGCGTGATCGACCCGGTCGCGGAGGTCGCCGCCGTGGCGGCCGAGGCGGGCGTGGCCTGTCACGTGGACGCGTGCGTGGGCGGCTGGCTGCTGCCCTGGCTGCGGGAGGCGGGGGCCGACGTGCCGCCGTTCGACCTGTCGGTGCCGGGGGTCACCTCGCTCTCCTGTGACCTGCACAAGTTCGGCTACGCGCCGAAGGGCGCCTCGGTGGTGCTGTTCGCCGACCCGGCGACGCGGCGCCGGGCGTACTTCGCCTCGGCCGCCTGGCCCGGCTACACGATCATCAACGCCACCGTGCAGAGCTCCAGGTCGGCCGGTCCGCTCGGCGGCGCGTGGGCCACGCTCCAGGCGCTCGGCCGGGAGGGGTACGTGGAGCTCGGCCGCGCCACCCTCAAGGCGGCGGCCCGGCTCAGGGAGGGCATCGCCGCGATCCCCGGCCTGCGGGTCCTGGGCGCGCCCGAGTCGTCGCTGGTGGCCTTCGCCGGGGACGACGTCGACGTGTTCGTGCTGGCCGACGCGGCCCGCGAGCGCGGCTGGTTCCTGCAACCGCAGCTCTCCTACGCCGGGATCCCCGCGAACCTGCACGTCACGGTCACCGGCGTGACGCTGAACGGCGTGGAGGCGATGCTGCGGGTGATCGCGGATGCGGCTGCGGAGGCCCGCCGTCGCGGCCCCGCGGCGGTCCCTGACGGCCTGGTCGAGCTGATCGCCGGCCTGGACCTGGACGCCCTTGACGACGCGACCTTCGCCGAACTGGCCGCCTCGGTGGGCGTGGACCTGCGTCCGGGCGCCGGCCAGCCGGGGATGGCGACGGTCAACGCGGTCCTGGACGCCCTGCCCGCCGAGACCAGGGAAGCCCTCCTCCTCCGCTTCCTGTCGGTGATGTACGCCTCCTGACGGGCTCAGGACAGGTCGAACTCCCCCTTGGCGGCCCCGTCGAGGAAGGCGAGCCATTCGTCCCGGGTGAAGGCCAGAACCGGACCTTCACCCCGGTCCTTGGTGTCCCTGACGAGAACGCCGTCATCCGATTGCCGCATCACCTCGACACAGCTCCCGCCGTTGTCGCCCGACGCCTTAGCCTTGGTCCATTCGCCCGTACGGAGACCGCTCGCGTCACTCATAGCTCTCCATCACCTCGCGGATGATCTCGCGGCTCCTGTCCACGGGGAACGCCATGCCGGACAGAGCCTCCCATCGCACAATAAGCGCTCGCACTGCGCTGGCACGGCGTGATCGGGCCGGCTCTCCAGGAGGGCGGCACCTCGCAGGCGCCGAGACATCCGATGGTCAACACCGTCCTGGACACCCTTCCGGCGCTCAGGACAGGTCGAACTCCCCCTTGGCGGCACCGTCGAGAAAGGCGAGCCATTCGTCCCGGGTGAAAGCCAGAACCGGGCCTTCACCGCGGTCCTTGGTGTCCCTGACGAGAACGCCGTCGTCCGCCCGCCGCATCACCTCGACACAGCTCCCGCCGTTTCCCCCGGACGCCGTCGCCTTGACCCATACGCCCGTACGGAGACCGCTCACATCACTCATAGCTCTCCATCACCTCACGGATGATCTCGCGGCTCCTGTCCACGGGATACGCCATGCCGGACAGGGCCTCCCATCGCACGATAAGCGCTTGAACCGTCCTGGCGCCATTGGTCACCCGCCCCTCCTCGGCGCTTTCCAGGTAGGCGTGATCGGGGCCTCCCTCCAGGAGGGTGGCCACCTCAAAGGCTCCGAGACACCCCACGGTGAGCCCCGCCCTGAGAGAGATGATCCTGAGCGTGACGTAGGGCGGATTGAGCACGTCGAGCAGCTTGGCAAGCTGTTCTCTCATCACTTTCGGGCCGCCGACCGGCCGATGCAGGACGCTCTCGTCCACGAGGGCCGAGTACATGGGCGGGGACGCGCGGCTGAAGACGGATTGCCGGTGCAGCCGGAACTGTACGGCCTCCTCGGCCTCCTGCTCCACGACCCCTGGCTCGCCCAGGAACACATGTCTGGCGTAACTCTCCGTCTGGAGCAGGCCAGGGATCAGCAGGGGTTCGGACGTCCTGATGGTGTGGGCCGCCGCCTCCACCTTGGGCCACTCGCGGAACCAGCGCGGGCCCAGCGCGCCGTGGATCTGCGGCAGCAGCTCCGCCAACTGGCCCTTGAGCCCGAGGGCCTTCTCCACCTCGCGGGTGAAGTCTTCGCTCGGCTTGCGCAGAAGGCGTTCCACGTGCCCGACCGCGCTCTCGCTGTAGGCCAGCCGGTCCGCCAGGCGCTCCTGGCTCAACCCGTGGTCCGTACGGAAGGTACGCAGGCGTCTGGCGTACTCGGCCCACGCCTCCTTGCTGGTGTCTGCTTCTTCTTGCGGCATGTCACGGCCTTTCCGCCGGGCGGTCACGCAGAGGCATGGCGTACTCACTGTAGGGAACTGTAAGGCCGATTTCAGGGGCTCGTCAGCCGAATGGACCGCATCCTGAGGGCCTGCGTACAAGCGATCTCTGGCCTGTACGCCCCCATCCCGGAGGTGATCATGTCCAGTTCCCTGCACGCGGGCGTCAAGGTGTGGACGGTCGGCGAAGTCGGCGATCCGGCGATGCTGCCCCGGCTGGCGCGTACCGAACTGGCGGCGTGGCTGGGGGCGGATCACCAAGCACTGGACGACCTGCGGCTGATCGCCTCGGAGCTGGTCGCGAACGCGTTGCAGCACGCGGCGGCGCAGTGGGTTCGGCTGTCCCTCGCCCCCGAGGCGGGGTTCTGGCGACTGGCCGTGGCCGACCCGGGCCGGAACGGGCTGGTTCCGCGCCCCCGCATGCCACTGGACGCGGACGAGTCGGGACGCGGACTCCGGCTGGTGCACGAGCTGACCAAAGGGCTGTGGGGCACGTACCTGGACAGGGCCGGGGAGCGGATCGTGTGGGCGCTGGTTCCTCGATAGGGGCAGAGTTTCGATACTCGGGTTGCGTAATTCGTCCGCCGCCAGTTACGCTACTCAGGTAGCGAAAAGGAGGCAGGCATGGTGGGACGGCCGCGCAGGAGTGACGTCGACGAGGCTGTGCTCAGGGCCGCCACCGAGCTGCTGCTCGCGCGCGGCTACGCCGGGCTCTCCCCCGACGAGGTCGCCGAGCGGGCCGGCATCGCCAAGACCACGCTCTACCGCCGCTGGCCGACCAAGGACCACCTGGCCCTGGCCGTCGTCAACCGGCTCCAGGACCACGACGAGATCACCGACACCGGCGACATCCGCCGCGACCTGCCCGCGTACCTGGAGAAGATCGCGGCCGGGCTCAACCGGATGCGCGCGGCGGGCCGCGCGCCCGGCGACGACGACGGGTCGGCGGGCACGGTGGCCGAGCTCGTGGCCGCCGCCGCCCGCCACGCCGACGTCGGCGAGCTGGAGCGGCAGATGTACGCCCGCCGCAACACCCTGGCCCGCGCCCTGCTCGAACGGGCCAGGGAGCGCGGCCAGCTACGCGCCGACCTCGACGTGGAGGCCCTGTTCGACCAGCTCGCCGGGGCCCTGTACTACCGCGTCCTGATCACCGGCTCCCCCGTCGACCGCGCCTACGCCGAACGCCTCGTGGACACCGCCCTCCGCGGCGCCACCCCTGAGAACGGATAAACACCATGTCGCTCTTCGACCCCCGTACCGCCGCCGTCATCCGCTCCGTCGACGCCGAGGTCATCGGCGGCCCGCCCAGCACGGGCCGCATGCTCCTCGACTCCAGCGCCACCGGCGGCGCCCTGAGCACCATGCGCATCACACTCGGCGAGGGCGCCGACGGCGCCGTGCCGCACACCCACACCACCGCCTCCGAGATGTTCTACGTCCTCGACGGCCGGGCGCAGGTGCTGGCCGGCGACGAGGTGATCACCCTGGAGCAGGGTGACGTCGCCGTCGTGCCGCCCCACGTGGCCCACGCCTTCGCCGCGGCCCCCGGCGCCGAGGCCGACCTGCTGATCGTCATCACGCCGGGCGTCGAGCGGTTCGAGTACTTCCGCCTGCTGGCCCGGCTCAAGACCGGCGAGGCCACGCTCGAAGAGCTGCTGGCCTCGCAGGACCGCTTCGACAACCACTTCATCGACAGCCCCGCCTGGGCGAAGGCCCGCTCCTGAAGGGTCAGACCTTGGTGATGCGGACGGCGTCGGCGATCACGTAGCCGGTCGCCGAGGTCCACCTGCTCACCCCGACCACGTTGTACGTCCCGGCCGCCAGCGTGTACGTCCCCAGCACCCGCCAGGCCCCGCCGCCGGTGCGCTGGTCGACGTTGACCGTCTGGTTGCCACCCGAGGCCGCCACGATGTGCGGCGCGGAGCCGTTGTACCCCGCGTTGGCCGGGTACCAGACCTCCACCCGGTAGCTGCCCGCGCTCGGGATCGCCGCCCGGAACCAGGCCGGATCGCTGGCCGCGACCGGATCGGCGAAGCGGTAGTCGGCGCCGTTGGCCTGGGTGGAGTAGCTGGAGGTGCCCCAGGAGGAGGAGGCCGTGAAACCGGCGTCGGCGTTGTCGATCACGACGCTGAAGCCGCCCGTGCCGCCCACCGCCCGGCCCGCGCTCGGCGCGCTCTCCTGATGGGTCCTGCTCAGCGCGGTCACGTAGTAGGTGGACGCGCCGCCGCCGGGGTCGGTGTAGGACTTCTGCCTGGTCGTGCCGATCAGGTTGCGGGCGTCGGCGAAGAAGCACGGATCGGCCGAGGGCGGGGAGCCGGCCACGCGGTAGACCGCGTACGCCGTCCCGGAGCCGGTCCAGGTGAGCTGGACGCCGTTCGAGCCCGCGGTGGCCGCGGTGATCGTGGGCGCGGCGGGCGCGGCCCCCGAGCCCCGGGCGGGCAGCAGGGCGGGCTTGGCGTAGTGGTCGGTGACCAGCTTGGTGATCGCCCCGATCCGGTCGGCCTTGACGTCCTTGGCGCTGAAGTACACGTCACCGGCGATCTCGGGATGTTTCCTGTTGTCGTACAGGTGGTCGCTCAGCTCGGCCGGGTCCTGCCAGGCGGCCTCCTGACCCGAGGCGCCGGCCCGGTACGCGGCCTGTCCCACGACGAGCTGCACGCCGGTGCCGCGCACGACGTCCGACCACCACGCGGTCAGCACCTCGTAGGCGGCCGTCGAGAACCCGATGTGCCAGTAGATCTGCGGCGCCAGGTAGTCGATCCAGCCCTGCTTGACCCACTGCCGGCTGTCGGCGTAGATCGCGTCGTAGGACTGGAGGCCGGAGGTGCGCGAGCCGAGCGGGTCGGTCGAGGAGTTGCGCCAGATCCCGAACGGGCTGATCCCGAACGACACCCACGACTTGGCGGTGTGGATGCGCTGGCCGAGCTCGCGGACGAGCAGGTTGACGTTGTCGCGCCGCCAGTCGGCGATGTCGGGGAACGCGCCGCCGTACTGGGCGTAGGCGGCCGAGTCGGGGATGGCCTGGCCGCTGACGGGATAGGGGTAGAAGTAGTCGTCGAGGTGCACGCCGTCCAGGTCGTAGCGGGTGACGGCGTCCATGATGGCGTCCTCGATGAAGTCGCGGACCGCCGGGATGCCCGGGTTGTAGTAGAGCTTCCCGCCGTAGGCGAAGCGCCAGTCGGGGTGCTGCCGCGCGGGGTGCGTGGAGATCAGCTTGGCCGGGTCGTCGTTGTTGGCGACCCGGTACGGGTTGAACCAGGCGTGGAACTCCAGGTTCCGCGCGTGGGCCTCGCTGACCATGAACGCCAGCGGGTCGTAGCCTGGGTTCGTCCCCTGGGTGCCGGTCAGCCATTGCGACCACGGCTCGTACGGGGACGGCCAGAACGCGTCCGCCGTCGGCCTGACCTGCACGATCACGGCGTTCATGCGCTTGGCGACGGCCAGGTCGAGCCAGGCCCGGAACTCGGCCTGCTGGGCGGAGACGCTGAGCCCGGTACGGCTCGGCCAGTCGATGTTGGCGACCGAGGAGATCCACATGGCCCGGAGCTGCCGCTTGGGCGTCGCGGGGTCGGTCGCGCAGGCGGCTGCGGAGGCGACTGCGGAGTCGGAGGTGGGGGCTGCGGAGGCGGGGGCGGGAGCCACGGCGGCGACGACGGCGGCGGCGGTGAGCGCCGCCAGGACGGTACGCAGGAGCGCGGTCACGAAAGGAAGTTTCAGTCCCCCGACCGCAGAGCGCAATAGTTTTCAGGGGCCCAACTTTCCCGCCACCCTCCGGTCGGCGGGCGGAAAGTTTCACCTAACACGTCTGTAATGTCAATTATCGACATTGTGTCAGAGGTGACATACGTTGGGCCGCATTCGGCGGCCAAACGCGGGCCGCGGACACGCGCCCGCGTTCCACCCGTCACCCCCCAACGAGGAGCATCCCCATGATTCTCGCCCGCACGCGATTAGCTGCCCTCGCCACCTCCGCCCTGACCGTCGCCCTGATCACCGCGGGCCAGCCCGCCGCCCAGGCCGCCCGGGAGCCCGCACTGCCGTCGGCGTTCGCCAAGGCCGCCTCGGCCAGCGACGTCCCCCGCGATCTGCTGGTCGCGCTCGCCTACGCCGAGACCCACCTCGACAACCACCAGGGCAAGCCCAGCGCCAGCGGCGGTTACGGCCTGATGCACCTGGTCAGCAACCCCACGACCCACGCGCTGGAGAAGGCCGCCGAGCTCGCCGGCCTGCCGGTCGAGAAGCTGCGCTCCGACAACGAGTCCAACATCCTCGGCGGCGCCGCCCTGCTCCGCTCCTACGCCGACGAGCTCGGCCTCGACGACGCCGGCCGCAAGGACGCCGGCCGCTGGTACCAGGCCGTCGCCAAGTACGGCAACGCCTCCTCGCCGGAGATCGCCCGGCTGTACGCCGACTCGGTCTACGAGCAGCTCGGCCTCGGCATCACGGCCCGGGGTGTGACGGTCAAGCCCCAGGAGGTCACCGCCGACCGCGGCGACTACGCCAAGGCCCCCGACCTGAGCGCGCGCTCCGACGTCGGCGTGCTCAGCACCGACTACGGCCCGGCCGCCTGGGTCCCGGCCAGCTCCAGCAACTACACCGCCTCCAGCCGGCCGTCGAGCTACGCGATCGACCGCGTGGTCATCC
Source organism: Nonomuraea sp. NPDC005730 (assembly GCF_040630865.1). Classification (NCBI taxonomy): domain Bacteria; kingdom Bacillati; phylum Actinomycetota; class Actinomycetes; order Streptosporangiales; family Streptosporangiaceae; genus Nonomuraea; species Nonomuraea sp. NPDC005730. Next base: position 51,778 of record NZ_JBEXYK010000032.1, read on the forward strand.
ACGTGACGCAGGGCTCGTACGCCGGGACGATCTCCTGGTTCCAGAACCCGGCCGCGCAGGTCTCGGCGCACTACGTCGTGAAGTCGTCCAGCGGCGCCATCACCCAGATGGTGCGCGAGAAGGACGTCGCCTGGCACGCCGGCAACTGGACGTACAACACCAGGTCGATCGGCATCGAGCACGAGGGCTACGTCAGCGAGTCCTCGTGGTTCACCGACGCCATGTACCGCGCGTCGGCGGCCCTGACCAAGGCCATCTGCGACAAGTACGGCATCCCGAAGGACCGCGCCCACATCATCGGGCACAACGAGGTTCCCGGGGCCGACCACACCGATCCGGGGCCGTACTGGAACTGGACCACGTACATGAACTACGTGACCGGCGGCGGCACGCCCTCGTGGTCCACCACCGTGGACAACGCCACCTCCGGCAAGTTCACCGCCAGCGCCAACTGGGGCACCTCCGCCTACTCCAGCCAGCGTTACGGCGCCGACTACCGCTTCGCCGACCCGGTCGCCTCCAGCGACCCCGCCTGGTTCCAGGCCGCGATCCCCAGCGCGGGCACGTACAAGGTGGAGGTCTGGTACCCGTCGGATCCGGGCTACAACAGCTCGGCGCCGTACATCGTGGCGGCCTCGGGCGGCAACCAGACCGTCTACGTGGACCAGCGCTCCGGCGGCGGAGGCTGGCGCAGCATCGGCACCTTCTCGCTGAACGCCGGCACCTACAACGCCGTCGGCATCAGCCGATGGACGGCCGGCACGGGCCTCGTCATCGCCGACGCGGTCCGGATCAGCAAGGTCTGACGGACCGGACACCCGAACCACCGAAAGCCGGCTCACACCCTCTCCCCCGGGGGTGTGAGCCATTTCACTTTGCCAATCATGTAATCGATTTCATAAGCTGCCGTGTAATCGATTACACGGAGGAACGATGGCAAGGATCAAGGACGTCGCCGCGCAGGCCGGTGTCTCCGTAGCCACGGTCTCCCGCGTGCTCAACGACAACCCCTCGGTCAACGAGGAGACCCGGCGCCGAGTTTACGACGCGATGAGCGCGCTCAACTACGTGCCGAACGCCGTCGCCCGCTCCCTGCGCACCACCGCGACCAGGACGATCGGCCTGATCATCGGCGACGTCCTGAACCCGTTCTTCACCGAGCTGGCCAGGAGCGTCGAGGACGAGGCCAGGCGCGAGGGCTTCACGGTCGTCATGGGCAACGCCGACGAGCGCGCCGACCAGCAGGACCACTACGTGCGCACGCTGCTGGAGCAGCGCGTCGACGGGCTGCTGATCTGCCCGACCGCCGAGGTCACGCCGCTGGTGCAACAGCTCGCCGAGGCCGGCCGGCCGGTGGTGTTCCTCGACCGCACGATCTCCGGGCTCGACGTGCCCTCCGTGCGTTCCGACGGCGCCGCCGCCATCGCCGAGCTGGTCCGCCACCTGCGCGAGCAGGGCCACCGCCGGATCGCGCTGGCCTCCGGCCCGGCCACCCTGTCCACCGGCCGCGAGCGCACGGCCGCCTTCGCCGCCGCGATGGCCGCCGAGGGCCTGGAGGTGCGCCCCGAGTACGTGCGCCCCGGCGACTTCCGCGAGGGCAGCGGCCGGCGCATCACCGCCGAGCTGCTCGACCTGCCCGAGCCGCCCGAGGCGATCTTCTTCGGCGACAACCTGATGACGCTGGGCGGGCTGGAGGAGATCCAGGCCAGGGGCCTGCGCATCCCCGCCGACGTGGCCGTCGCCTCCTTCGACGACGTGACCTGGTTCAAGCACACCGCCCCGCCGATCACCGCCATCGCCCAGCCGACGGCCGAGATGGGGCGCCTGGCCGTGCGGCTCCTGATCGGCCGGATCCAGAGCGGGCAGGCGGCCGACTCGCACGTCCTGCCGGCGCGCCTGGTGATTCGCCGATCTTGCGAGCGGAAAGGGATCATGGAGTGAGCGCGGAGATACTCAAGGCCGAGGGCCTGCGCAAGGTCTTCCCCGGCGTCGTGGCACTCGACGGCGTCGATCTGAGCCTGCGCGCCGGCGAGGTGCACGTCCTGCTCGGCGAGAACGGCGCGGGCAAGAGCACGCTGATCAAGATCCTGTCGGGCGCGTACCGGCCGGACGGCGGGCACGTCACCGTCGACGGGCAGCCGGTGGACATCCGGTCGGCGGGCGACGCCCAGCGGCTCGGCATCGCCACCATCTACCAGGAGTTCAACCTGGTCCCCCAGCTCACCGTCGCCGAGAACCTGGCGCTCGGCCGCCCGCCGCGCCGGTTCGGGCTGGTGGACAAGAAGCGCATGGAACGGCAGGCCAAGGCGCTGCTCGACCGCGTCGGCGTGGACGTCGACCCGACGACGCCGATCTCCCGGCTCGGCATCGCCCGCATGCAGATGGTGGAGATCGCCAAGGCGCTCGCGCTCGACGCCCGCGTGCTCATCATGGACGAGCCCACCGCCGTGCTCACCTCCGGCGAGGTCGCCAAGCTGTTCACGATCGTCCGCCAGCTCCGCGACGAGGGCGTCTCGATCGTGTTCATCACCCACCACCTGGAGGAGATCGCCGAGATCGGCGACCGGGTGACCGTGCTGCGCGACGGCAGGTCCGTCACCGAGATCCCCGCCGACACCGCCCAGGACGAGCTGGTCAGGCTCATGGTGGGCCGCCCGATCGACCAGCAGTTCCCGCGGCAGGCCGCCGAACGCGGCGAGGCCCTGCTCAAGGTCTCCGGCCTCGGCCGCAGAGGCGTCTTCGACGACGTCTCGTTCGAGGTGCGCGCGGGCGAGGTGGTCGGGGTCGCCGGGCTGGTCGGCGCCGGCCGCACCGAGGTCGCGCGGGCCGTCTTCGGCGCCGACCGCTACGACACCGGCGAGGTGGTCGTCCGTGGCACGCGCCTGGCGCCCGGCGACGTGCACGCCGCCATGGAGGCCGGGCTCGGCCTGGTCCCCGAGGACCGCAAGGGCCAGGGCCTGGTGCTCGGCGCGGACGTGGCCGAGAACCTGGGCCTGGTCACCATGCGCGCCGCCACCCGCGCCGGCTTCGTCGACCGCGCCGGCCAGCGCAGGGCCGCCGGGAAGGTGGCCGAGCAGCTCGGCATCCGGATGACCGGCCTGGACCAGGAGGTCCGCACGCTGTCGGGCGGCAACCAGCAGAAGGTCGTCATCGGCAAGTGGCTGGTCGCCGACGCGGGCGTGCTCATCCTCGACGAGCCGACCCGCGGCATCGACGTCGGGGCCAAGGTCGAGATCTACCAGCTCATCAACGCGCTCACCGCCTCCGGGCACGCCGTGCTCATGATCTCCAGCGATCTGCCGGAGGTGCTCGGCATGAGCGACCGCATTCTGGTCATGGCCCGCGGCAGGCTCGTCGGCGAGCTGCCCGCGGCCGGGGCCACGCAAGACGACGTCATGGCCCTCGCGGTCACGGATGTGGAGGGTCCCCGTGCCAAGTAGCACCGTTCCGAACAAGCTCACCGGCCGCCGGTCGCCCGCCGCGGCCTGGTTCGCCGAGAACGGCGCGCTCGCCGCGCTCGTCGTGCTGGTCGTGGCGCTGTCGTTGTTGTCCTCCGACTTCCTCAGCGTGACGAACCTGCTCAACGTCGGCGTCCAGGCGGCCGTCACCGCGATCCTGGCCTTCGGGGCCACGTTCGTGATCGTCACCGGCGGCATCGACCTGTCCGTCGGCTCGGTCGCCGCGCTGTCGGCGATCGTGCTGGCCTGGACGGCCACCGGCGCCGGGCTCCCGTGGCCGGTCGCCGTCGTGGTCTCGCTGGCCGTCGGCGTCGTGTGCGGCCTGGTCAACGCCGCCCTGATCGCGTACGGCAAGCTGCCGCCGTTCATCGCCACGCTGGCCATGCTCGGCATCGCCCGCGGCCTGGCGCTGGTCATCTCGCAGGGCAGCCCGATCGCGATGCCCGACTCGGTCTCGCACCTGGGCGACACGCTCGGCGACTACCTGCCGATCCCGGTGCTGGTGATGCTGGTCATGGGCGTGATCGCGGCCGTGGTGCTCAACCGCACGTACCCGGGCCGGGCCATGTACGCCATCGGCGGCAACGAGGAGGCCGCCCGGCTGTCCGGCATCAAGGTCAACCGGCAGAAGCTCATCACGTACGCGCTGTCCGGCGTCTTCGCGGCGGTGGCCGGGATCGTCCTGGCCAGCCGGCTGGCCTCGGCGCAGCCGCAGGCCGCGGCGGGCTACGAACTGGACGCGATCGCGGCCGTCGTCATCGGCGGCGCGAGCCTGTCCGGCGGCAAGGGCAGGGCGCTCGGCACCTTCGTCGGCGCGCTCATCCTCGCCGTGCTGCGCAACGGGCTGAACCTGCTGTCCGTCTCGGCGTTCTGGCAGCAGGTCGTGATCGGCGTGGTGATCGCGCTCGCGGTCCTCGTCGACACCCTGCGGCGCAGGGGAACGAACTAGGAAAAGGAAGTAAAGATCATGCGGATTCCCGCGATTGTCATGGCCGGCGCCGCGCTCACGCTCGGCCTGGCCGCCTGCGGCTCCTCCGGCGACGGCGGCTCCGGAGGCTCGTCCTCGGGGGGCGGGGACATCAAGATCGGCATGTCGGTGTCGACCCTGAACAACCCCTACTTCGTGCAGCTGCGCAGCGGCGCGGAGGCGGAGGCCAAGAAGGAGGGCGTCACGCTGACCGTCACCGACGCCCAGAACGACGCCTCCCAGCAGGTGAACCAGGTCCAGAACTTCACCAGCCAGAACATGAAGGCGATCATCGTCAACCCGGTCGACTCCGACGCGGCGGCCCCGGCGGTCAAGGCGGCGGACCGGGTCAAGATCCCGGTGATCGCGGCCGACCGCGGCGTCAACGGCGCGGAGGTGGCCCAGACCGTGGCCTCCGACAACGTGGCCGGCGGCAAGCTGGCCGCCCAGGAGCTGGCCAAGCAGCTCGGCGAGAAGGGCAGCGTGGTCGTGCTGCAGGGCACGGCGGGCACGTCCGCCTCGCGCGACCGGGGCCAGGGCTTCGCCGAGGGCATCGCCGCGTACCCGAACATCAAGGTCGTGGCCAAGCAGCCGGCCGACTTCGACCGCACCAAGGGCCTGGACGTCATGACCAACATGCTCCAGTCCAACCCCGGCATCACCGGCGTCTTCGCCGAGAACGACGAGATGGCGCTGGGCGCGATCAAGGCCCTGGGCGCCAAGGCGGGCCAGCAGGTCAAGGTCGTCGGCTTCGACGGCACCCCCGACGGCCTGAAGGCGGTGCAGGCGGGCACGCTGGCCGCCAGCGTCGCCCAGCAGCCGTCGCTGCTCGGCCAGCAGGCGGTGCAGGCCGCGGTCAAGGCCGCCAAGGGCGAGACCATCGACAAGACGGTGGCCGTGCCCGTCAAGGTGGCGACCAAGGAGAACGTCGCGGACTTCCAGTGAAACGCGCGGGGATTCTGAACGCCGAGCTGGCGGGGGCCATGGCCCGGCTCGGCCACACCGACCAGGTGCTGGTCTGTGACAGCGGGATGCCCGTGCCGCCTGGCGTGCGGGTCGTCGACCTGGCCTTCCTGCCGGGCATCCCGGCCTTCGCCGACGTGCTCGACGGGCTGCTCGCCGAGCTCGTCGTCGAGGGGGCCACGGCGGCCGAGGAGGTGCACGCGGGCAACCCCGGCTGCGCCGAGCTGCTCGCGGCCCGGCTGCCGGGGCTGGCGTACGTGCCGCACGAGGAGCTGAAGCGACTGTCGGCGGGGGTGCGGCTGGCCGTCCGCACGGGGGAGGCCACGCCGTACGCGAACGTGATCCTGCGGTGCGGGGTGGCGTTCTAGGGGACGCCTGGCCCGGGCCACTGGGAAGCGGGCGGAGGAAGATCTACTCTGGCGTCGAGGGAGGCGCCATGACCCACGAGGCAGCAGAGCCGGATCCCGCCCAACTCCGTCGCGTCGCCATGGCGAGCGCGGTCGGCACCACGATCGAGTGGTACGACTACTTCATCTACTCCACGGCCGCCGCGCTGGTCTTCGGCTCCCAGTTCTTCTCCCCGCTCTCGCCCGCGTCGGGCACCCTGGCCGCGTTCGCCACGCTCGGCGTCGGGTTCCTGGCCCGGCCCGTGGGCGGCCTGGTGTGGGGGCACTTCGGCGACCGGCTCGGGCGCAAGGCGATGCTGGTCGCGTCCCTGTTGCTGATGGGCGCGGCCACGGTCGGCGTCGGGCTGCTGCCCACCTACGACCAGATCGGGGTGCTGGCCCCGATCCTGCTGCTGGTCCTGCGGTTGCTGCAGGGGCTCAGCGCCGGCGGCGAGTGGGGCGGCGCGGCGCTGCTGGCCGTCGAGCACGCCCCGCCCGGCAAGCGCGGCCGCTACGGGCTGTACTCCCAGGTGGGCGTGCCCGCCGGGCTGATCCTGGCGCAACTGGTGTACGTCGCGGTGACGGCCGGGCTGTCGGAGGCGCAGTTCGCGAGCTGGGGCTGGCCTCGCCTACCTCCTGTCCTACGGCACCCAGGTGCTGAAGGTGAGCAGGAACCTCATGCTCGTCGTGGTGATCATCGGCAGCCTGACCTGGCTGGCCGGGATCGTGGCCACGGCGATCTGGTCCGACCGGATCGGCCGCAAGCCGGTCTACCTGGCCGGCTCGGTGCTCCTCGTCGTGTGGGCCGTGCCGTTCTTCCTGCTGGTGGACACCAAGGTGGCGGCGCTGATGGTGGTCGCCGTGGTGGTGCTCAACGTAGGGCTCGCCGCGACGTACGGGCCGCAGTCGGCGCTGTTCGCCGAGATGTTCGAGCCCCGCTACCGCTACAGCGGGGTCTCCTTCTCGTACGCGGTGGGCGCGCTGCTCGGCGGCGGGTTCGCCCCGCTGGTCGCGGCGGCCCTGCAGAAGTCGACCGGCACGTCGTTGTCGGTGTCGGCGTACATGGCCGGCGTCGGGCTGATCAGCCTGGTGGCGGTGCTGGCCATGAAGGAGACCCGTACGCCGGCCGCCGCCGGCTGAGTCAGGCCGTGGCGCCGCCGTCGATCACGTGGTCCTGGCCGACGACGAAGCTGGACTCCGGCGAGGACAGCCACAGCGCGGCCGCGGCGATCTCCTCCGGGGTGGCGACGCGGCCGATGGGCAGGGCGTCGCGCATGCGCTCGTCGCGCTCGGCGGGCGTCTCGCCGGGGCGCGTGGACATGGGCGAGTCGATGGGGCCGGGGCTGACGGCGTTGACGCGGACGCCGTCGGCGATGTGGTCGCGGGCGGCGGTGCGGGTCAGATGGCTCACCGCGGCCTTCGAGGCGGCGTAGGCGGCGGCCCCGGGCAGTCGCCAGTGGGCGCCCAGGTTGCTGGCCACGTTGACGATCACGCCGCCGCCGTGCTCGCGCATGTGGGCGATCTCGTGCTTCATCGACAGGAACACGCCCTTGAGGTTCACCGCGAGCACGGTGTCCCAGGTGTCCTCGTCGTAGTCGGCCACCGGAGCCAGCATGCCGAACACGCCGGCGGCGTTCAGCGCCACGTCGAGCCCGCCGTAGCGGGTGACGGCGGCCTCGACCATGGCGGCGACGGAGGCCGAGTCGGTGACGTCCGCGGTGAAGCCGGCGGCCCGGCCGCCCGCCGCCTCGATCTCCTTGACCACCGCGCCGAGCCGCCCGGTGTCACGCCCGGCGGCCAGCACGGACGCGCCCTTCCTGGCGTACGCCAGCGCGGCGGCCCGGCCCACGACCCCGGTGGCCCCGGTGACAAGCACGACTTTTCCTTCGAACACGACAAACTCCTAGAACGATCGGTCTCAAATTTGCACGGCAACCATGGCCTGCTCGACCGCGTCGCGCAGGCGGCGCGGGTCGGGGTCGGCCCGCCCGAGCACGCGCAGGCCCTGGAGCAGCACGAGCAGGAACCTGGCCAGCGCGTAGGGGTCCTTCGACCCGGGGATCTCCCCCTGGGCGCGGGCGCGGACCAGCGCGGCGGCCAGCGCGGTCTCCAGCTCGGCCCAGCTCGCCGTCACCCGGCGCGCCAGCTCGGCGTCCCGGGAGGCGAACTCCACGGCCGTGTTGACGACCATGCAGCCGCGCCGCAGCTCGTCGGCGAGGATCTCGGCCACGTACGCGTCGAGGAAGGCGCGGACGGCCGGCACCGCGGGCCCCGGCTGGGCCAGCGGCTCGACCACGTTGCGCCGGGCCAGGTAGCGCTCCAGCGCCTTGACGTAGAGCTCCCGCTTGCCGCCGAAGGTGCCGTAGATGCTGGCCCGCGCCAGCCCCAGCCGCTCCACCAGGTCGGCCATCGAGGTCGCCTCGTAACCGCGCTCCCAGAACAGGTCGAGCGCCCGGTCCAGCGCGACCTCGGGATCGAACTCCTTGCTCCGTGCCACCCGGCGAAGCTACCACATTCAAGAACGAACGGTCTAATTAGGAGGGCTCCTCTATGCGCCCGGTTCGCGGAACTCCGGGGCCTGGCCGTCGTCCGGCCGGGTCTTGGGCGGGTTGAGGTATTCGAGCGGCGTGTCGTCGGCGACGGCCCGCTCGGCGGCGGCGGTCTCCTCCACCGGCCGCTGCCGCGGGATGCTCAGCAGGCCCAGGCTGTCCTGCTCGCCGCGCCGCCTGATGACGTCGTTGATCGCCTCGGCCATCTCCTCCCTGGAGTAGCTGCCCTCGGGCACCTCGTTGAGATGGGCCAGCATGTCGGCGGGGATGTGCACGTGCGCGGAGACCCGCGCGTACACCTCGCGCATCGCCACCCGGTCCCGTCCCTGGAACGCCTCGTCCAGGGCTTCCTGCAGTTCGTCCAGCACGGCCTGGTCAGTCATCTCGGTTTCCCTTCAGTAGGTCTTCTGCCTGTTCTGTCACGCCGTCCACCGAGACGTCGGCGACCCACGTCCCGTCGTGCTCGCAGCGTTCGGCCTCCACGTCCACGCCGCTCGCGCCGCAGGTCGGGCACCGGGTGGTCCAGGAGATCAGCGGCCGGTGCGCGGTCGTGCTGAGCGGCCCCGCGTTGATGACGTTGACGCACGAGTAGACCGCGACGGTGGGCGTGCCGACGGCCGCGGCAAGGTGGCGCGGGCCGGTGTCGTTGGCGACCACCAGGTCGCAGCGCTCGTACAGGGCGGCCAGACCGCCGAGGGTGAGCGTGCCGACGACCGGGATCACCGGGTGCGCGCGCCCGCGCATGGCCGCGACCGTCGCCTCCACCAGGTCCTTCTCTGCCCAGCTCCCGGTCACCGCGACGGGCCGGGCCAGCCGGTCGGCCACCTCGGCGAAACGTTCGGGGGGCCAGCGCCGCCGCGGGTCCGTCGCTCCCGGATGCAGCGCGACCAGCCCGGCCGGCGGCTCGCCGAACGACTCGGCCAGCTCCGCCCGGTCGCGGCCGGTGACGGCGACCACCGGTTCGAGCTGCCCGGCGACCCCGCCGACGAGGTCGGCGACCTGGAGGAAGCGCAGCGTCTCGTGCTGGAAGTTCGTGTAGCGCACCCACCGGTCCAGCTCCTCGGCGTCCGGGGAACGCAGCCCGGCGGTCACCCGCGCCCCGAGCGAGCGGAGGAACGGGTTGGAGAAGCGCCCGCCGCCGTGGATCTGCACCGCCAGGTCGAACGCCCGTTCCCGCAGTTCGGCGCGGGCCCCGCCGGGCACCGCGTAGCCGGTCTCCGACGTCGAGACCCCCGTGATCGGCGGCAGCGCCACCACGTCGTCCACCGGCCCGGGCCGCCCGGACAGGAACTCGGCGTGCCACGGCGTGCCGAGCAGGGTGAGCCGGGCGTCGGGGTAGGCCAGCTTGATCGCCTCGATGGCCGGCAGCGCGACCAGGTAGTCGCCGATCGCGTTGGCCCGCAGGACGGCGATGCTCCGCACGCCCTCGACCAGGCCGGGCCGGGCCGTCATGGGGTCCCCGGCATGTAGTCGTAGCATTCCGCGCTCCTGTCCGCGACAGTGGTCGGCAGCTCCAGGCGGTAGGCCCGCCTGGGCAGCAGCCCGGTGTCCGAAGGGCCGTACATAGCGGCCCGGCTACCCGGCAGGGATGGCCCATAACTTCGGTTTCGGACGAACCTATTTGAGCCGTTATGCGTTTGAGCTGGGCTTCTACAGGTACTCGCCCTCTATGGGCACCCTGAGGGAAGAGACGGTCAGCGCGGTCGTCGTCGGCGACGTCATGCTCGACTCGTGGCTGCACGGCTCGGCCAAGCGGCTGGCCCAGGAGGCGCCGGTGCCCGTGATGAGCCTGGAGGCGGTCGAGGACGCGCCGGGCGGGGCCGGCAACACCGCGGCCAACCTGGCGGCGCTCGGGGCCCGCGTCCGGCTCGTCGGCGTCGTGGGCGACGATCCCTGCGGCGACCAGCTCGTCCAGGCGTTGCGCCTGCTCGGCGTGGAGACGGACCTGCAGGCGGTGCCGGGGCGGCGTACCGCGCACAAGCGGCGGCTGGTCACCAGCGGCCAGCTCACCGCCCGCTACGACGAGGAGGACCTCGACGTCATCCCGCCCGAGGCCGAACGCGAGCTGCTGGCCCGCGTCTCCGCGGCCGTGGCGGGCGCGGACGTCGTCGTGGCCTGCGACTACGGCGGCGGCGTGTTCACCCCGGCGGTGCGCCGGGCGCTGGCCGGGCTGCCGCTGCTCGTGGTGGACGCGCACGCGGTCGCGCCCTGGGGCGAGTGCGCGCCGGCGGCGGTGCTGCCCAACTACGCCGAGGTGGTGGGCCTGCTCGGCGAGGTGGACGCCGCGGCCGACCGGCCGGCGTACCTGATGGCGCGGTCCGCGCAGATCCTGGCCGCCACCGGGGCCCGGATCGTGGTGACCACCCTGGACGGCGAGGGCACGCTGCTGCACCGGGCCGGCTGTCCGCCGTACCGGACCTACGCCCGGCCCGCGCCCCAGCACATGGCGACCGGCGCGGGCGACACCTACACCGCGGCCTTCTCGCTCTGGCTGGCCGCCGGCGCGACGCCGGAGGAGGCCGCCGAGGCGGGCCAGGCCGCGGCCGGCGTGGTCGTCCGCCGCGCGGGCACGTCCATCTGCACCCGCTACGAGCTGCTGCGCGCCCTGCGCCGCCAGGAGGGCACCGTGCAGGCGGCCGAGCGCCTGGCCCAGCTCCTGGACGAGCACCGGCGCAGGGGCGAGCGCATCGTGTTCACCAACGGCTGCTTCGACGTGCTGCACCGGGGCCACGTCAGCTACCTGGAGCAGGCCGGGCAGCTCGGGGACGTGCTCGTGGTCGCGGTCAACAGCGACGCCAGCGTGACCCGGCTCAAGGGCCCGGGACGCCCGCTCAACCCGTGCGAGGACCGCATGTCGGTGCTGGCCGCCCTGAACGACGTGGACTACGTGACCGAGTTCGACGAGGACACCCCGGAACGCCTGCTCCGGCTCATCAGGCCGGAGATCTACGTCAAGGGCGGCGACTACACCCCGGAGATGCTGCCGGAGGCGCCGCTGGTGCGCTCGCTCGGCGGCGAGGTGCTGGTGCTGGACTACCTGCCCGACCGCTCGACGACCGCCATCATCGGCCGCATGCGCTCGGTGCCCGGCGAGCCGGACGGGATCAGGCCCGTTCCGCCAGCACGTCCATGACCAGCGAGCGCACCATCCGCACCGCCTCCTCGACCGCCCCGCGCACCGGCTCGCTCAGCTCCACCAGCACGTCGTCGGTGACCAGCCGGGCCGGCTCGCAGCACAGCACGAGCACCCGCGCGGGCACCCGGCCGAGCTCGCGCGCCATGCGCAGCACCTTGACCGGGTCGAGGCCGTGGCTCTCGGCCGCGATGCCGCCCAGGCCGGGCATGTCCGGTTCGAGCAGGGTGAGCGTGCCCGGTGGCTCGCCGCGCGGCGCGGCGTCCACGAGGATCGCGGCCTCGTAGTCGCGCTGGAGCGCGTAGGCCAGGTCGAGGCCGCGGCTGCCGAAGTCGAGCACGTCGGCGGGCAGGTCGTCGTCGGCCAGCCGGCGCACGACCTCGACGCCGAAGCCGTCGTCGCCGAGGAAGACGTTGCCGATCCCGGCCACCAGGACGCGCGGGCGGCAGCCTCCTCCGACGGGTTCGAGCTCCTCGGCCGAGTAGAAGAACCGGTGGCACGGCAGCCTGGACTCGCCCAGGTCGCGCAGCGGGTCGCCGGCCAGGGTGACGCCGACGTGGAAGCCGCCGTCGTCGTCCCGCTCGACGCTCTCGATCACCGCGAGGCGGCCGTTGAGCGCGAGGTCGAGGATGTCGGCGCGGCTCTTCGGGCGCAGGCGCACCCGGCTGCCCGGGGCCAGCCGCACGCCGTCGACGATCGCCTCGGCCGGGCCCGGCCGTTCCGTCGGGTACCGAGTGTCCATGTCACGTCTCCCGCATGGTGCCGTGCAGGCGCATGAGCTCTTCCGGGGTGAGCGCGGCGCAGTGGTCGAGGAGCTGGTCGATCTCCATGTCGTCGAACGTGCCGCGCTCCGGCGCGACCTTGGGATGGTCGTAGAGGATGACCGGGGCCGACAACATCGTGTGCCGCTCGCCCTCCTCGCCCACCAGCACCGGCCAGGTGCCGATGTTGTGGCAGCCCGCAGCGAGCGCGCGCAGCCCCTCGGGCGGCTCCGTCAGCGAGACGAACCGGCCGCCCGGCGAGCTCACGACCGTGTGCGCGGAGATCAGGGTGTGCTTCATGGCCTCCGCGCGCGAGTCGCCCTGCCACGGGCTGGTGTTCGCCACCCGGACGGTGAGCCGGAACAGGCCCTCGCGCAGCCGCTCGGCGAACACCTCGGCCCGGCCGCTCAGCGCCTCCCAGCCGCGCAGCAGCACGCCCTCGCCGTCGAGCCATTCGGCCCGCTGGCCCGGGGGCACGTCGATCTCCATCCCGGCCGGGCAGGCCAGCAGGTCGGCCAGGCGCAGCCCGGTCTCGGCCACCTCGCGCTCCTTGGCCTCCTCCCTGGGCAGGTGGCGGGCGCCGCCGACGGTCAGCTCGGGCACGCAGACCAGCTCGCCCTCGCGCTGCACGGCCACCTCGCAGGTGACCAGGTGCAGGAAGCGCACGTGCACGTCCACGACGTCGTCGCCGCCGGCCTCCAGCAGGCACTGGGTCTGGGTCAGCCACGGGTTGCCCTCGTGCGCCCGGCCGTACGACTCGGGGTGCACGCCGCCGAACGTCCAGCGCCGCCGGTCGGGCGGGGCGGAGTGGCGGCTGGGCCACAGCAGGTAGCCCCCGTAGAGGACGGCGCGGGCGATGCGCCTCACGTGGTCCATCTGCCGGCCCCCACGCCGGGCGCCGACCGGACGATCTCGACCTGCTCGACCTCGGGGGCCGCGTCGCGCACGGCCCGGCGCACCGCGTCCGCCGAGCTGCCGCCGTCGCCGTCGGCGAGCCGCAGGCGTACGAGGTCGCCCTCGACCGCGATCACCTCGACGCCGGTGCCGCGCAGCGCGTCCTCGACCCGGGTCCGCACGTCGATCGGGTGGAGGTCGTGCAGCAGCAGCAGGTGCGCGACCACGTCGTCGGCGGCCAGCCGGGCGGCCAGGTCGTCGTCGGCCGCCGCCATGATCCGCGTCAGGCCCTCGCCGTAGAGGTCGAGCAGGGCCTGGGCCAGCTCGACGGCGGGCGGTTCGGCCCGTTCGAGCAGGCTCTCGATCCTGCCGATGCGTGCGTTCAGCGACATGACGCCCCCAGGACGGTCACGCCGTCGGGAAACCTGTCGTATTTAGCGGCATTCATCGGCCTTAAGCCCCCCAAGTGGCCAGTGCAGAGGTTTAGCGATGGCGTCGTTCGGTATCCGATCAGTACCTCTACGTAGCGGGCATACCGCGTCGACGAAGGCGGCAAACCATGACCCAGACCCTGCCCACGCGACCCGAGCTGTCCGAAGAGGCTCAGCCGGCGCAGGAAAGGCGCGGCCACCCGGTCCTGCGCAGGACCGCGCCGCGGCTCTTCCGCGACGTCCCGGTGGAGCGCCGCCCGGCCCTGGTGGAGGCCGACCACCTGCTGTACGGCGTCGTCGTGGGCGCCTCGGCCCGGCCCCGCCCGCGCCGCTAGACCAGCCGGACCGGCCCGGCGTCGATCGGCACCCGGAACAGCGCGTACGGGTACCGCCGCCGATCCTGCCCCTCCTGGAACCTGGCCTGCCGGTGCAGCTGGTTGGCGGTCACGTAAAGGTGGCCGTCGGCCACCGACAGCGTGTCCGGCCACAGCAGGCGGGCGTCGTGGACCAGGGTGTCGATCGTGCCGTCGGGCATCCGGCGCAGCACCGCGTTGTGCTCCCAGTCGGTCAGGTAGATGTGCCCGGCGTCGTCGGCCTCCAGGCCGTCGGCCGAGCCGCCCTTGTCGCCCTCGTCCCTGACCGTCGCCGCCACTTCGGTGTCGTCCAGCGTGCGGTCGACCAGGGCGTCCGTGGACACGCTGTACCAGCGGCGGGAGAGCAGGGGGCAGTACCAGAGCCGCTCGCCGCCGGCCGGGAGCGCGATGCCGTCCGACCCCATCAGGACGGGCGACGGCGGCCCGTCCTGCGGCCGTTCCAGGAACGGCCGGCCCTCCACGACCGGCACGAAGTCCGGCGGCCGCTCCGCCTTGGTGCTCGGGTGGTCGTGCAACCGGCGCCACGCCTGCCCGCTGGCCAGGTCGACCACGACGATCCCGTTGGGCCCCTTGTCGGCGGAGTCGGTGAGGTAGGCGACCCCTTTGCGCAGGTCGAACCGCACGTCGTTGAGGTAGGACGTCTCCAGGGCGACACCGCGGTCGAACATGATGACCTTGACCACGGTGTCGGTCTCCAGATCCACGCAGACGAGCTTCGGGCCGCCCTTCCTGGTGGGCCGGAACATCGGGCTGCCGGTGTCGAGGATCCACAGCCGGTCCATGGGATCGACGACCACGCTCTGCACCGAGACCAGCCACTTCGACGGCTCGTCGGCCTCGGTGTTCCACTCCCGGTCCGGGTAGGGGACGGCGTTGCCGTCCCGCAGCTCGACCACGGTCGCCGGAACGTCGTCACCCCATTTGGGGAAGTTCACGAATATCCGGCCGGCACGGGAGACCGTGACGCCGGTCGGCATCGGGCCGGACTCGAAGGCGTGCACGAGCTCCAGCTTCCCGATGGGCTCATCGACCGGCTGAACGCCGTCGCGGCCGCTCCCCTTCGCCATGTTCCCCCCGTTCCCGGACCCGCCGGGCATCTGCCCAGCTCAGGCCGGGAGAAACAGCGCCTTCTGCAGCCACGGCCGCAGGATCGGCAGCACGTTCGCCGCCTGCATGGCCCCGGCGTGGTCGAGCCCGTCGAGCACCTCGACGTCCCAGCCCAGCGCCTCGATGGCGGCCCGCTCGCGGAGCACCGGCCCGGCGATGCTGACGTGGGTGCCGCCCCACCGCTCGTCGTAGACGATCTCGTCGGCGGAGCCGACGAAGCACAGCCGGGGGCAGGACAGGCGCACCTGGCTGTCGTCGAACCCGCGCAGCGCCCGGTACAGGGTGGCGAACTGCCTGGCCTGCCCCTCGCTCAGGGTCACCTCGGTCGACGACCAGTCGCCCGGCTCGCCCGTCCCCGTGGCCGGCGGCGTGGCGGTCTTGGGCGCGACGGCCATCTCGTACGTGGCCTCGGTGACCTTCAGCATCTCGGCGTAGGGCCCGCCGAGCGGCGGGTAGCCGCCCATGACCAGCGCCGAGAGCCGGTCGGTGCGCAGGGCGAGCTGGAGTCCGCTGAGCGCCAGCCAGGAGTAGCCGTAGTAGGCGAACCGGTCGGCCCCGACCGCGTCGGCCACCGACAACATGTCGGCCGCCACGTTGTCGGGGGTGAGCGTGTCCGGCTTGGGATGGGCGAGGACGTGGCCCTCGTAGTCGAAGGCCACGACGCGGAAGCCGTCGGAGAGGCCGTCGATGAGCGAGCGGCCGAGCGCGGGGTCGGCCCCCCACTTCCGCATCTCCTCGGCCGCCTCGCCCTCGACCGGCTTGGGGTTGACGGCCAGGAGCAGCACCGGGCCCGAGCCGTGGACCTCCGTCTCGATGGTGCTTCCGTCGTGCAGCTTCGCCGTGGTCACCGGCGGCCTCCCTGAATTCGATACACCGTAAACCGTTGTCCTCGGCGAGGATAGCTTATGGCGTAAAGAGTCGCAAAGGGCTGGGCATCGGCACGCACCGCATGTCCGCGCCGTCCGCCTCCAGCCAGCGCAGCAGCAGGTTGGCCTTGGCGGGTACGTACGCGCCGGCGAGCAGCTCGCGCAGTTCCTCGGGCTCGCCGTGGTCCTCGGCGCAGCCGGCGAACACCGATCTGGCCTCGGTCCACAACTCGGCCCGCAGCTCCGGGTGCCGCTGGGCCACGGCTCCGGCGATCTCGCAGAGGTTGTTGACGACCAGGCAGTACAGCAGCCGTTCCCAGCCGTAGGCGGGGCTCACGACGGGCGTGCGGGCGCCGGGCAGGCTGTGGCGGTCCGCGGTCAGCTTGACCCCCTCGTGGTCGCGGAAGATCGCCTGGCCGGGCAGGCCCCGCCCGTCCACGCCGATGAGCACGTTCTGCAGGTGGCATTCGAGCACCACGCCGTGTCGGAAGTAGGCGTGCAGGACCGGCGGCACGACGTGGTCGAGGTAACGCCGCCACCACGCGAGCGCCTGGCCGGCGTCGAGGCCGTCCAGCGGGTTGCCGGGGAAGCCCTCGCTGACCCCCGCGGCCAGCAGCGCCGTCAGCCCCGGCCGCAGGTGCCCGCCCAGCCCGTCGCGGACGATCACCGCCAGCGCCTCGCCGCCGTCCCCGCCCAGCTCCAGGCTGCGGTAACCACGGTCGCCGAGGACGGCGGGCCGCGGCCGGTGCTCGGGCAGGTCGTCGAACGCCACGCCCAGCAGGTCGTCGATCAGGCCCAGCCAGCGCAGGTCGTGCAGCCACAGGCGGCGGATGTCGTTGGTGATCCGCACGTCCAGGCTGAACTTGCAGAACAGGTCCGCCTCCGGCAGGTACACCGTGCGGATCGAGGCCGTCGCCACCGCCCGCGCGGGCGTGACGCCGAGGTGGCGCAGCTCCTTGAGTCCGCCCAGCAGCTCCACCTGCCAGGGGTGGGCGGGCAGCAGCGTCAGGCCGTCGGGGGCGGGCGGGCCGAGCCGGTCGAGCGCGCTCGCGTCGCCCTGCTCGACCAGCGCCTCGGCGGGCACCCCGAGCAGCGGCAGCGGGAAGCTCGCGCGCGCCTCCGGCGAGTAGGGCAGCCAGGCGTCCGGGCCTGATCCGCCGCGCGCCTTGGGAGCCGGGTGGTAGCGGTGACCGGCGACGAGCGCCTGCTCCGAGCGCAGGTACAGGTCGGCGGGCGGGGTGGTGGCGCGCTGGGCCGACAGCAGCGCGGCCATGACGTCCCGGCTCTCCATGATCTCCTTGGCCAGGGACGGGTTGGCGTGGCCGGTGCGCGTCCGCAGCTCGTCCTCGGTCAGCGCCACCAGGCCGGCCAGGGAGAGCGGGCGCGGGCCGCCGGGGGTGCGCAGGGCGGGGGCGCCGGGGTACCGTCCGGGGCGGACGTGCAGGGTGTGCCCGGTCGCGGGCAGCAGCCACACGCCGTCCTCGGCGGTCGCGGGTTCGGCCACCTCGCGGAGCAGGCAGTTGAGCAGGGCCGTCACCGCGAGGGCCTCGGCCCCGTCCGCCGCCTGGTGGTCTTGCGCCTCGGGTGCCGGACCGGCCGGTGGGAGGAGGCCGTCGATATATGCCATGGCGACCTGTCCTACCCTTTTGTACCGATCAGTGTCCACAGGGTTCTCACCTGGGCATGTTCCTGGATACGGGGGGGTTCATGCGGCATTCCGCGGCGCGGTTCGCGAGGGAGCTGGCCGCCGTGCGCCCGGACCTGACGCCCGGCTACGCCGCGGCCCTGCCCGGGGCGCGGGCCGCCGTCATGGGACGGCTGTGGCGGGGCCTGCTCTGCGAGCCCCTGCCCGGCCTCGCCGAGCCGGTCGCCGTGGGTGACGACCTGCGCGTACGCCTCTCGGACGGCCGCGAGCTGACCGGCCGGACCCGGCTGCCGTACGACCTGGCCGACGAGCCGGTGCTGCGGCTGGACGGCGTGCCGTACCCGGACCCGGCCGAGCTGCTGGCGGCGCTCGGCCTGCCCGGCGCGGAGGGGCTGGTCGCCGACCTGGACAACAGCGTCGCCTCCCTGGCGTTGTCCCGGGCGGGCGCGGCCTCCCCGCTCCGCGAGCCGGGACCGGAACGGTACGAGCAGAGCGTGGTCGACGGCCATCCCTACCATCCGGGCTGCCGCAACCGGCCGGGGGTGTCGGTGGCCGAGCAACTGGCGTACATGCCGGAGCACCGGCCCGTCGTCGCGCTCGACCTGGTGGCGGTGCCCGCCGCCGAATGCCTGGTCACCGGGCCGTGGCCGAACTCGCTCATGGACGGCGACCGGCTGCTGCTGCCCGTCCACCCCTGGCAGACCCGGCACGTGCTGGCCGGGCTGGGGGTGCGCCCCTACGCGATCGGGGCGTTGCCGTGCCATCCGCTGATGTCCGTACGGACCCTCGCGCCCCTGGACGGCGGCCCGCACCTCAAGACGGCGTTCACCACCCGGATGACCTCCGGCGTCAGGGACATCTCCCCCGGCTCGGTACGCGACTGCGTCCCCCTGTCGGACCTGCTCACCGCCCTGTCGGCGCGGCTCGGCGGACGTCCGCGCATCGCCCGCTACCTGTCCGGCGCCGCGGGGGCCGTGCACGGCGAGCACACCGCCGACCTGTCCGTCATGCTGCGCGATCCGACGCCCCGCGTGCCCGGCCACACCGTGCTGCCCGTCGCCGCCCTCACCGCCCCCGCCCAGTGGGACGCGCCACGAGGCGAGCGGGCCGGCGAGTGGCTGGCGGCCTTCGCCGGCGTGGCGACGGCGGCGGCGCTCGGCCTGCTGGCCCTCGGGGTCGCGCTGGAGGCCCACGGCCAGAACCTGCTGGTCGTGCTGGACCGGCGGGGCCGCCCGGTCGAGCTGGTCTACCGCGACCTGGCCGACGTCCGGATCAGCCCGGCCCGGCTGGCCCGCAACGGCTTCGGGACGCCGCCCGTCAGCCCCCGGCTGCTCAGCGACGACCCAGGCGTCCTGCACGCCAAGCTGTTCGGCTCGCTCGTCGGCACCACGTTCGGCAGTCTCGTCTCCTTTCTGGGAGAGGGCGACCGGACCGCCGAATCACGTCTGTGGGCCGTCGTGGCGCAGGCCGTGCGGCGGGCCTTCGACGCGCTCCCCGACACCGCCGACGTGCGCGCCGACCGCGAGGCCCTGTTCGGCGAGCGGATCCGGGTGAAGGCCCACCTGCTCGCCCAGCTCGCGGGCGCCCCGCCCGGCGACAGCTGGACGACGCTGCCCAACCCCCTCACCCAGGGAGCCTGCTGGACCCTCGCTCACGCACGGTGAGCGCCTGGCTCTTTTCCCGCAGGAGGAGGAGTATGGGGCATGCAGCCGGACCCTGCGGCGCGTCGATCTCCGATCACGCAGAGTTCAGGGAAGGAGCGAATCCGATGATGCAGCTCTCAGTACGGCTCGTGCCCGTGGGCGACACCACCCTGGTGGTCGCCCTGGCGGGCGAGCTCGACTCGACGACCAGCCCCATCCTGGCCGCCTTCCTCGACCCCCTGCCGCGCTCGCGGGTGAAACACGTGATCGTCGCGGCGGGCGACCTCTGGTTCTGCGACCTGAACGGCCTCGAACAGCTGGCGATCACCCACCGGGCCATGCTGGAGAAGGGCGGCCACCTGGCCGTCGCCGAGGCCCAGCCCGCGCTGTGCCGCCTCATCGCGCTCATGACCGAGCACGGCGGCACCGCGATCCCCCTGTTCAGCACGATGCCCGAGGCCCTGGCCGGGACCGGCGTCGAGATCTACGAGCAGACCGGCCCGCCCAGGCCGGTCAGCCGCCACCTGGCCTGCTTCCGCGGGGCCCGCGACCGCCGCTCCGAGCAGCACCACGGCACCCGCCGGCTGCGGCCGCAACGGGACGAGACGCCCATCACCCCCGACCGCCAGGAGAACCTGCCGCCACCCGGCCGCTGGTCCGCGATCGTCGGCCGGCTGCGCTCGGCCAACGCCGACCTGGAGCGCGCGAACGACGAGCTGCGCTCGGCCAACGCCGAGCTGCGCCACGCCAACGACGCGCTCACCGCCCGCGCCGCCGAGCTGCGCCGCGCCAACGACGCGCTGGTCGCCCGCACGGCCGAGCTCGACGCGGTCGGCCGGATCACCGCCTCGCTGCTCCACGGGCTGGGCGACGCGGTGGTGGTGCTCGACGCCGACATGCGGGTGCTCATCTGGGGGGCGGGGGCCGAGGAGTTGTGGGGGGTGCGGGCCGGCGAGGCGGTGGGCCGTCCGCTGGCCTCGCTGGGCACGGGGCTGCCGGTGGAGCGGATCGTCCCGCTCGTCCGCGACACGCCGGCCGGGGGCACGACCCGGGCCGGAGCCAGGAGGGTCGCGCTCGACGCGGTCAACGGCCGCGGCCGGCCGACGCAGCTCACCGTCGAGCTGTCCCACCTGCGTACCGACGACTCCGGGCACGGCCTGATCATCGCCATGAAGGTGCCGCGCCCCGGCGACTCACATGATCGCTAGCTGGCCACCGTCGATCACCAGCTCGGTGCCGTGGACGAACGCGGCGTCGTCCGAGGCGAGGAAGGCGTAGGCGGCGGCGACCTCCTCGGCGAGCCCGGCCCGGCCCAGCGGGATGTGGTCGCGTTCGTAGGCGGAGACGAAGTCGTCGGCGAGCCCCGACGAGATCGAGGCGTTCAGCGGGGTGCGGATGTAGCCGGGGCACAGGGCGTTCACCCGGATGCCGTGCTTGCCGAGCTCGACGGCCATGGTCTTGGTCAGCAGCAGCACGCCGCCCTTGGAGGCGTTGTAGTGGGCGTAGTCGGCCTCGCCGCCGAGGCCGTTGGTCGAGGACATGTTGAGTATCACGCCGCCCGTCCCCCGTTCCACCAGGTGGCGGGCGACGGTCTGGGCCATCAGGAACATGCCGCGCAGGTTCACCGAGATGATCCGGTCCCAGTGGCCGGGGGTGATCTCCAGGAACGGCTCCCGCCAGGCGGTGCCGGCGTTGTTGACCAGCACGTCCACGCCGCCCATGGCCTCGATCGCGCCCGCGACCAGCCGCGCGACGTCGTCCTCCGAGCTGACGTCGCCGGTCAGCCCGCTCACCTCGCCGAGCGGCGCGAGCTCGGCGACGGCGCGCCCGACCTCGTCGCCGTCCAGCCCGGTGAGCACCACCCGCGAGCCCTCCTCCAGGAACCTGCGGGCGGTGGCGGCGCCGATGCCGCTGCTGCCCCCGCTGATCAGCACCCGCTTCCCGGCCAGTCCCCGCATGACGCCGTCCTTCCTCAACGCACCGCGCCGCGTGCCGCGACGCGCAGACCTGTGGTGACCTGCCCGTTCTCGACGCCGTGCGCGACGTCGAAGAGGTTCACGACCGAGCAGGCGTGGCTCGGGACGAGCTGCACGCGCGTGCCGACGGGCAGCTCGCCGGCGTGCTCGGGGTCGAGGCGGGCGACGGCGTGCTCCTCGTTGAGGAACACCATGTGCACGTACGGCCGCCCGGCCACCCTGACCCAGTCGGGCATGCCGCTGCCGTCGGAGGTCAGGCACTTGGTGCCCGCGTCGAACACGACCCGTTCCGGCGTCGGCCTGGCGATCACGGTGGCCAGCACGCGCGCCGCCGTGGTGCCCTCCGTGGCCACGCCGAGCCGCATCATCGAGGCGTCGTTGAAGATGTAGGTGCCGGGCCGGATCTCGGTCACCCCCGCCACGCCCGCGACGTGCCGGGCGGTCGGGGTGCAGCCGACGCTGATCTCGCGCAGCTCGATGCCGTCGCGGGCGCACAGCTCGGCGGTGGCCACCAGGTCCTCGCCCTCGCGGCGGGCGGTCTCGGCCAGCTCCTCCGGGCTGCTTGAGTGGTACGCGTGCCCGGCCAGGGTGAGCAGCCCGACGACGTCCACGCCGGGGACCAGGGCGATCTCGGTCACCAGGTCGGCGGTGGGACGGCCCGGCGGGCGGCCCAGCCGGTGCTGGCCGGTGTCCACCTCGACCAGCACCTCGATCGGCGGCCCCGGCAGCCGGCCGAGCCCGGCCGCCACCTCCGGCGAGTCGAGGCTGACCCGCACCCGGGCCCGCTCGCGCAACGCGGCCAGGCGGCGCAGCTTGGCCTCGCCCCAGATCGGGAACGCGAGCAGGATGTCGTCGATCCCGGCGTCCGCCATGATCTCGGCCTCGCCCAGCTTGGCGCAGGTGATGCCGGTCGCCCCGGCTTCGAGCTGCAGCAACGCCAGCTCGGGCATCTTGTGGGTCTTGACGTGCGGACGCAGGCGGACGCCGTGCCGTGCGGCGGCCTTGGCCATCTCGGTGACGTTGTGCCTGACCACGTCGAGGTCGATGACCAGTGCCGGGGTGTCGATCTCGGGGTACATGCGTGGTTCGCCCCTCTCGAAGGTCATCAGAAAATAGCATTGGTTCCGTATCCCGCACTACCATTCCGCTACACGGAACTAGGGGGCTATGGCGGGGTTTTCGGAACTGCATTCTGTGACGAGGAAAGAGTCCGCATCAGGCTCGGCCCGATGCGCGACGAGGAGCAGGAGGGCGTCCAGAGCGTCGAGGGCGTCACGGCCTGACGAACGGCCGCGACACCCCCCAAGGGCCCCGCTCAGCCCGTGACCGGCGGGGCTCCTGTTACCTGCACGGCTTGTACGGCGTGTCCTTCAGCGAGTAGTCCACGGCCTTCTTGATCGCGTTGATGCCGAGCTTGGCCGCCTTCGGGCAGAAGGACGACGGCGCCGTCTCGTACTCGACCTGGAACACCGGCTTGCCCGCCTTGACGAAGACGCTCAGCCGGCCGCACTCGTCGTACTGGAAACACTCCTCGTTGACGGCGTAGTCGAAGCTGGACACCAGCTCGGCCGCCTGACTGAGGTCGTTCTTGAGCGCCGCGGACAGGCCCTTGCGGTGGGCCAGGTCGGCCAGCGCCTTGTTGTAGACGAGCTGGGTGGCGGGGCTGACGGTCCAGCCGGTGACCGACTTGCCCTCTTCGTGGGCGTTGACGACGTCGAACTCGACCCCGTCGAAGCCGGCCTGGGCGCACTTGTCGACCCGGGCCTCCATCATCTTCAGCAGGAAGTCCCGCTGGCCCTGGTCGTTGTTGACGTTGGCCCAGCGCTCGTTGGGGAACTCGGCGCTGAACGGCTTGCCGAGCAGGGAGTTGCCATGGCTCTTGTGCCAGGCGACGAACTGCTGGTAGTCGGGCCGGTACTCCTCGATCGAGCCGGCGTCGACGTAGCAGACGGCCTTCGCGCCGCGGGCGTGGATGGCCTTCACCGCCGCGGTGTTGAGCGTGGTGTTGTTGCCCACCACGTCGCCGTCGGCGTAGAGGTCGATGTCGAACACCGCCGGCCTGACGCAGGCGCCGCCCGACTGGGGGGCCGCGCAGATGTCGACGTTGACGCCGCCGGTGGCGGCGTACTTGGCGTTGCCCTGGAGCTGGTACTGCCAGCGGCTCTGCAGCGGCGGCTGCCACGGCCCCGCCTGCGCCGCCTGCGCCGTCTCCGCCGCCCCGGCCGTCTGGGCCGTGGCCGGGGCGGCGAGCGCCGCGAGCGTCGCG
The DNA here is from genome assembly GCF_040630865.1 of Nonomuraea sp. NPDC005730. NCBI lineage: Bacteria > Bacillati > Actinomycetota > Actinomycetes > Streptosporangiales > Streptosporangiaceae > Nonomuraea > Nonomuraea sp. NPDC005730. The sequence goes on from NZ_JBEXYK010000032.1 coordinate 75,197, forward strand.
CAGCTCAGGGCCGCGACCGCGGCCAGCCGGGCTAAAAGGGTCAAGGTTCGCACGTTCGCGTCCTCATTCCGTCTGATGGAACTCTAGTCTGCATCGTGGATGCGTGACTATACTCGCCGCACGCAGCGGGCCGCCACGCCCGCCGTGCTCTGTGGAGGGAACCCCATGGCACGACCCATTCACCACATCCGTGAGACCGCCCGATGAGGCCCCGTACGACCCTGGCCGTCGTCGCCCTGGCTCTGGCCGCGGCGAGCTGCGGCGGCGGAGGACAGGAACGGGCGGACGGCCCGGTCGAGATCACCATCTGGCACGGCCAGGAGGACACCTCGGCGAAGTCGATCGAGAAACTGGTCGCCCGGTTCAACCAGAGTCACCCCGACATCAAGGTCAGCACCGAGTCCGGCGGCGCGACCGCAGACGGCATGCTACCCAAGATCACTGCCGCGCTCGCCTCCGACGCCTACCCCGACATCGCCTACCTGTACGGCTCCTGGGCCCCCAACGTGGCCAGGAACCCCAAGACCGCCGACCTCACCTCCCACGTCAAGGACCCGACCGTCGGCTGGGACGACTTCTGGGCCAACGAGCGCGAGGCGGTCACCGTCCAGGGCAAGGTCATCGGCTTCCCCGCCGTGGTGGACAACATGGTCGTCCTCTACAACAGGAAGCTGCTGGCCAAGGCGGGCGTCAAGGCCCCCGGCCCCGACTGGACCTGGGACGACTTCCGCGACATCGCCAGGAAGACCACCGACGCGCGGCAGGGCGTCTTCGGCACCACCTGGGCGATCAGCGGTGGCGAGGAGGCCGTCTGGGGGCTCTGGCCGCTGCTGTGGCAGGCGGGCGGCGACATCCTCACCCCCGACCACAAGAAGGCGGCGTTCAACTCCGCCGCCGGGCAGCAGGCGCTCGGCCTGGTCCGGGGCATGGCCGTGGACGACAAGTCGGTCTACCTCGACTCCAGCCCCGCCGAGAAGGGCCAGAAGCTGTTCGAGTCCGGACGGCTGGCCATGTTCCTCTCCGGCCCCTGGGTCCTGCCCGACCTCCAGGCGGCCAAGGTCGACTACGGCGTCGCGCGGCTGCCCGGCACCAACGGCAACCACGAGACCGTCTCCGGCCCGGACAACTGGGTGGTGTTCGAGCACGACGAGCGCCGCGTGAAGGCGGCGACCGCGTTCCTGAGCTGGTTGACGGCCGCCGAGCAGCAGCTCGTGTGGATGAGCGACACGGGCTCGCTGCCCATCAGGGAGTCGATCACCAAGCTGCCCGGCTACCGGGACTATCTGCAGAAATACCCGGGCATCGAGGTGATCTCCGAGAACCTGGCCAACGCCAAGCGGGTCAGGCCGCCCTCCACCAAGTACCCCCGTGTGTCGTCCTTCGTCGCCGAGGCCATCGCGCAGGCGCTGCTGGGCAAGGCCGACGCCAAGACCGCCCTGGACGAGGCCGCGGCCAAGTCCGACGCGGTGCTGGCGGTGCCGGGCTCATGAGCAGCGCCGCCGTCGGCGCGCCCGCCGCCCGGCACGCCAGGAAGAGCCGCGGGCTCGGCGACCACGTCGCGGGCTGGTCGTTCGCGGGCCCCGCCACGCTGATCATCCTCGGGTTCGCGCTGGTGCCGATGGCATGGGCGCTGGCGCTGTCGTTCACCGACTCCGACCTGATGAAGACGCCCGAGAACGTCGGCCTGGACAATTACCGGGCGCTGTTCCAGGACCCGGTGTTCTTCCAGGCGGTCCGCAACACCGGGCTGCTGCTGGTGCTCTACATCCCCGCCTCGCTGGTCTTCGGCCTGGTGGTGGCGGTGCTGCTGAACAGGAAGGTGCGCGGCATCGGGTTCTACCGGACCGCCTTCCTGGTGCCGTACGTGGCCTCGGCCACCTCGGCCGGCCTGCTCATGGGCTACATCTTCGACCGCGACTTCGGCCTGATGAACGGCGTGCTCGGCCGGCTCGGCCTGCCGCTCCAGGGCTTCCTGAGCAGCCCGTCACAGGCCATGTACGTGCTCACGCTGATCTTCTTCTGGACCAGGTTCGGCTTCGCCGTGGTGATCTACCTGGCGGCCATCCAGGAGATCGACAAGGCGGTGCTGGAGGCGGCCTCCATCGACGGCGCGGGGCGGTGGGCCACGTTCCGGCACATCATCGTCCCGTCCGTACGGCCGATCACGGTCTTCCTCGCGGTCTGGGGCGTGATCGACGCGCTGCAGTTCTTCGACCTGGTCATGACGACGACCCAGGGCGGCCCGGCCAGCGCGACCGTGACCATCGTCTACTACGTCTGGCAACTCGCCTTCCGCTACTCGGCCGCCGGGTACGGCGCGGCCGTGGCGTACACGCTGTTCGCCGGGACGCTGCTGCTGATCGTCGTGGGCCTGGTGGTCGCGCGGCGGAGAGGGGCCGTGCGATGAGGCGACGCCTGCCCAGCAAGTGGCACCTGGTGCTCGCGCCGATGTCGGTGGTGACGCTGCTGCCGTTCGTGTGGCTGGTGCTCAGCTCGGTCATGACGCAGGCCGAGCTGAACAGGTTCCCGCCGCCGATCCTGCCGGAGGGCATCGACCTCGGCGGCTACCGCACGGTCATGGAGCGCTCCGACTTCCCCCGCTGGTTCCTCAACAGCGTGCTGGTGTCGAGCGCCATCGTGGCGGCCCAGGTCGTGCTCTGCAGCATGGCCGGGTACGCCTTCGCCCGGATCCGGTTCATCGGCTCCCGGCTGACGCTGGTCCTGATCATCGCGACCGCGCTGATCCCGTTCCAGCTCACCGTGATCCCGACGTTCCTGATGTTCAGCCAGGCCGGGCTGGTGGACACTCTGGGGGCGCTGGTCATCCCGCAGCTCAGCTCGTCGGTCGGGATCTACCTGATGACGTCGTTCTTCCAGTCCTTCCCGAGGGAGCTGGAGGAGGCGGCGCGGATCGACGGATGCTCGCGGGTCGCGCTGTTCTTCCGGGTGGTGCTGCCGGTCGCCAAGCCGGCGCTGGCGGCGCTCGCCGTGATCACGTTCATCACGGCCTGGAACGATCTCTTCTGGCCGCTGGTGGTGATCAACTCCGAGGCGAACTACACCGTGCAGGCGGGGCTGACCACGTTCCAGGGCCAGCACCGGGCCGACTGGCCCGCGATCATGGCGGGCACGGTGCTGACCACGCTGCCGGTGCTGGCCGTGTTCCTGTTCGGCCAGCGCCGGTTCGTGCAGGCGCTGACCGGGGCGGTCAAGGGGTGAGGCCGCGGTAGGGGTTGGCGGGCAGGCCGGTGTGGGGCGTGCGGCAGCGCCACAGCTCCCCGCCGGCGCCGCCGTCCCAGGCGGTGGTCACGTAGAGCACGTCGAGGTCGGGGCCGCCGAAGGCGCAGCTCGTCACGTTGGCCGCGGGGACCTCCACGGTGAGGTCCGTACGCCCGTCCGGCCGCAGCCGGACGACCGTCGCGCCGCCCCACAGCGCGACCCACACGTGGCCGGCGGCGTCCACCGTCAGGCCGTCGGGGCCCGGGAGGGCGGCGAACTCCCGGCGGCCGTCGAGCGTGCCGGTCGCCGGGTCGTAGTCGAGGACGTCGATCCGGTCGGTCGCGGTGTCCACGTAGTACATCAGGCGCTCGTCGGGGCTCCAGCCGATGCCGTTCGAGATCGTGACGCCGGCCAGCACCTTGTCGCACGTACGGTCCTGGGCCAGGCGGTAGAGCGAGCCCGCGCCGGGGGTGTCGTCCTCGGCCTTGGTGCCGGCGAAGAAGCGGCCCGCGCGGTCGCAGGCGCCGTCGTTCATCCGGTTGCCCTCGGGCTCGGGCGGCCGGGCGACGAGCTCGGTGCGGCCGTCCGCGTGCCGGGCGAAGCCGTCCCTCAGGGCCAGCATGAGGCCGCCGGAGGCATGGGGCACGGCGACGCCGACCGGCTGCCCCAGCTCGATCGTCTCCCGCTCGTCGCCGGCCGGGTCCAGCCGGTGCACGTGGCCGGCGGGGATGTCGACCCACAGCAGGGTGCCCGTGGCGGCGTCCCACCTCGGGCCCTCCGCGAGGGTGGCACGGGGGACGGGGACCTTCTCCAGCTTCATGCCCTGTGTCCTTCTGGTCCGTGATACGGAATGCAGTTCCGCGTTCGTTCCGACCGTAGCCGGTCGAGGTCCCTTTGGGGAGAGGGGGACGAGCCGGCGCCACCGTCCGACGCGGAGGCCGGAAGCCCGGCGTTACCGGGGGGCAGCGTCGCGGGTGCGGGGGTGGGCGTCTTGCGGGTGGGGTCAGACCTGGGCCGAGATGGCGCGGCGGAGGCCGTGGCCGACCTCTTCGAGGCGGGCGACCGACATGCGGTCCTTGATCGCGGTCACGCTCACCGCCGCCACCGGCGCGGTCTTGCCCAGGAAGACCGGTGCCGCCACGCACCGCACGCCCGGCTCGTTCTCCTCCAGGTCGAGCGCGTACCCCCGCTGCCTGACCTGGTCGAGGTGGATGGCCAGCTTGGCGGGGTTCGTGATGGTGCTCCTGGTCCTGGTGGACAGCGGCCCGTAGCGCTCGGCCCACGCCTTGACCGCCTCGTCCGTCGGGTACGTCCAGGCCAGCAGCGCCTTGCCCACCCCGGTGCAGTGGGCCGCGTTGCGCCCGCCGACCACCGAGGTCATGGTGATCGACCGCACCGCCTCGACCTTGTCCAGGTAGACGACCTCGCCGCCGTCGAGCATGGCCATGTGCACGGTCTCGGAGAACTCCTCGCTCAGCCGCAGCAGCAGCGGCCGGACGAGCGTGCGCAGGTCCATCGTCTCGTAGAACCGGAAGGCCGTGGCCAGCATCTCGGTGCCGAGGAAGTACGGCCCGCTCGGCTCCGGCTGGGCCGCGAAGCCCCGGTGCTTCAACGCCCCGAGCAGGCGGTGGAGCGAGCTCTTCGGCAGCCGCAGCCTGGTGGCCAGCTCGTCGAGCGTCACTCCCCTGCTGTGCCTCCCGATCTCCTGCAGGATCAGCAGGGCACGATCGACGCTCCCCACAGGGGACTGGGTCTCAGCCACTGAACTCTCCCTCGCCTGTTCCGCTGATCGGAATGCTAGCGCGTAATGCGGAACACTCCGCACACGCGGTCGCACAGTGGTTGTCTCAGCGTAGTCAGCACAGCCCTGTGTCAGCACAGCGCTCAGGAAAGGAACGGGCGGCTACGCCCGGCGGGGGTCGAGCTCGGCGACCGGGAGGCGCCGGAAGGCGATGCTCTCGTACGGCCCGAAGTCGCCGGTCTCGAACAGCAGCCCCACCGTGTCGTCGTCCACCCTGACCAGGTCGGAGTAGGCGGCGGGCAGGCCCGACACGGTGTGCACGGGATGCCAGGTGACCCCGGCGTCGATGCTCGCCCGTACCGTCATCAGGGCCCGCGCGTCGGGCGCGGCCGGGCCGGAGAACAGCAGCACGCCGGGCGGCTCGCACCACAGCACGCTGCCCTCCACCACCGGCCCCACCAGCCCGGCCTGCGGACGGAAGGGCAGGTCGAGCCGCTGTCCGCCGTCGGAGGAGCGGGCGTCGGCGCGGGTGCCCGGCGCGGCGGAGTCCGTCCTGGCGTTGAGGTAGAGGCGGCCGTCGGGCAATTCGGTCGCGGTGGTCTCGTTGACGTTGACGTACCCGTCGGGGTTGTCGTCCACGTAGCCGATGCGCCAGGTACGGCCGCCGTCGTCGCTGAGCAGCGCGTGGCCGCCGTTGTACCGGCCCTCGGTGCCGTCGTCCGGGCCGGACGGGGGCAGGGAGTGGTTGCCCGGCACCACGACGCGCCCGCTCCGGAGCCGGACGGCGTGCCCGGGGCCGGTGGCGTACCAGCGCCACTCGGGGCGCTTGACCTGGGCGGTGATCTCGCGCGGAGCCGGCCAGGTGACCCCGTCGTCCGCGCTGACCTGGACGAACACCCGCCGCCCCGCGGCCGCCGGCACCTGGCCGCGCCTGATCTTCTCCTCCGTCGCCGACGGGCCCTGCCGGACGGTGACGAGCAGGATCCGGCCGTCGTCCAGCACCACGGGCGCGGGGTTGCCGACCGTGCCGCGGTTCGGTTCCGTGGCGACCACCTGGAGCGGGCCCCACGTCAGGCCGCCGTCGGACGACCGCCTGAGCACCAGGTCGATGTGCCCCGAGTCCCCGGCCGACCCCCGCCGCCCCTCGGCGAAGGCCAGGACGGTCCCCGCCGCCGTCACGACGGCGGCCGGGATGCGGAAGGTGTGATAACCCTCGGACGCCGCCCGGTACACCACGGACGTGGGGTGAGGAGTCATGCGCGAACGCTAGGCCCCGCAGGTGAACGTCTCCCGACCTCCGGCGGACGTCCCGATGCCAGCCCGGTGGCCAGGCAGGCCAGCGGGAGAGCCGGTACGACATACCGCACGTCGTACCCGTTGAGGAAGGACGGCGCCACGACCAGCACGGCGGCGGTCACACCTGGCAGCAGCGCGTCCGGCCGCCGCCGTACGGCCGCCACCGCGAGCGCGCCCCCGAGCAGCGCCATGAGCACCGGGTACGGCAGGTAGCCGAAGCGCTGGTAGGCCCGCAGCCAGCCCGCGTAGGGCTCGACGATCCGCGTGTCCGCCGGCCCGCCCTCGTACGCCCCGGCGATCCGCCGTACGGACGCGCGCAGCGGACGCTCCTCGTAGGGGAACCAGTACGGATTGGTCTTCCCGGCCGACACCTTCCTGGCCGTGGCGCGCTCCCAGCGCAGCAGCCACCGCAGGTCGCGCCCGACGGCGGCCAGGTAGTCGCCGGGCTGGGCGAGGACGGCCTCGCGGGCGAAGCGGCCGGCCAGCGCGTTCCGGTCGCCGGGGACGGCGGCCAGGGTGGGCCCCCACATCCAGTGGGCGGGAGAGGGCCGCCCGGCCACCGGCGTCCTCGGGCAGAGGGGGGCCAGCTCGGGCTCCGGCTTGATGACCGTGCAGTCGGCGAAGGTCATCGTGCGGGCCCACAGGAACAGGCCGTCGGCCTTGGTCAGGCCGAAGGTGCCGCTGGTGGCCCACATCCAGGAGGCGTACCCGAGCAGCGGCGCCGCGCCCGCCAGGACCAGACAGAGCAGCGCGCGCGGCCCGGGACGGCGCAGCAGCAGGCAGGCGGCGGCCACCACGAGGACGGCCACCCCGATCGTGCGGGTGACGGCGGCCAGGCCGAGCAGCACGCCGCCGGCGGCCGCCGTGACCCGGGCGAGCCGGCACGACAGCGCCAGGATCCCGGCCGTGACCAGCACGGTGAACAGCGCGTCCGCCATGATCATGTGTTCCAGCAGGATCAGGAACTCGTCGTACAGCAGCGGCGCGACGGCGGCCGTCGCGCCCCAGCCGGGCAGGCCGCGCCGCCGCAACAGGGCGTAGACGGCCACGGCGAGCGCCGGCCCGAACGCGTGCTGCACGGCGGCCACCAGCGCCAGGCTCTTCCCGGGCCCGAGCGCGGCCAGGAAGAGCGAGTACCCGAGCGGCCGGAACGTCCCGGGCACGGGGTCGGCCGCGGCCTCCAGATAGGAGAACGAGTCCGCCCAGAACCACAGCGCGGGCCGGTACCCCGCCATCGCGAGCAGCCGCAGCGCGACGGCGGGCACCAGCGCGACCAGCAGCGCCCGATGCCGCCCCAGGGCGTTTCCGGGCAGCACGAACACAGGAGACGGCGCCGGCATGGGGAAGCTCCTTCATGAGGGTGCCGAGCGGGCTCCCCCGGACGGCGCGGGCATCTACCCGGTCTCTCCGTCGCGGGCCGAAAGGGTTCATGCCCGTGGCCACCTCGGCTGGCGCGAGCAGGGCATGAAAGAGTGCGAATCGAGGACGAGTGTGGGGAGGCAGCGTGGCTGAGGAGTTCGACGTCATCGTGATCGGGGCCGGTCCGGCGGGCGAGAACGTCGTCGCGCGGGCGGTGCGCGGCGGGCTGAGCGCCGCGATCGTCGAGGAGCGGCTGGCCGGCGGCGAGTGCTCCTACTGGGCGTGCATCCCGAGCAAGGCGCTGCTGCGCCCGGTCGACCTGGCCGGCGAGGTGTCCCGGGTGCCCGGGCTCTCGCTCGGGCCGATCGACGTGGCCGCGGTGCTCGCCCGGCGCGACGAGGCGGTCTCGCGTTACGACGACTCCGGGCAGGTGAGCTGGGTCGAGGGCGTGCCGGCGGAGTTCGTCCGCGGCAGGGGGCGGCTCGACGGCGAGCGGCGGGTGGTCGTCACCACCCCCGACGGCGGCGAGCGGGTGCTCACGGCCAGGCAGGCGGTCGTGCTCGCCACCGGCAGCACGGCGGCGGTCCCGCCGGTGCCGGGCATGGCCGAGGCGAAGCCGTGGACCAGCCACGAGGTCACCGCCGCGACGAAGGTGCCCGAACGCCTGGTGGTGATCGGCGGCGGCGTGGTCGCCTGCGAGATGGCGCAGGCCATGCACGGGCTCGGCGCGCGGCAGACGACCGTGCTGGTGCGCGGCGGCGGGCTGCTCGGCCGGATCGAGCCGTTCGCGGGCGAGCTGGTCGCGCGGTCGTTCGGCGAGGCGGGCATCGACGTGCGCCTGCACACCGACGTGGTCAGGGTCGAGCGGCCCGAGCCGGGCGGCAAGGTGACCGTGCACCTGTCCGAGGGGCCGCCGCTGGAGGCCGACGAGCTGCTGGTGGCCACCGGCCGCAAGGTCGCCACGCGCGGGATCGGGCTGGACACGGTCGGCCTGCCCGACGACGCGCCCGTCGAGGTCGACGACAGCATGCGGGCCACCGGCGTGCCGGGCGGCTGGCTCTACGCCGTCGGCGACGTCAACGGCCGCGCGCTGCTCACCCACATCGGCAAGTACCAGGCCAGGATCTGCGGCGACGTGATCGCGGCGCGGGCGCACGGCGACGACCTGCCCGCCATGCGCGACCTCGCCGACGGCTTCGGCGTGCCGCAGGTGGTCTTCACCGACCCGCAGGTCTGCGCGGTCGGCCGTACGGAGGCCGAGGCCAGGAAGGCCGGCTTCCGGGTGCGCGCGGTCGAGTACGACCTCGGCTCGGTCTCGGGCGCGTACCTGCTGGGCGACGGCTACCGGGGCCGCGCCAAGGCCGTGGTGGACGAGGACAGGAAGGTGCTGCTCGGCGTCACCTTCGCCGGTCCCGGCGTCGGCGAGCTGCTGCACGCCGCCACGATCGCGGTCACCGGCGAGGTGCCGCTCGACCGGCTCTGGCACGCCGTGCCGTCGTTCCCGACCGTGAGCGAGATCTGGCTGCGGCTGCTGGAGACCTACGGGTTGTAGGCGACGTCCGACGTCCCCCCTGGCCAGGGCGGGGGGACGGGCGGCGCGATGGTGCCCACCGTCAGCTCCGCCACGGTCTCGTCGACGCTGCCGCGCAGCTCGACGTGGGAGAGCAGGTCCGTCAGCCGCAGCACCGACAGCAGGTGGTCGGACGGGCTGACCACGATGATCCGGCCGCCCGGCTCCGCCTCCATCCGCTGCATCGCCGTGGCCAGCACGCCGATGGCGGAGGAGTCGTAGAAGACCAGGTCGGCCAGATCGAAGACGAGGACGGGACCGGGCGACCAGTCCCACACCGTGTTGATGTGGGCGCTGAACCGGACCCGTCCCGCGTGGTCGAGCTCACCCGTGGCGCGCATGACCGTGCACTGCTGATGCCGGATCGTCTCGATGCTCAAACCGTTCCCGCCCACCCATGACAACTGCCCTCAGAGCGGCGTTATCACAGGTGATCGCCAGTTTTCCCGCCAAACGGCGGACTTTCCCCGGCTGTCGCAGGTCACGCGGGTCGAGGGATCCGGAGCTCCCGCTAGTCCGAGGTGCCGGACTCCAGCGTCGGCAGGACACCCGGCACCCGCTCGATCACCACGAGGAACGGCGAGACCGTCGGGCTCGGCAGGACGAGCTCGGTGACGTTCCCGTGGACGGTCTGCCCGAAGGGCCCGGCCACGCCGTCCCTGAGGCTGTAGACGCGTTCCACCGTGGGGGCCGCCGTGCCGAGGAGCTTCCTGGTCGCGTGCCGCAGCCAGCGCAGCTCGCTGTTGACCCGCCGCCAGGTCGCCGGGATCATGCTGGCCGCCTCCGCCTTCGTGCCCAGCCGCAGCGTGATCCGCCCGCTGGCCCCGAACGTGTCGCGCAGCACCGGGTTGACCACGAACATGCCCGACCGCAGGACGCGCACGCCCTGCCGGTTGACGTTGGCCAGGCCACCGCCGCTGATCAGCGAGGACAGCTCGCAGCGGGAGCCGTCGAGCGTGTCGGGGTCGTAGTCGACGGCGGGCGGCTCCTCGAACACGATCTTGTCCAGCCGCAGCCCGGCCGCCCCGTCGGCCTGGACCCGGCCGGACAGGAACGTGCGCACCTCGTCGCCGACGCCGTCGCCCTCCATGATGTCCAGGGCCTCGACGCAGATCAGGCCGTCGTCCGGGATCTCCTCGGGGGTCAGGTCGAAGGCCACGCGGGCGTGCGGGTTGCGGCCGCGCAGCAGCACGCACTGGCGCAGGCGTCCCTGGGAGCGGATCTGGACACACCGGGGCGTCGTGAAGTCGGGGCCCGTCGTGCCGGTGTGCCAGCCGCTGACCGACCGCTCGTCCATGGACAGCGACATCTGCACCCGCAGCGGCCGTCCCTGCGCGGACACCTTGAAGCCGACCAGCCCGGACGTCTCGAACCTGCCCACGATCTGGCTGCCCCGGTGCAGCCGGTCGATCACCTGCAGCGCGGGGAACCGCCCGCTGGTCACGTGGACGGGCGGGATCGCGGGCAGGATCACCGGGTCGAGCTCTGTGATGGGTCCTGTTCCGGTCATCGGGCGCTCCTCGCGGGGGTCAGTGTGGCCTTGGCCAGGTCCTGGAAGTCGAATCGGGTGAGTACGGGGTCGCGGCGCTCCCACATGCGGCGCACCGCGTCGAAGAGCGGGTCGCCGTCGCGCTCCGCGTGCCGCAGGGCGACCGCCAGGGCCCGCGGATAGTCGGGGCCGAGCTCCCAGCGCGGCAGGATCTGGGTCGGCACGTCGGCGCCGCAGCGGCGCAGCCACAACCACAGGCGGGCGCGCTCGCGCTGCTCCGGGCCGAGGATCGTCTCCGCCTTGCCGTGTACGGCGACGGCCTCGCCGAGCCGGTCGCGCAGCTCCTCCGGCGTGCGCGCGAGGTGGGTGGCCCCGCAGGCGGCGCCCTCCGACCAGCCGGCCTGGATGACGGGGACGCCGAAGGCGGGCAGGTCGCTGCCGCCGAACGTGACGGCGACGTCGGTCATGCTCCACAGGATGTTCGGCGACAGCAGGCCGGAGCGCAGGCGGTCGAGGAACAGCCAGTTGGCCGACTCCTCGGCCTCCGCGTACCGCTCGGTCTCCTCGAACAGCTCGGTGTCGCGGCCCGGCATGTGGCCGAACACCGTGACCGTGGGCCGGCCGGGGTCGAGGCGCAGCCTGGAGCAGCCGTAGAGGCGGAGCTGGCGGCGTTCGGTGTCGGTGCGGACCTGGTAGCCCTCCTTGACCCGCCAGGCCGTACGCTCGGCGCTCGGCCGGATCGCCTCCCTGTTGGGCCAGACCTGGCGCTCGAAGAACTCCGCGACCCGGCCGGGCAGCTCCTCGCCGAAGGAGACGGGGGTCTGACCCGGGAACAGCGCGTACGCCTGCAGCGACCCCGTGCCGTGCACGTGCAGGACCGGGATGTCGGTGCGCACGCCCGGGTCGATCCGGCTGGTGACGAGCGCGTCGGGCGGCCCCAGATCGGCGGCGGCCCCGAACGCCTCGGCCAGCGGCCGCCACCGCGGGTCGGTGAGCACGACCAGCCGGGCCGACAGCAGCCCGCACACGGCCTTCGCGACCAGAACGGTGCGCACCACCACCCGGACGTCCTCGTCGAACGCCTCGGCCACCACGCAACCCGTGTCGCCCGCGCTGTCCCCCCAGTACGCCCTGGCGGCCGCGACCAATTGATCGACCTGCTCCTCGTCGTCCACGACACGACGCATGAAACCCTCCACCAAGGCCAGGAAGAATCGCCCTGGTGAACGTTGCCAGACCCTCGCGCGCGCACCCGCGCGGCAACACGCTTCTTTGCCCGGCGCTGCCCGAATCTCAGACGGCCTCGACCTGCTCGATGACGAAACGGCTGTTGGGGACGGCCGGGGCGCGCCACGACGGCATGCGCAGGTCCTGGGCCGGCACGCCGTACGTCATCCAGCGGGTCAGCGCGGTCACCGCCAGCTTCATCAGGTCCACGGTGATCCACTCGCCGGGGCACCGGTGCCCTTCGTAATGGTTGCCGCCGCCCTGGGGGACGAAGTCGTACTCGCCGCCGTCCCATTCGGCGAACCGTTCCGGGCGGAACTCGCCGGGGCGGTCCCACAGGCGCGGGTCGTGGTCGATGCCGTACAGGTCGAGCAGCGTCCGCCGGCCCTCGGGGAAGTGCTCGCCGTTCCAGGTGAAGGGCTTGGCCACCTTGGCGGCGACGAACGGGAAGAATGGGTAGAACCGGCGTACCTCCTGGACGAAGTGCTCGACGAACTGCTCGTCGCCCTCGCGGACGCGCTCGTAGTACTCCGGGTGGGCGTGCAGGGCCATGGCCGCGAACGTCACGAACCTGGCCACCGCCACCGTGGGCCGCAGCACGTTGTGCAGCTCGACGGCCGCGGTCCTGGCCGGCAGCAGGGTGCCGTCGGGGTCGCGGTAGCCCGCGATCAGGCCGGTCACCGTGCCGGCGAAGCGGCCGGGGTCGTCGCGGGCGAAGCGGATCAGGCCGGACAACCACAGGTCGCCCTTGATCCTGGCGTACCGGCCGCGCAGGTAGCGGGCGCCGAGCCCGCCGGCGCCCTCGATGGCCGCCTGGAGAGTGGCGGTGACCTCGGGCACCCGGGCGGGCGGCAGCGGCACGCCCGTCCAGTCGCAGACCGCCTGGCACAGCAGCCTGCTGACCTCCTCGTACAGGACGACCCGCGGCATGCCCTCCCAGGCGCGGATGCGCTCGCGCCAGCGCCGGCCGGCCAGCTCGGCCAGCCGGTCGCGGCCCTCCCGGCCCATCAGCGACATGAACATGGCCTTGCGCGCCCGGTGGGCCTCGCCGTCGAGCGCCTGCACGCCGTTCCTGCCGAACAGCGTCGCCTGGAGCCGCCGGGGGGCGGCGCCGTCCCGGACGAACAGCTCGGAGTCGTAGAAGACCTCGGCGGCCTGGGCGCCGGTCATGCAGATGGTCGGCTGGAGCAGGAGCCGCGTCTCGAAGACGTCGGAGCCGAGCCGCCGCGCCCGGTCGCCGATGAAGCGGTACGGGTCGAGCAGCAGGGTCAGGGTGTCGTCCAGGACCGGTCTCCGGCGGGGAGCGGTGACCGGCTCACGGACCCGCGCCTGCTCGCGTGGCAACACTCGGTGCGAAGTCATGACCACGCCCTATCCCCGCAGACCCACAGGAAACGAATCCGACGGGAAACACGGCGAACCAAATCCCGTGCTTCGGCGTCTCACCCGGGGTAGAAGCATCCACCGCCGGCGCGCGCTTCGTCTTTTTACAGAGAGCAGGTCATGGGCGGGTTTAGGATGCACCCAAAAGCCGAGATGGGGAGGTTTTTCCGCATGGGTTCCCGAATGTCGAGCATCGTGCGCCTGACCGGGGCTGCGATGGCCGCGGGAGTGGTGGCCGCGGCCATCGCATTGCCGGCGGTCGGCGGCACCGGAGCGATGTTCGTCTCGGCGTCCGAGGAACTGAACATCAAGCCGGAAGACCTCAAAGAACCGCCGCTCGCCGAGAAGACGACGGTCCTCGACGCCAAGGGCAACCAGATCGCCCAGTTCTACGAGGAGTACCGCGAGAACGTCTCGCTCGACCAGGTGGCCGACATCATGAAGACGGCCATCATCTCCATCGAGGACTACCGCTTCTACGAGCACGGCGCGATCGACATCGAGGGCACCGTGCGCGCCCTCGCCAAGAACCTCAGCAGGGGCGGCATCGCCCAGGGTGGCTCCTCCATCACCCAGCAGTACGTCAAGCAGGTGCTGCTCAACTCGGCCACCACCGAGAAGGAGAAGAACGCGGCCCTCGAAGCCAGCTACGCCCGCAAGCTCAAGGAGCTGCGCTACGCGATGGCGGTCGAGGAGAAGTACAGCAAGAACGAGATCCTCGGCAAGTACCTCAACATCGCCTACTTCGGCGCCGGCGCGTACGGCGTCGAGGCGGCGGCCAAGCGTTTCTTCGGCGTGTCGGCGGCCGAGCTGACGCTGTCCCAGGCGGCCACGCTGGCCGGCGCGGTCCAGGACCCCAATCGGACCGACCCCAACCTGGGCAAGGACTCCCGCGCGCAACTGCTCAACCGGCGCAACGTGGTGCTCGACAGGATGCTGGAGCTCAAGAAGATCACGCCTGAGCAGCACAAGGAGGCCAGGTCCAAGAAGCTCGGCTACAAGGGCACCCCGCTGCCCGGCGGCTGCGGCGCCAGCCAGTACCCGTACTTCTGCATGTACGTGCGCAACGAGATCCTGAGCAACCCGGCCTTCGGCAAGACCAAGAAGGCCCGCACCCAGTTCCTCAACCGGGGCGGCCTGGAGATCAAGACCACGATCGACCCGAAGATGCAGAAGGCCGCCGAGGAGGCCATCAAGAAGCACGTCTACGCCTCCGACAACCCGGTCGCCTCCGAGGCGCTGGTCAAGCCGGGCACCGGCGAGATCAAGGCCATGGCCGCCAGCCGCAAGTACGGCAACTCCAAGCGCAAGCACGAGATGTCGTACAACGTGGTGGCCGACGCGGTGCACGGCGGCGGCGTCGGCTTCCAGGCCGGCTCGACGTTCAAGACGTTCACCCTGCTCACCGCACTCAAGCAGGGCATGAAGATCAACGACGGCTTCAACGTGGGCAGCGGCTACACCGCGCCCAACTACTGGGCGTTCAAGAACTGCAAGGGCCAGAACGTCGGCGACCCGAGCCACACCGTCACCAACGACGAGGGCGGCGGCGGCTTCAAGTCGCTGGCCACCGGCACCTGGGGCTCGGTGAACACGTTCTTCATGACGCTGGAGCAGAAGGTCGGCCTCTGCAAGGTGGTCGAGACCGCCAAGTCGCTCGGCATCAAGCGCTCCGACGGCGGCAAGCTCCAGGAGTTCGAGACGTTCACGCTCGGCATCAACGAGATGGACCCGGTGACCGTGGCCACGGCCTACGCGGCGATCGGCGCGCGCGGCAAGTACTGCCCGCCGACGGCCATCACCCAGATCACCGACCGCAACGGCAAGGTGACCGAGTACAAGCCCAAGTGCACGCAGGCGTTCGACCCCGAGGTCGCCGACGCGGCGGCGAACATCCTGTCCGGCGTCTTCACCAAGGGCACGATGCGCGCGGTCGGCGGCATCGGCCGTCCGGCGGCGGGCAAGACCGGCACCACCGACGACCAGGCCACCGCCTGGTTCGCCGGGTTCACCCCCGATCTGGCCGGCGCGGTCAGCATCGGCGACCCGCGCGGCTCGACGACCCACAAGCTGAACGGCATCACCATCGGCGGCCAGTACTACTCCTCGGTCTTCGGCGCCTCGATCCCCGGCCCGATCTGGAACGCCACCATGAAGGCCGCGCTCAAGGGCACCCCGGCGACGGCCTTCACCCCGGTCGACTCCTCCCGCTTCGGCGGCTGCGGCCAGGGCTGCGCCCCTCGCAGGCAGGAGCCCGACGACAGGGACCAGGGCCTCACCGACGTCAACCCCAACCCCGACGGCGACTTCGGCCCCGGCCAGGGTTACCAGAACGGCGACGGCAACGGTCACGGCCGCGGGCGGGGCAGGCGCTAGAGACAGGCGACAGGGGTATCCGGCGCGTCCCGGATACCCCTAACGGATGGTCAATATGTCGTGATCGACCTGCGGCGGGAAAACCTCCGGCGGTGATCACCGCCCCCACCTGAGCAGATTCGGCGGGCGTCCGCACACGCGGACGCACCCCCTGCAAAGGCCCTATTAACAGCGGCGAAACATTGGTAACGTGGGAGCGCTCCCAGGATCTTTCCGCGAGGTGCTCCATGACCGAGCAGCCCACACTGGCACAGGTGGCGGCCGCTGCAGGGGTTTCCCCCGCGACCGCATCTCGAGTCCTCACGGGCTCGGTGCGGGTCAGTACCTCGACCCGCCGGCAAGTCTACGACGCCGTCTCCCGCATGGGCTACGTCCGACAACGCGCGCCCAGGGGCAGCGCCGCCAAGACGCTGACCGACGGCGTCACGGCGGTGATCTGCGACCATCTTCCCCGCCTGTTCTCCGAGCCCTACTACGCCAGGCTCCTGTCCGCCGCCGGAGCGGTGATCGCCGAGCACGGCACCCACCTCATGGTGACGACCGTGACGCCCACCTCCTCCACGCTCCCCGCGCTGTCGGGCGCCGTCCTCATCGTCGGCGCGCGAGAGCGCCATCCGCTGGCCATCAAGCTGTCCACCGCCGGCATCCCGGTCCGCAACATCGGCCGGCCGCCCCACGACCTCAAGCTCCCCTACGCCGACGTGGACAACCTCGACGGCGGCCGGCAGGCGGCCGAGCACCTGCTGTTACAGGGCCGCAGGAACGTGGCGGCCATCGGCGGGCCGCCCTCCCTGCCCGCCGCCCGCGACCGGCTCGAAGGGCTCGTCCGCACCCTGCAGTCGGCCGGCGCCCCCGACGTGCCCGTGGCCTACGGCGACTTCACCGCGGCCTCGGGCACGCACGCCATGCAGTGGCTGTTACGCCACGCGCCCGGCCTCGACGCCGTCTTCGTCGCCTCCGACCTGATGGCGGCCGGCGCGATCCAGGCCCTGCGCCGGGCCGGCCGCAAGGTGCCCGCGGACGTCGCCGTGATCGGCTTCGACGACGCCCCCGTGGCCCGGCACACCGTCCCGGCGCTGACCACCATCCGCCAGCCCGTCGAGGAGCTCGCCACGGTCGCCACCCGCCTGCTCCTGACCGGAGCGACGGGGATCGACCCCGTCCTCCCCACGGAACTGGTCATCCGTGAGTCAGCTTGAGCCGGGGGACGTGCTGGCCCGGCGGTACCTGCTGCTGGACCCGCTGGCCCACGGCGGCATGTCGGTCATCTGGCGTGCCTTCGACCAGTCGTTGCAACGGCTGGTCGCGGTCAAGGTGCTGACCGCCTCGCTCCACACCGACCACGGCGAACGCGTCCGGGTGCGCAGCGAGGCCCGCGCCGCGGCCCGGTTCATCCACCGGGACTCGATCGAGATCTACGACTACGGCGAGACCGTCACCGCGAAGGGTGGCGTGGCCGCGTACGTGGTGATGCCCCTGCTCGACGGCACCCCGCTGGCCGAGCGCATCGCCGAGGGGCCGCTGCCGTGGACCGAGGCGGCGGCCATCGCCCTGCGGCTGGCCCGCGTGCTGATGGCCGGGCACGCCCGCGGCCTGGTCCACCGGGACGTCACCGCCGAGAACGTGCTGCTCACCGCCGACGGCCCGAAGCTGCTCGACTTCGGCATCGCGGCCTGGGCCGGCGACCCAGACGACGACCGCGGCACCCCGCCCTACGTCGCGCCCGAACGCCTCCTCGGCGCCCCCACCCACCCGGCCGTGGACGTGTACGCCCTGGGCGTGCTGCTGTTCGCCATGCTCACCGGGCGCACCCCGTACCCGGAGACGACGTGGGAGGAGATCGAGGCGGCGCGCCGGACCGATCCCCCGCCCCGGGTGACCGGCGTGCCGCACGGCGTCGCCTCGCTCTGCCAGAGCTGCCTGGCGCACCTGCCCGAGGAGCGGCCCACGGCCGAGGAGATCGTCGCCGCGCTCACCTCGGCGCTCGGCACGGCCGGGATCGCCCGGCAGGTGCGGCGCGGGCTCACGGTGGCGGGGTCGGCGCTGCTGGCGCTCACCGTGCTGCTGTGGTTCCAGCGGTCCGAGCCGGAGCCGGTGCTGTCGCCGCAGGTCACACCCTCCTCGGTGCGGCCCCCGACGCCGTCTTCCGCGCCGCCGGCCTCCCGGGCCACGTCGGTAACCGTGGAGCAGGCCGTGGACGGCTTCCACGACTCGCTGGAAGGCGGCGAACCGTGTGACGCAACCGACGCGGACGTGGTGCTCGACCTCAAGCAGGTGCTCGACTCGCTGGTCCGCGGCCCCGCGGTCACCGGCACGGCCGAGGTGCGGCGCAAGGTCGCCGACCGGGCCAGGGAGGGCCGCCTGGCCCCCGCCTGCCGGGCGGAGCTGGAGGCCAGGCTCAAGGTGATCGACCGGGCCATGGAACCCGGCTGAGGGGTATGGCGGGACCGCACCCCTCACGACCGCCGGGTCAGGCGCAGGCGTACCCCGAGGGCACCCGGGTGTCGCCGTCGGGCCGGCCGGCCCGTCAGACTTCCGGCGTCGCCCCTCGTACGGCAAGCGGCCGGCCCCGCGCCCGCCGGCCCGGTGCCGGGCCATCAGGGGAACCGTGACCAAGATCGGCTGAAAGTTTCACACCGCGTTGTCGGGACGGTGCTCCCCATGGTTCAATGCGCTGGCCGGGCGGGCTGATCGTGGGCAGATTCCTGTGTTCCCCTGCGCGAAGGAATCCCCATGAAACACTTTCGAACGGCGGCGCTCACCGCCGCCCTGGTCCTGCTGGCCACCGTCCTGATCGCGCCGCCGCAGGCGCGGGCCCACGGCGTGTCCATGTTCCCCGGCGCCAGGACCTTCCTGTGCTGGCAGGACGGCCTGCGCGAGAACGGCCAGATCCAGTCCTACAACCCGGCCTGCGCGGCGGCCGTCGCCCAGAGCGGCGCGACCCCGCTGTACAACTGGTTCGCCGTGCTGCGTTCCGACGGCGCCGGGCGTACCAGCGGCTTCATCCCCGACGGCCAGCTCTGCAGCGGCGGCACCGGCGGCCCCTACGACTTCACCGCCTACAACGCCGTCCGCTCCGACTGGCCGCAGACCCACCTGACCTCGGGCGCGAGCATCCAGATGCGGCACAGCAACTGGGCCCAGCACCCCGGCACGTTCGTCTACTACGTCACCAAGAACGGCTGGAACCCCGACGGCCCGCTCAAGTGGTCGGACCTGGAGTCGTTCGGCAGCGTCACCAACCCGCCCGCCAGCGGCGGCCCCGGCGGGCTCAACTACTACTACTGGAACGCCCAGCTCCCCTCCGGCAAGACCGGACGGCACATCATCTACACCCACTGGATCCGCTCCGACAGCAACGAGAACTTCTACAGCTGCTCCGACGTCGTCTTCGACGGCGGCAACGGCCAGGTCACCGGCGTCGGCCCCGGCGGCGGCACGCCTTCCGGCACGCCCACCTCCACCCCGACGGTCACCCCGCCTCCCGGCGGCTGCACCGCCACCTGGAAGGCCACCGACACCGGCTGGGCCGGTCACTTCCAGGGCGAGGTGACGGTGAAGAACACCGGCACGGCGTCACTGAACGGCTGGACGGTCAAGTGGACCTACTCCGGCGGCCAGGGCTTCGACGGCGCGCCCTGGAACGGCGTGCTGTCCGCCCAGCCGCCGAACGTCTCCGTCCGGAACGCCTCCTACAACGGTCAGCTCGCGCCGAACGCGTCCACCACGTTCGGCTTCAACGCCACCGGCTCGATCCCGAGCCCCGCACCCGCGCTGACCTGCACGAGCCCGTGACCGGAACACGTCGCGGGAAGATCGCGGCAGGCGTCGCCCTGGCCGGCCTGGCGCTGGCCGGGGCGACGCTGTTCGCCGCCCACCAGGAGTCGGCGCGGCTCGACCAGGAGCTCGCCGCCCAGGTGACGCTGATCCTCGAACGGGCCACGCCCGAGGAGCACCACGACCACGGGCACGGGTTCGGGTCGCGGGTGGTGTGCGCGGTGGAGCCGTTCGGCACGGACCCACCCGACGCCGCCGGTCTGGCCGAGGTGCGCTGGGTCTACGCCCGGCACCTGTGCGCGATCGTCGGCGAGAGCCGCGACTGGGCGATGTCCGTCCGGGCCTCGGGGCCCATCGCCGTCCGGCTGGGCGTGCCGCCGCAGGTGAAGGTGCCTGCCGCCGGGGCCGGATATCCGGAGCGGGTCCGGGCGCTGATCCCCGCCCGCTACCACGACGAGGCGTTCGCCGACTTCTCGGACGAGGCGGCCATCGACGCGGCCCGCGAACGTTTCTCCCACGCCCAGGACCCACGCTGACGACCGGGATGGGCGGGCAGGGACCGCGACGGACCGTGGACAGCCGACCGGGGCCGCGCCGGGACGGCCGGTGGGCGGCGCAAACGGACGCGGCCGGCTGGGGGTTCGCCGGCCGCGTCCGTCCCATCCGGGCGGGATGGTGTCGCGGGCAGGATCAGTTGATCGGCCTCACCTCCTCCTTCGCTAGCCGGCGCAGGTGTAGCCGGACGGAACGGACGTGTCGCCGTTCGGACGGCCGGCCTGGACCCCGAAAGCGGCGGCCGCGCCGGGCGCGAGCGTGCCGTTGTAGCTCAGGTTCCGCGCGGTCACGGTCCGCCCGCCGACCGTCACCGCGGCGTTCCAGAAGCCGGTCACGGTGTGGCCCGCGGGCAGCGTGAACGTCACCGTCCAGCCGTTCCTGGCGGTCGTGCCGGTGTTGGTCACCGTGACGGGCTGCAGGACGTACCCGTTGCCCCACTCGCTCTGGACGGCCCCCACGGCCGTGCAGCCGCCGTCGCCGCCGCCGGCCAGGGTGGTGAAGGAGGCCGTGGGCGAGGCGGCCGACTGGTTCCCCGCGGCGTCCCTGGCCTTGACGTGCACCTGGTAGGCGGTCGAGGGCGACAGGCCGGTCAGGGTGATCGAGGTGGTGGCCGTCGTCCCGAGCGGGACGCCGGCCGAGGTGTAGACGTCGTACCCGGTCACGCCCACGTCGTCGGTGGCGGCCGGCCAGGTCAGGGTGGCGCCGGACGAGGTGACGTTCGAGGCCGCCGGGGTGCCGGGGGCGCTCGGCGGGGTCGGGTCGGTGGTGCCGCCGCCGTAGACGGAGGCCGGCCTGGCCGTCGCGGCGATGCCGTTGACGCCGTTGAACAGCCGCTGCCCCCACGAGGTGAGCCGGGTGACGTCGAAGCCGGTGACCTGGTCGAGGTACTCGACGCCGCCGCCGTTGCCGCTCCACGACCAGCCGAGGTAGCCGAGGCCGCGGCTCACGGCCTGGGCCATGATCGTGTCCTCGTCGGGGTCGCCGTCGGAGTGGTTGAACCCGAACTCGCCGACGACCAGCGGCAGCCCGGCCGTCCGGAACGCGTCCAGGTACGACGTGATCTCGGCGGCGGTGTCGTAGACGCCGTACATGTGCACCGAGAAGATCGTGTTCTTGTCGGGGTCGGCGGCGAAGACGGAGGCGGCGTTGTCCCGCATGACGTTCTGCCAGTCCTGGCCCCAGGCGGGGGCGTCCACCATCAGCGCGTGGTGGATGCCGTTGGCGCGCAGCTTGGAGATCGCGGCCCTGGTGGCCTCGGCCCAGCCGGGCGTGGTGGCGTTGTTGCCGATCGGCTCGTTGCCGATGTTGACGACGACGTAGTCCTCCTGTCCGGCCAGGGCGCTCTTGACGCTGATCCAGTAGTCGGCGGCCTGGTCGAGCGTGTACGCGCCGCTCTGCTCGCCGTACCCGGTGGTGTCGTGGTCCTCCAGCACGCAGATGAGCTTGTTCCGCTTGCACAGGGAGACCACATTGGCCACGTCGGAGGCGGAGTTGGCGCTCCACCGGCCGCCGCTGAGCACGACGCGCACGGTGTTGGCCTTCAGCGACTTGATGTCGGCGAACGCCTTGGTCTGGGCCGGGTACCAGGTGTGGGCGTGGCTGGTGCCGCGCATCACGAACTCCTGGCCGTTGCCCTCCAGGATCTTCGTGCCGCTCACGTGGATGCCGGTGGCGGCCTGCGCCGCGGCGCCCGGCAGGATCGACGAAGCGGCCACGAGCGCGGCGGCGAGGGCCGGCGCGGTGAACAGTGATCGCATGGGCTGCCTTTCACTGGGCCGGGGAACCCCGCCCCCCGCCGTCTTCGCGGCGGGTGCGGGGGCTCGGCTCAGGCGGGGGTGCAGGTGAGGTCGGGGGTGGACGGGGTGCCGTTGGCGATGAAGCCGAACGTGGTCGTGGCGCCGGCGGCGAGCCCGCCGTTCCACGCCTCGTTCCTGACCGACACGGACGAGCCGGTCTGGGTGAGCCTGCCGCCCCAGAGCTGGGTGATCTGGTTCGCGGACGTCCAGGCGGCCGTCCAGCCCGTGATGGCCGCGGAGCCGGCGTTCTTGACGGTCACCTCGGCCTGGTACGCGCCGCCCCAGGAGCTGGTGACCTTGAACGTGGCCGCGCAGCCGCCGGTCGGCGTGTTCGCGGTGGTGAACGCCGTGCCGTCGGAGGCCGCCGAGCTGTTGCCCGCCGCGTCCCTGGCCACCACCGAGACGGTGTACGCCGTCGCCGGGGTGAGCCCGCTCAGGTCGAAGGAGGTGCCGGTGGCCGTGCCTGCCTTGGTGGACCCCAGGTAGACGTCGTAGCCGGTCACTCCCACGTTGTCCGTGGAGGCCGTCCAGCTCAGCTTCGCCGCCGTGCCCGTGATCGCGGAGACCGCGGGCCTGCCCGGCTTGCCGGGCGCTGTCGTGTCCTGCTCCTCCGGCCCCGGGGGCTCACCCCAGATCCTGGTGGCGCCGCTGTAGAGGGTGACGTTCTTCGTCCGCACCGGCGTCGCGCCCGGCGTGGCCGGTATGCCCTGGTACGACCAGTCGTCGGCCGGGTTCCAGGTGCCCGCGCTGGCGATCCTGAACTGCACCTCCCTGCGGTGCTGCGACTGCCCGGCCGGGGCGATGGCCTGTCCGGAGCAGTCGATGTTCACGTAGAGCACGCTCCCGCCGGCCGAGCCGAGCGTGGGGGCCTTGCACTGCGTGTAAGCCGACGACACGCTGATCTGCGAGGCGGTCGTCGAGCCGTCGAGGGTGAAGTAGTAGCGGAACGAGCCGTCCGACAGGACCCGGGCGGGCCAGGCCGACTGGTTGCGCACGATGGCCTTGATCTCGGTGAAGTTCGTGCCGGAGGCGTTCACACCGGCCTCGACGAAGATCTCCGGGCCGTCCGGCGTCTCGGCGGGCGGGAAGTTCGCCGCGGGCGCTCCCCCGTACTCCTTGTAGAGCCGGGCCAGGGCGCTGGTGAAGCCGGCGTTGTAGTCGGTCGCGACCTCGTTCATGACGTAGTCGTCGCGTTTGTCGGCGTAGACGTCGTCGGGGTCGGGCGGGCCGCCCACCAGCGCGCCGTAGAGGGTGTGGCGGCCGGCGACCGGGTTGGTGATCTGGTCGGTCCACGAGCCGTGCGCCGTACGGTGGTGCGGGTTCTTCGGCGGGTTGGCCCCGAACCCGATCAGGTACGAGGAGTTGCGCGGGTTGTCGCCGAGCGCGTAGTCGATCTGCCGGACCGCGAAGTCGTGGTAGCGGGCCTTGCGTACCGGGTCGGTGATCGAGTCGCTGTGCACGAGCGCGACGAACGAGGTGTTGGCCGCGTACCGCAGCGACCCCCACCGGTCCAGCACGGCCTGGCCGCCCGGCGAGTACCTGACCTTGGAGCCGTTGACGCCGACCGTCCACCAGTCGAGCCAGCGGTCGGCGTCGTCCAGGTACTTCTGCTTGCCGGTGAGCTTGTGCAGCAGCACGTAGGCGCCGTACGACTTGTCGTCCCAGGCGATCGTCCACTTGTACGACTTCGTCGTGGTCTGCGGTTCGTTGCCCAGGTTGTCGTAACCAGCCTCGGCCTTGGCCAGGTAGGCGGCGTCGTCCGTGGCGCGGTAGAGCCAGATCGCCCCCCAGACCAGCTCGTCGTTGTAGCCGCTCCAGGAGTTGTAGTAGCCCTGGGCGTCGCTGATGCAGTCGCTGTACTTCTTCCTGACCGTGTCGGCGAAGGAGTAGAGCTGCTTGGCGTGCGTCACCAGCTTGTCGGCATATGCCGGATCGGTCGGACGGAAGACGATCGACGAGGCCGCCATCGCCGCCGCCGTCTCCCCCGCCAGGTCCGAGCCGCCGCAGGACGCGTCGATCCGGTAGGCGGGCCGGTTCATCTGCATGGCCTCGGCCGGGCCCCACCAGGCGTGGTCGGCGCCGCCGTTGCCGACCTGCCCGTACAGCACACCGGCCGACGGATGGGCCTTGACGAAGTAGTCGTTGACGAACCTCAGGTTGTTCAGCAGGTGGGTGAGCTGGCCGGAGCCCGCGTAGGCGTCGCGGTACTCCACGCCGCCCCAGGCCAGCATCGTGGCCGAGAAGGCCATCGGGAAGCCGAACTTGACGTGGTCGCCCGCGTCGTACCAGCCTCCGGTCAGGTCCAGCCCGGCGTCCTTGCCGTCGTTCAGGCCCGAGTCGCCGCGCCAGGAGACGCGGTTCCAGGCGGGCAGGTCGCCCGACTGCTGGGCCTCGTAGAACCACAGCGACTTCTGCAGCGCCTCACCGTAGGCGAAGGCGGGCGCGGCCGCGTGGGCCACCGGCCCCACCCCTGCGAGCAGGGGCAGGACCAGCGACGCCGCGGCGATCATCGCCGCCTTTCTCACGGGAAGAGCCGCCCGTACTCGGCCAGGGCCACGGCCACGTCCACCTGCGCCCAGAAGCGGTGGTAGTTGAACGTCGGCGCGGGGCCGGTGCCCTGGAGGTAGGCGTTCACCTCGGGCCAGTCGGGGTCGTTCTTGTAGAAGGACCTGATCGACATGAACGTCGAGCTGGAGTTGACCGTGTCGCCGTTCGGCATCTTGCCGGTCCAGCCCGCGGGCACGTAGACCGGGTCGTTCAGCCGCTTGTAGTCGGTCTTGGTCTCCGACACCGACACGCCCTTGGCGTCGCGGTTCTTCCACACGCCGTCCAGCAACGCCTTGGCCATGGTCCTGGCCGCGGCGTTGTTCGCCTTGGCCGCGTAGTACATCAGGGTCTTGGCGTACGAGCCGGCCACGCCGACGTCGTTGGTGTAGTCGGCGACCGTCACGTGCAGGCCGGGGTTGGCCGGCGGCATGCCGCTCGTGGCGCTGAAGTCACCGACGGGCTGGCCGGTCCACTTCAGCGTCGACGGCATCTGGTACGTGCCGTCCGCGTTGATCGTGGTGTTGGCCATCGCCCAGGTGACCCACTTGTCCAGCAGCGCCTTGGCGTCGGCGTTGCCCGAGGCGTAGTAGAGCTCGGCCACCCGCTCCATGGTCCACGCCTGGAACCCGAACCACTGGTTGGACGGCGGGTCGTGGTAGACGGGCTGCCAGTCGTAGGTCATGCCGTGGAACTTCGGCAGGCCGGCCGGCGGGGTGGCGTAGTGGCCCTCCCAGCTGTTGGTCGCGCCGCCCGCGATGGCGCCCTCGGCCGACTGCAGCCACGTGTAGAACTGCAGCTGCCGGGTCAGGCTGGTGCTCCAGTCGGCCGCGCCGGTGCCGCTCTTGGGCTTCAGCTCGGCCACGTTGGCCAGCGCCCAGGCCGCCAGCGGGTTCTGGTAGCCGGAGTGGTTGTGGCTGGAGCCGATGCGCCAGGCCCAGCCCGCGCTGGAGTCGGTCGCCCCGCCCCAGGCGTAGTACCAGGACAGCAGGTAGTTGGAGGCGTCCTTGCCGGTGCCCGGGGCGCACGAGGTGCTGGTGCAGCCGGGCTTCTTGAAGTACTTGTCGTACATCGCGTAGCGCAGGTAGTCGCCCATCTTCGCGGCCTTGGCGACCGACGCCGAGATCTGCGACTCCTTGCCCTGCTGCTTGGCCCACGTCTGCGCCCAGTACGCGGCCTGCACGGCCCTGGCGTCGGCGTCGGGGGCGTTGGTGTACTTCCACTGCTTGGCGTACGAACCGTCCTTGATGAACAGGTCCAGGTAGCCGTTCGGGCCGCCGTGCTTGAAGGTGTCGCAGGACGGCTGCGGGATCGTCTCGAAGACCGATTCCTCCGGCCCGCGCTGGTAGGTGTTGATGTAGGCGGGCCTGGTGGTGCCGTCGCCGCAGCGGCCGAAGCCGTAGGTGTTGTCGACGTCGAGCAGCCAGTGCATGCCGTAGACGTCGCCGGTGCCGTACGCGCTCTTCAGCTCATTGGCCAGCGGGTCGGAGCCCACGGAGACGCCGGAGTCGATCTGCGTCGGGTACTGCTTGATGTCGTTGTACTCGGCCGCGTACGTGGCCGGCTTCGAGGGGTTGTAGAAGGAGTTCGTCGGCTGGTCGGCGGTCGAGGGGATGATGTACTTCTCCATCGAGGCCCACGCGTTGTTGAACTTCGCCCAGTCGCCGGTCACCTGCCCGTAGGTCGCCTCCAGCCACAGGTAGTAGCTGTAGGCCTCGGACGTGGTCTCGTGCCCGTGGTCGGGCGCCTCGACCATGAACGTCTCCACCGAGTGGTACGGCACGCCCTCGGGCGAGAAGTACCCGTTGGCCGGGTCGTGCAGCTCGTTGTACATCTCGACGAACCGCTTGACGTACTCGTTGTCGCCGCCGAGGTCGTCGTCCGCCTCGCTCGCGGTGACCTTGACCGGGGTGTAGCCGGTCGCGCTCACCGTGAACTCGGCGGTGCCGCTGGTGGTGTCGGCGTCGTCCGCCGCCGCCAGGGTGACGTTCTGGACGGTGTTCCAGTTGGCCGGCGTGAAGGTCAGCGAGCCGCCCGAGCCGACGGTCAGGTCGGCGTCGCCGCTGGTGCGGGCGGTGCTGACGGTCACGTTCGCGGCGGGCGCCTGCGAGAGCTTCACGCCGAAGCCCGCGGTGCCCTTCTCCGGCACGGAGATCGTGGCCGGGCTCACCACGAGGGCGGGCCCGGTGTTCGGCGAGACGGTGATCCCGACGGGGGCCGAGGTCGTGCTCGCGCCTGCGTTGTCGGTGGCCTTCGCGGTGATCGAGTAGCTGCCCGCGGCCACGTTCTGCCAGGTGTAGCCGTACGGCGCCGAGGTGTCGGTGCCGAGCAGCGTGGAGCCCTGGTAGAAGTCGACCTTGGAGACCGTGCCGTCGGCGTCGGCGGCGTTCGCGGCGATGGCCACGGTGGCCGGGGCGGTGTACGTCTGGCCGGCGGTGGGCGAGGTCAGCGCGACGGTGGGCGGGGTGTTGGCGCCGCCGCAGGGCACGCCGTTCACGGTGAACGCGGTCGGGCTCGGGTTGCTGCCCGTCCAGGTGCCGTTGAAGCCGAGCGTCGTCGAGGCGCCGGTGGCCAGGCTGCCGTTCCACGGCATGTTGGTCGCGGTGACGTGCGTGCCCGACTGCGTCCAGTTGGCGCTCCAGCCGGTGGGCGTGTACTTCTGGCCCGCGGTCGGGAAGTCGAAGCCGAGCGTCCACGAGGTGATGGGGTCGCCGGTGTTCTTCAGGGTCAGGTTGGCGGTGAACCCGCCCTGGCCGGGGCCGCTCGTCCACTGGTTGGCGGTGTACGTCACGTCGCAGGCGACGGCCGCGTGCGCGGGCAGCGCCGCGAGGGTCGTGGTCGTGCCCGCCGCGAGGACGAGCGTCGCGGCTCCGGCGAGCCGCCTCGACAGGCGGGCAAGACGGGAAGGAGGTCTGTGCTTCAAGGGATCTCCATGGGAGTAGGGGGTGTGGGAGCGCTCCCAAGGGGGATTGTGGGTGACCGGCGGCGTATGTCAACGGATCGCCCGTCCGCCGGCCCCCGCGTTTCCTCTCACCAGGCTGCCGATGATGAAAGTTTCATCCACCTTCCGGGGCATTCGGCGAGCATGCGGCCCGGGAACGCCCGCCGCACAGCCGCCCTCATTTACAGGGCCGGGAGGGCGTCTCACTATGGGAGCGCTCCCAGCAAACTGACGTTCTGGAGATGATCGCTAGTGAGACTCCACAGCGGCCCACGCCGATGGGCCGTGACCATGACCGCCGCGAGCGTCGCGGCCCTCGGGCTCGTCGTCGGCCAGACCACGGCCGCCAGCGCCGCGGTGAACTGCGACGTGACCTACTCCGCCAACTCGTGGACGAGCAGCCCCGGTCAGGGCGGTTTCACCGCGAACATCACGTTGAAGAACACCGGCGACCCGATCACCTCGTGGACGCTGGGCTTCGACTTCCCCGGCACCGGCCAGAAGTACACCCCGACCGGCTGGAGCGCCAACTGGACGCAGTCGGGCACGCACGTCACCGCGACGAACATGCCCTACAACGGCAGCCTGGCCACCGGCGCCTCCACCACCATGGGCTTCAACGGCACCTGGACGGGCACCAACAACCCGCCCACCTCCTTCACGGTGAACGGCGTGACCTGCGGCGGCGTCACCCCCACCACCCCCTCGGTGGTCACCTCCGCCAGCTCGGTGGCGGTCAATGAGGGCGGCACCGCCACCTTCACCGCCAAGCTGTCCGCCGCCCCCTCCTCGAACGTCACCGTCACCACCCAGCGGACCAGCGGTGACAGCGACCTGAGCGTCAGCGCCGGCGGCTCGCTCACCTTCACGCCCGCCAACTGGAACACCGCCCAGACGGTCACCCTGGCCGCCGCCCAGGACGCCGACACCACCGCGGGCACGGCGGCCTTCTCCGTCGGCGGCACCGGCGTCACCTCGGCCACCGTCAACGCGACCGAGGTGGACGACGACGCGGTCGTGGAGCAGGCGCTGCTCGTGACGCCCACGTCGGTGACCGTGCCCGAGGGCGGGACGGCGGCGTACACGGTCAAGCTGGCCGCGCAGCCGTCCGCGAACGTGACCGTCACCTCGACGGCGGGCAGCGGGGACGCCGACCTGACCGTCTCCGGCGGCGGCAGCCTCACCTTCACGACGGCCAACTGGAACACCGCCCAGACGGTGACCCTGGCCGCCGCCCAGGACGCCGACACGACCAACGGCACCCGTCCCTTCACGGTCGCCGCCACCGGCCTGACCGGCAAGACGGTCACCGCCACCGAGGCCGACGACGACGGCCAGCCGCCCACCGGCCACGTCGAGAACCCGTACGCCGGCGCCACCGGCTACGTGAACCCGCAGTGGAAGGCCAAGGCCGCGGCCGAGCCCGGCGGCAGCGCCGTCGCCAACACCTCCACCGCCGTGTGGATGGACCGCATCGCGGCGATCGCCGGCTCCTCCTCCGCCATGGGCCTCCAGGCCCACCTGGACGAGGCCGTGGCCCAGGACGCACTCAACGGCTCGGCCCCGCTGACCGTGCAGTTCGTCATCTACGACCTGCCCAACCGCGACTGCTCGGCGCTGGCCTCCAACGGCGAGCTGCTGATGGCGGAGAACGGCTTCAACCGCTACAAGGCCGAGTACATCGACGTGATCGCGAACATCCTGCGCGACCCCAAGTACGCCGGCCTGCGCATCGTCACGATCATCGAGCCCGACTCGCTGCCCAACCTGATCACCAACATCAACAACTTCCCGAAGTGCGCCGAGGCCAACGGGCCCGGCGGCTACGTCGACGGCGTCCGGTACGCGCTCGACAAGCTGCACGCCATCACCAACGTCTACACCTACGTGGACGCCGCCCACCACGCCTGGCTCGGCTGGGACTCGAACTTCGGCCCCGCCGTGAACCTCTTCTACAACATGGCCGCGGGCACCACGGCCGGCGTGGACAGCGTGGACGGCTTCATCGTCAACACCGCCAACTACTCCGCCACCAAGGAGCCGTACTTCACGATCAACACCATGGTGAACGGCCAGTCCGTCCGCCAGTCCAAGTGGGTCGACTGGAACTACTACGTGGACGAGTCCACCTTCGCCACGGCTCTGCGCACCGCGCTGGTCAACAAGGGCTTCAAGTCGGGGCTCGGCATGCTGGTCGACACCTCGCGCAACGGCTGGGGCGGCACCGCCCGTCCGGGCGGCGCGAGCACCTCGACGGACGTGAACACCTTCGTCAACCAGTCACGCGTCGACCGCCGCATCCACGCCGGCAACTGGTGCAACCAGAGCGGCGCGGGCCTCGGCGCCCGGCCGACGGCCAGCCCCGAGGCCGGTTTCGACGCCTACGTCTGGATCAAGCCGCCGGGCGAGTCCGACGGCGCCAGCACCGACATCCCGAACGACGAGGGCAAGAAGTTCGACCGGATGTGCGACCCGACCTACACCGGCAACAACCTCAACGGCAACAACATGTCGGGCGCCCTCGCCGGCGCCCCGCTGTCCGGCCAGTGGTTCTCCGCCCAGTTCCGGGAGCTGGTCAGGAACGCCTACCCGCCGGTCAGCTAGTGGCCCGTCACGCAACGTTGACCGGGTAACTGGTCCAGCTTCGGATGGGTGAGCTGGCGGCGAAGCTGGTCTTCGGTTGCGCGCGGGCGTT
>NZ_JBEXYK010000033.1:0-104253 GCF_040630865.1 Nonomuraea sp. NPDC005730
AACACAACGCCTGAATGACCGTTTGTGGGGGCATATAAACCGCGCGGGCCCCCACGGTTTGGGCCCCCCCCCCGCGCACCGGGCGGCGGGCGGCCCCCCCGCGGCGGCCCGCCCTCAGGTCTTACCAGGCCGGGGTTACTTCAGCCCGGCGTCCAGCGCGGTGGTGAGGACGCCCGGGTCGCCGGACATCTCCCAGATCATCGCGCCCAGCAGGCCCTTGCTCTTCAGCCAGGCCGTCTTCTTGCCGATCGACCAGGCGTCGTCGAACGTCCACCACTGCCCGTTGTTGCCGGTGTAGCAGTAGGTGGCGACGGCGACCTCGTCGTGGCGGACCGTGCAGCCGGGCACCATGGCGAGCAGGTTGCTGTAGCCGCGCGTGCCCGCCTCCTCCTGGAACTGGCCGGGAGCCGCGCCGTGCGCGTCCTGCCACTCGCCGGCCTTGCCGCCGTCGGTCACCTGCTGCCAGCCGCGGCCGTAGTAGGCCAGGCCGATGGTCAGCTTGCGCGGGTTGACGCCGGCCTGGAGGTAGACGTCCACGGCCTTCTCGACGCTGAAGTCCGGGTTGTACGGGCTGTCCGCGTCGAGGTACAGGTTGCCCTGGTGGCCGGTGCGGTTCGGCTCCCAGGAGTTGTCGCTGCCCGCGCCGTGGAAGTCGTAGCCCTGGACGTTGAAGATGTCCAGCGACTTGGCGACCTCGGGCAGGTCCCAGCCGGCGGCGATCTTGGCCGGGTCGGCCGGGGTGAACGCCGTGAGCTGGTACCGCTTGCCGGTCGTCGTCGTCAGCGCGTCGAGCTGGCGGCGGAACTCGGCGATCAGCAGCGTGTTGTTGGCCTTGTCGTTCTGGCCGATGTGGTTGCCCGCGTGCCCCTCGGCGCCCGGCCACTCCCAGTCGAGGTCGATGCCGTCGAAGATGCCCGCGGCCGTGCCCGGACCGCCCTTGCCGTTGTAGTCGGGCAGGTTGCCCTTGATGTAGGTGTCGATGCAGGAGGCCGCGAACTTCTTGCGGGAGGCGTCGGTCGCCGCCACGTCGGAGAAGTACTTGGAGTACGTCCAGCCGCCGAGCGAGATCAGCACCTTGAGGTTCGGGTACTTCGCCTTGAGCTTCTTGAGCTGGTTGAAGTTGCCCTGCAGCTTCTCCCAGCCGGTGTCGGCGACCCCGTCGACCGACTGGGCGGAGCTGAACGGCCTGCCGTAGTCGGCCTCGGCGTCACCGGCGCCGTCGCCCTGGTTCGGGTCCTGCGGGTCGGACGTGGTGCCCTTGGTGACGCCCTGCAGGCAGGTCAGGTTCTTGGGGTCGATGTTGGCGAAGGCGTAGTTGATGTGGGTCAGCTTCGCCGCGGCCCCGGTGGTGTCGAGGTTGCGGACGAAGTACTGGCGGCCGTAGATGCCCCACTGGACGAAGTAGCCGACGCGGGCGTACCCGGTCTCGACGATGTCCGACGTCGTCACCTTCACCGGGGTGGAGGCGGCCGAGAGGTTGTCGTACAGGTCGCGGGCCTTGACCGTGAAGGAGTACTCGGTGGAGGGGGACAGGCCGGAGACGACCGCCGTCGTGCCGGTGACGGTCGTGGCCAGGGCCGAGCCGACGAAGACGTCGTAGTTGGCCACGCCGGTGTTGTCGGTGGAGGCCGTCCAGGCCAGCGAGACGCTGCTGGCCGACTTGGCCGTGCTGCGCAGGCCCGACGGCACCGACGGCGCCTGCGAGTCGTCGGCCGGGTTGCGGGTGGTCACCTTCAGCGGCGCCGAGGCGGCCGACAGGGTGCCCTTGCGGTCCTTGGCCTTGACGGTGAACGTGTACTCGGTGTTCGGCGTCAGGCCGGAGACCGTGCCGGAGGTCTCGGTGACCGAGGCGGCCAGGGCGGAGCCGTTGTAGATCTCGTACCCGACGATGGGCAGGCTGCCCTGGGTGGCGGCGTCCCAGGCGAGGGAGACGGTCTTGGTGGTCTTGACCGGCGAGCGCAGGTTCCCGGGGGCGCCGGGCGGCGCGTCGGGGGTGCCGTCGCAGTTGACGTCGTTGATCCGGCAGCTCGTCGGCTCGGCGTTGGCCGTGCTCACGGTGAAGCTCGGGCTGTAGGGCTCGGTGGTCGCGCCCGCGTTCACGGTGGTGTTGTAGTGGACGGGGGTCAGCGTGACCGTCCGTCCGCTCTGGGTGAGCGAGCCGTTCGAGGCGTTGCTCGCCGTGACGCCCGCGGGCAGCTCGAAGACGATCGACCAGCCGTTCAGCGCGGTGGTGCCGTTGTTGGCGACGATGAACTTGGCCGAGGTGCCGCTGACGTCGTACGTGGCGCTGACCGGCGGCTTGGCCGGCGGGTCACCGCCGGTGCCGTCGCAGTTGGCGCCGTTGATCAGGCAGCTCGTCGGCTGGACGGCCGAGCTCAGCGTGACCTTGGGGCTGTAGGGTTCGGTGTTCTTCCCCGCCTGCACATTGTTGATGTAGAAAGCGGGGGTGAGCGTCACCTTGGTGCCGTTCTGGCGGATGGTGGCGTTCTGGGGGTTGCTCGCGGTGACCCCGGAAGGCAGCTCGAAGACGATCGACCAGCCGCTGACGGCGGTCGTGCCCGGGTTGCTCACCAGGAAGGTGCCTGTGTTCCCGGAGAGGGAGAACGTGGCGATGAGCCGGCTCGCGGCCTGTGCGGGAAGGGTGCACATGCCGATGATCACGAGGACGGCGATCAGGGGGGTGACTAATCGGCGCACGTCAAGGACCTTTCTTTAAAGAAAGTTTCCTAACAATTACGCGGATCGTAAGCCCCTCCCACTCAACTTGCAAGAGCCTGTCTGATCTAGCCTGACAAGATGCGAGGGGTGCTGCCGGTCCTGCTGTCGGCGTGGTTCATGGCCCAGTTCGACTTCTTCGTGGTCAACGTGGCCGCGCCGGCCATCGAGCACGACCTGAGCGCCGGTCCGGCGGCCCTGGAGCTGATCGTGGCCGGGTACGCCTTCACGTACGCGGCCGGCATGATCACCGGTGGCCGGCTCGGCGACCGCTACGGCTACCGGCGGCTGTTCGTCCTCGGTGTGGCCGGGTTCACGGTCGCCTCGGTGTTGTGCGGCCTCGCGCCCGGCGCCGCCTGGCTGGTCGCCGCCCGCCTGCTCCAGGGCCTGGCCGGCGCCGTCATGGTGCCCCAGGTGCTGGCCATGATCTCGGCCGTCTACCCGCCGGAGCGCCGCGGCCGCGCCCTCGGCTGGTACGGCGCCGCCGGCGGCCTCGGCTCCATCGCCGGCCAGGTGCTCGGCGGCCTGCTGCTCACCGCCGACGTGTTCGGGCTCGGCTGGCGGGTGATCTTCCTGATCAACCTGCCGGTCGGTCTGGTCGTCGTGCCGCTGGCCCGGTGGCTGCTGCCCGAGGCCGATCCGCACAAGCCCGTCGCGTTCGACCTGCCGGGCGCGGTGGGGCTGGCCGCCGGGCTGGCGCTGCTGCTGGTGCCGCTCGGCCTCGGCAACAG
Organism: Nonomuraea sp. NPDC005730; assembly: GCF_040630865.1. Classification (NCBI taxonomy): domain Bacteria; kingdom Bacillati; phylum Actinomycetota; class Actinomycetes; order Streptosporangiales; family Streptosporangiaceae; genus Nonomuraea; species Nonomuraea sp. NPDC005730. The sequence goes on from NZ_JBEXYK010000033.1 coordinate 3,447, forward strand.
CCTGGGCTGGCCCGCCTGGACGTGGGCCGCCATGGCGGCGAGCGCGCCGGTGTTCGCGCTGACCTGGTGGTGGCAGCGGGCGCTGGCCGCCAGGGGCGGGCAGCCGGTGCTCGACCTCGGCCTGCTCAAGGTCCACTCCTACCTGGCGGGCGTCGGGGCGATCGTCGCGTTCATGGCGTACTTCGCCTCGTTCATGTTCACGCTGACGCTGCTGTTGCAGAGCGGGTTCGGGCTCACCGCGTTCCAGGCGGGCCTGGCGTTCGCGCCGATGGGCGTGTTGTTCACCGTGACCTCGCTGCTGGGCACCCGCCTGGTCGGCCGGTACGGGCTGGTCGTCGTCATGATCGGCGGCCTGGTCACCGCCTTGGGGCTGGCGCTGCTGGTGGCCGGGGCCGGGCGCGGGCTGCCGTACGTCATGGTCGCGCTCATGCTCGTGGGCTCGGGCAACGGCCTGGTCCTGCCGCGGCTCATCGGCGCGGCGCTGGTGGAGGTCGCGCCGCACCAGGCCGGCATCGGCTCGGGCGTGCTCAGCACGGCGCAGCAGTTCGCCGGCGCGGGCGGCGTCGCGGTGATCGGGGCGGTCTACTTCGCGGTCGCCGAGGGTGGCCACCACGCGCGGGCCATGCGCTGGTCGGCCGCCATCGACCTGGCGCTGATCCTGCTGGTGGTCGCGATGGTGGCCTACAACTGGCGGCGCGCGGTCAGGAAGGCGTCGGCAGCAGGGCCCCGTAGAGCCGTCTCGCCCGAATCCTGACCACCAGCCGGCGGTCGGCGACCATGCGGTGCAGGAACGCCAGTTCGCCCGCGGCGTCACCGAAGGACGGCTGCATGGCCAGCAGCTCCAGGCCCACCTCGTCACCCGGCCGGTCGCTCACGGGGGACAGCTCGGCCTCGCCCTCGGCGACGGCGTAGCAGCCGAAGTCGTCGCTGGCGACGTAGAGCGCGCAGCGGGGGTCCTTGTGCAGGCGGCGCACCGTGAGCCGGTCGGCGACCGTCGAGATCCGCACCACCCGCCGCGGCGCGTCCCAGGTGTAGACCACCGTGGACAACTGCGGACGGTCGCCGCCGTTGGTCGCGAGCGCGCCGAAGCGCTGGCCGGCGAGCAGCGCCGAAAGGTCCTCCTCGGGCAGCTCCAGCGGCTGTGCGCCCATTGCCCCCATTGCCTCCTGTGACATCCTTCGACCCCCGTCGTGATGCGAAGATGTCAGCCTATCCCGAGTTGTCGGGAGAACGACTGGACGTCGGAGATCACCCAGTATTCGGAGAATCGTCCGTCCGTGGCACGCAGGAGGTCGTGCCCGGAGAAGGAGACACGGGTGCCCGGCGGGGCGCTCGCGCCGGGGAGGCCGCCCCGGTAGGCGCCGGTGAACGTCCACCGGGCGGCGATCAGGTCGCCGTCGACGGCCGGGCCCACGTCGAGCGTGACCCGGACGTCGTCGAACGGCTCGTGGCCCTGGCGGATCGCCTCGATCAGCCCGTCGGGGCCGTGCACGTCCGTGCCGGGCCAGTGGCCGACGAACCCGGGGGTCACCAGGTCGTGCGCGAGGGAGAGGTCGCCGTTCCACAGTTCGAGCAGCCAGCGCTCGTACAGTTCGGTCAGCATGGCGTCATCCCTACCCACGCGAGCCGCGATCAGGTGCAGTTGCCCCAGGCTTGCCGGCCGCCACCGGCGACCGCCGGGTCGTGGCCGTTGGGCTTGATCGAGCCCCAGAACTTCACGCAGGCGTTGGCGGCGTAGTACTTGACCGGGCCGGCGTAGTAGGCGAACTTGCCGCTGTCGATGCGCTCGACCACCTTCTTGCCCTTGGGTTGGACGGTCAGCATGGCGCTCATCGGGGTCTTCGTGCCGACGAAGCTGGACTTGACCGTCACCACGCAGTTCTCGCCGCTGCTGCGGCTGTAGAGCAGGTAGACCGTGCCGTATCGGCGGCCGCTGGAGGTCTTGACGGGCTGCGTGCCGCCCTTCACGATCCAGAAGCCGGAGCCGCAGATGCTCTCCGGGCTACGCGCGGCGGTCGCACCGGCCGGGGTCGCCATGACGCCGCTGAGGCCGATCGCTGCCGTCAGAAGGATTGCCTTTGCGGGCATGCGCACCAGTACGTCCCTTTCAATTGGCCTTGACCGAAGATCTCGACAAGCATGCCCGAAAATTGGTTATCGGTCCAGGCTTTACGGGCGAAAGCGTGGCAACGGTAGGTTTCCGCCATGACTCTCGCCATCATCAACGGATATGTCATGCCGGTTGACGGAGACCCCATCGAGGGCGGCACCGTCCTGGTCGGCGACGGGAAGATCGTCGCCGTGGGCCGGGACGTGGCCATCCCCGACTCCGCCACCGTCGTCGACGCGGGTGGCGGCTGGGTGCTGCCCGGTTTCGTCGAGGCGCACGGCCACCTCGGCGTGTACGAGGAGGCCGAGGGCTGGGCGGGCAACGACACCAACGAGATGACCGACCCCAACGGCGCCCGGCTGCGCGCCCTCGACGCCATCAACCCGGCCGACCAGGGCTTCGCCGACGCGCTGTCCGGCGGCGTCACCACGGCCGTGATCAAGCCGGGCTCCGGCAACCCGATCGGCGGCCAGACGGTCGCGATCAAGTGCTGGGGCAGGTCCGTCGACGAGATGCTGGTCAGAGAGCCGGTGAGCGTGAAGAGCGCGCTGGGGGAGAACCCCAAGCGCGTCTACGGCGACCAGAAGAAGCTGCCCTCCACCCGGCAGGGTGTGGCCGCGGTGATCCGGGACGCACTCATGAAGGCGCAGGACTACAAGGCGAAGAAGGCCGCGGCCGAGCGCGAGGACAAGCCGTTCGACCGCGACGGCACGCTGGAGATCCTGGTCCGGGTGCTCGACGGCGAGCTGCCGTGGTGCCAGCACACGCACCGCGCCGACGACATCGCCACCGCGCTGCGCCTGGCCGACGAGTTCGGCTACCGGTTGATCGTCAACCACGGCACCGAGGGCCATCTGCTGGCCGACACGCTGGCCGAGCGGAACGTGCCGGTCATCATCGGCCCGCTGTTCACCAGCCGGTCGAAGGTCGAGCTGCGGCAGCGCGCCCTGCGCAACCCGGGCATCCTCGCGCGGGCCGGGGTCGAGCTGGCGATCACCACCGACCATCCGGTGGTGCCCATCCACTTCCTCGTCCACCAGGCCACCCTCGCCGTCAAGGAAGGGCTCGACCGGGACACCGCGCTGCGCTCGATCACCGTCAACCCGGCCCGCATCATGGGCCTCGACGACCGGGTGGGCTCGCTGCGGCCCGGCCTCGACGGCGACGTGGTGATCTGGTCGGGCGATCCGCTCGACGTGATGAGCCGGGCGCTGAGGGTGTTCATCGCCGGACGTGAGGTGTACTCCTACGTGGACGGGGAATCCGTCGTGGCCGATCCCTATTACCGCGAGTCACGGTGATGTAGGCGTCTGTCAAGTGTGCGACGGCCGGGAACGCTCATAGTAGGTGCACTGAGTCGGAGAAAGGCGCCCCCCATGACAGCTCCGCAGCCCGCCAAGAGACCCAGCAAGGCGCTCCTGATCGGACTGGTGGTCTCAGGCGTCCTCGCGCTGATCGTCCTCGGTCTCATGCTGCACAAGGGCGGGCCGGTCGGGTTCGGGCTGTCGGCGGTGCTCGGGCTCGCGCCGCTGCCGGTGCTGCTGGCCGCCGTGCTCTCGCTCGACCGGCTGGAGCCGGAGCCGAAGCTGCACCTCGCCTTCGCCTTCGCGTGGGGCGCCGGCCTGGCGATCGTGCTCGGCGTCGGGCTGACGCTGGCCGGACAGGCGCTGTTCCTGCGGGCCGGGTACGGCGCCCAGCTCGTCAACGACGTCGGCACCGTGTTCCTGGCCCCGGTGATCGAGGAGGCGCTGAAGGGGTCGGCGCTGCTGCTGCTGCTGCGCAGGAAGCAGGAGATCGACGGCCTGACCGACGGCATCGTCTACGCCTCCATGGCGGGGCTCGGCTTCGCCGCCGTGGAGAACATCGGCTACTACCTGATCGCGTTCGGCCAGGACGGCACCGGCGCCGCGGTCCGGCTGTTCGTGCTCAGAGGGCTGATCGACCCGCTCGGCCACCCCATCTACACCTCGATGATCGGGCTCGGCGTCGCCTACGCGCTCACCCGCCGCACGCCCGCCAGGTTCGCCGCGATCCCGCTCGGCTACCTGGGCGCGGTCGTCCTGCACGGGCTCTGGAACGGCGCCGCCTCCACCCAGTCGCTGGCCTGGCTGGGCACGGCGTACCTGGTGATCATGGTGGCGCTGGTCCTGCTCGTCGTGGTCACCGTCGTCGAACGCCGCCAGCTCGTCTCGAAGATGGGCGTCTACCTGCCCGGCTACGGCCAGACCGGCCTGGTCACGGCGGACGACGTGAAGATGCTCAGCACGCTCAAGGCCCGCAAGGCGGCCCGCAGGTGGGCCAGGGGCGCCGGGCTCGGCCGCGCGATGAGCGACTACCAGCAGGCGGCGACCGAGCTGACCGTGCTGCACCTGCGGGCCGAACGGCAGGGCATGGACCCGGCCAGGTTCGCCATGGAACGCGACGCCCTGCTCACCTCGATGGCCCACGCCCGGCGCTGGTAGCCGGGGCCGGCTTCACGGGCGGGTGAGCACGGCGGCCAGGGCCGTCACCGCCGCCAGCACGATGCAGGCCGCCACAGCGACCGTGGCCCCCCGGTCCACGCCGAACGCGCCGACGACCGCGGCCACGCCGGCCGCGCCCAGGGAGGAGCCGACGTACCGGGCGGTGTTGTTGGCGCCCGACCCCATGCTGACCCGGTGGGCCGGCACGCTCTCGATGGCCAGGTGGGTGATCGAGGAGTTGATCAGCCCGGACCCGGCGCCGCTCACCACCAGCCCGGCCATGACCAGCGGCAGGACCAGCGAGCCGCCCACGCCCAGCAGGCCGGCGAACCCGAGCGCGGTCAGGCCGAGGCCGAGGGCCAGCCGGGCGGCGGTGCGCAGGCGTACCAGCCGGGACATCAGCGACACCGCGAACGACGTGCCCGACCAGAGGCAGAACAGCAGGCCGGTCTGCAGCGGCGTCAGCGCGTGCGCGGTCTGGAGCACGGTCGGCAGGTAGCTGAGCAGACCCACCACCGCCGCCCCGACGACCAGCGCGCCGCCGGTGGCGACCAGGAACACCGGCCGTCCGAACAGCTCCAGGTCGAGCAGCGGCTCCGGGCGCCGGCGCTCCACCGACACGAACGCCGCCACCAGCACCGCCGCCAGCGCGAACGCCCCGATCACCACCGGACGCCCCCACCCGGCACGCCCTTCGGTGACCCCCGCGACCAGCGCCCCCACGCCCAGGCTGAGCAGCACCACGCCGGGCACGTCGAACCGGCGCGGCGCGGGGGAGCGCGACTCGGCCAGCAGCCGCGCCGAGGCCACCGCCAGGGCGAGCGCGGCGGCCGACAACACCCAGTAGACCGTCCGCCAGCTCACCGCCGTGGCCAGCGCGCCGGAGGCAAGGGGGCCGAGCGCGGTGCCCAGCCCGATCATGGCGCCGTACAGCCCGGTGGCCCGCACCCGGTCGGCACCCGAGGGGAAGGCGTGGCCGACGATGCCCAGGCTGGCGGCCAGCATCGCCGCGCTCGCCCCGCCCTGCGCCAGCCTGGCCAGCACGAACACCGGCACCGACGTGCTCAGCGCGGCCGCCACCCCGGCGGCGGCCAGCACGGCCGACCCCCACACCAGCACCCGCCTGCGCCCGTGGTCGTCGGCCAGCCCGCCGGAGACCAGCAGCAGCGCCGACAGCCCGAGCGAGATGCCGCCCAGCATCCACACCGGCCCCGTCGGCCCGGCGCCCAGGGACGCGGCCGTCTGCGGCAACGTCACCATCGGCACCGTGTAGTTGGTCAGCACCAGCAGGGGCGCCGAGGACGCCACGGCGAGCGTGCCCGGCCGAACCCGGGTCAGTTCGGTCATTGAACTCATGCGGCGCAACCTATCACGGTTCGGTGAATGAACTAACATGGGATCCATGGCGCTCGGCAAGAACTACGAAGGCCAGGACTGCTCGCTGGCCAGGGCCCTGGAAGTGATCGGCGAACGGTGGACGCTCCTGGTCGTCCGCGACGCCATGTACGGCGTACGCCGCTACGGCGACTTCCTCGCCCATCTCGACATCCCGAGGGCGGTCCTGTCCCAGCGGCTGGGGGCGCTGGTCGAGGCCGGTGTGCTGGCCAGGAGCCGCTACCAGGACAATCCGCCCCGCGACGAGTACGTCCTGACGGCCACGGGCCGCGAGTTGTGGGTCCCCATGCTGGCCCTGTCCCAGTGGGGCGAGCGCAATCTCGGCGGAACCGGCCCACGCCGTCTGTTCCACCACACCGCCTGCGGCACCCGGCTCGACCCCGTGTCCCGGTGCCCGTCGTGCGGCACGGCCGTCCGGCTGGAGGAGATCGAGGTGCGCCCCGGCCCCGGCCTGGCGGACAACCGGGATGATCCGGTCAGCGTGCTGCTGCGGGCACCCCACAGGATGCTTGCTCCGATCACCTGACAAAATCGGGCGGTAACCCCCGAAAGGAGATCAGATGAGCTGGGCGGAGATCGGGTCCGAGGAGGAGTTGCGGGAACTGCTGGGCGAGGTGATGCCGAGGGCCGTGACCAAGGAGCGGGTCCGGCTGCACCCGCGTGACCGCGACTGGCTGGCGGCCTCCCCGCTCTGCCTGATCGCCACGTCCGACGCCGAGGGCAACTGCGACGTCTCGCCCAAGGGCGACCCGGCCGGGTTCGTCCACGTCATCGACGACACCACGATCGCCATTCCCGACCGTCCGGGCAACCGCCGGGCCGACGGGTTCCATAACGTGCTGAAGAACCCGCACGTCGGCCTGATCTTCCTGATCCCGGGCCGCAACGAGACCCTGCGCGTGAACGGCCGCGCCCGGCTCGTGCGCGAGGCGCCGTTCTTCGACGAGATGATCGTCAAGGGTCACCGGCCGCGGCTGGCCCTGGTGGTGGAGATCGAGCAGATCTTCTTCCACTGCGCCAAGGCGTTCATGCGCTCGCAGGTCTGGGCGCCCGACTCCTGGAACCCCTCCGTCCTGCCCTCGCACGCCAGACTGATCAAGGAGCTGCAGGTGGTCGAGGAGACGCTGGAGCAACTGGAGACGTACTACGGCGAGTCCTACGCCAAGAGGCTCTACGGCTGAAACCGGACGGCCGGCGGGGGGAGCCGGTCACGTCGGGCCTCGGCGGTGCGGTGAATGCGTGCGGGTCAGGCGGCTGGTGTCGGTCCGCCGGGGAAGCGGATCACGTTCCGGCCGCTGTAGGCCCGCAGGTCGACCACCTTGGGGTCGGTGGCCTCGGTCCTTCTGTGGCGGACCGCCGCCCGGATGTCGCGGATCTTGTGCCTGGCGATGTGCGGCGGCACCACCGCAAGCCTCTTCATGTGAGCCCCCCGTGATGTTTCTGTTACCTCTGTTATCTACCGATACAGCCGTAAGTTCGCTGTAAAGGGTAGCTAATAGGGCAACTTTCGCCCCGACGGGGTGCGCAGATCCGGTTCGGCCGACGGATGCGGACGCCTGCTGACCGTCGATCTCGGGACTCTGACACGTTTCACGGTCTTCCCCCTTCCGGGCCGCCGCCGGCTGACGGCGGCTCGGCGGGTGCTGCCACCCGCCTTGCGCGCCAACCTAACCGGGGCCCCCGAGGCCGCTCAACGCATTTCTACGGCTTCGCGCCGGTGCGGCCCACGCCTGCGGCCGGCGGCGGCGCTCAAGGCCGGCGCTCCGTCACGTCCCCGGAACCAGGCGAGCGGTCACGCCGACCCGGTTCCAGGCGTTGATCATCGCGATGGAGACGACGAGGGCGGCGAGCTGCTTGTCGTCATAGTGCTCGGCCGCCTGCTGCCACACCTCGTCCGGCACGGCCTCGCCGCGGTCGGCCAGGCGGGTCGCCTCCTCGGTCAGCGCCAGCGCCGCCCGCTCGGCCGGGGTGAAGACCGTGGCCTCCCGCCAGGCGGCGACCGACCACAGCCGCTCGTCGCTCTCCCCGGCCTTCTTCATGTCCCCGCTGTGCATGTGCACGCAGTAGCCGCAGCCGTTGATCTGGCTGGCCCGCAGCTTGACCAGCTCGATCGTGGCCGCGGGCAGATCACTGCCGTGCATGTACGCCTCCACAGCCAGGAACCCCCGGTACGCCTCCGGGGCGAGCTTGGCGATGTCGATGCGCTGGGTCATGGTGATCCTCCCTGTGTCCTCGCTTCCATGACACAGGACGAGGCGGCCCGGCGCGATGTGACAGCTCCGGGCGGGGAGGACGCGATTCGTCTCAGCCCCGGCAGTTGCCCCACGAGCCGCGGCCGCCCCACGCCTCGACACGGTTGTCCGGGGTGCGCGTCCAGCCCGCGTACTTCACGCACTTCCAGCTACCGTCGATGTGGCCGGTCTCGGCGTAGAAGCGGTAACGCTGCACGTCCTCGCTCCGGCCGCCGCCGCGGACCTCGATGGAGGCGCCGGTGACCGTACGGGTGCCGCGGAAGGCGGTCTTGATGGCCGCCACGCAGTTCTTCCCGGCACGCTTGTCGTACATGAGGTAGACGTGCCCGAGCACCTTCCCGTCGCGCGTCTTCATCGCGCGGTGGCCGTCCTGCACCCGGTGGTAGCCCGCGCCGCAGACGCGCTCGGGCGTCTCGGGGGCGGCGGCCGCGGAGGCGGCGTAGGCGGAGGAGGGGGTGGCGGCGATACCGGCGGCGACCAGTCCGGCCGCGATGACCGTTCGCGTCAGCACGATATTCCCTTCGGCGGGGGATATTAAGGACGTCGTCGATCTTTACCGAGACTTGACCGCAATTCAAGGGGGTTGGTGAATGCCGCTCATCGCGGTGTCCGCCGTCTGGGCGGTGTTCTGGGGGTCCTGGGCGGCTCTGCTGCCGGCCGTGAAGCAGGAGCTCGGCGTCTCGGCGGCGCAGCTCGGCGCGGCGCTGGGCGCGGTGCCCGTCGGGGCCCTGCCCGCGATGGCGCTGACCGGCCGGCTGGCCCGCGGGCGCGAGCGCCATGCCCTCATGGCGGCGACCGTCCTGTTCGGGCTGACCGTGGCGGGCCTGGCCGCGGTCACCGCGTACTGGCCGCTCGTGGCCGGGCTGCTGCTGCTCGGCGCGGCCAGCGGGGCGCTCGACGTGGCGCTCAACCTGACCACGGGACGCGTCGAGCGCGAGCGCGGCCGGCGGCTCTTCCAGGCGGTGCACGCGGCCTTCCCGCTCGCCGTCATCGTGGCCGCCCCGCTCACCGGCCTGGCCCGGTCCCTCGGCACGGACGTGCGGACCGTGCTGCTGGTGATCGCGGTGCTGGTGGCGGCGACGTCCCTGTCGCTGCCCGCCCTGCCCGTGGGCCGCGGCCGGGCCGCCCCCTCCGGCGACCACCACGCGGGGCGCCGGCTGTGGGGCGTCGCGCTGCTGCTCGGGACGCTGGCCGGATGCGTGCTGGTGATCGAGAACGCGGTCGAGCAGTGGTCGGTGCTGCTGCTGGAGGCGCACCGGGGCGCCACGCCCCTCACGGCGAGCCTGGCCCCCTCGGTCTACATGGCCGCGCTCACGGCCGGCCGGCTCGCCGCGCAGACCCTGCCTCCGGTGCCCCTGCGCGCGCTGTACCTGGTCGCCGGGGTGGGCGGCGCGGCCGGGATCGGCCTGGCCGGGCTCGGTGACGGCGTGCCGCTGTCGATGGCCGGCTTCGCCCTGACCGGGCTGGCGCTCGGGCCGCTGGTGCCCGCGCTGCTCAGTCGCTCGGCCGCCGACGACCCGACCGGGACGCTGGTGTGGGGCGTCTCCATGGTCTCCTACGCCGGGTTCGTCGTCAGCCCGCTGCTGGTCGCGGGGTTGACCGGACCGTTCGGGCTGCCCGTCGCGCTCGCCGCGCTCGGCCTCCTGGGGCTGCCGTTGCTCGTACGGTTCGTCATCATCGAGGGAGACTCGGCCTGAATATGGTGTTTCGTTGGGGAAAGCGCACCATGGTTCCGGGTATTGCCCCAGGTGATTCGGACGTGAAGAGGGGATCACCATGGCCGTCTGCGACAACTGCGGCAACGACTACGACATGGCCTTCGAGGTGCACGCGCAGGGAGCCGTGCACACCTTCGACTGCTTCCAGTGCGCGATCGAGGCCATGGCGCCGATCTGCGAGCACTGCGGCACCAAGGTCATCGGGCACGGCGTCCAGTCGGGCGAGCACTGGTACTGCTGCGCCCACTGCGCCCGCGAGGAGGGCAACAAGGGCATCGTGGACCGCGTGATGGCCGGCACGTCCGCCTGACGACCTGGAACTGCACGGCGGCCGTACAGTCGCCGGCGTCGGCGCCCGCATCGCCCGGCGGATCCTGGCGTTGACCGCCGCCATCTCGCACAACCGCGACACCGGCCAGCCCGTCACCCGGTCGGAGCCGGCCCTTTGCGGGTGTCGTCGACGGACTCCCCAGGCCCGGCCGATCGGTGCGCAGGTCCGGGTCGTGTTCGCCGATGGCCATCAGCATCTGCCGTTCGTCGGTGGAGCGGGTGTGGAAGCGGCCGTAGCCGGTGCCGGCCGGGTCCGAGCGCAGGGCGGTGGGGCGTGCCGGGCAGGCGCCGCCGCATCGTTCCCCCGGCGGCCCTGATCACCGAAGAAAATGATCGACATGCCCGACGAGGCAGTACAACGCGTTTTCAGATGGTGGACTCCTTCGACCCCGACGCTTTCGCGGAGTTATCGGCGGGGGACGCCAGAATGGTCTTCGGAAGCTCACGGTCGGGCGCGAAGCCATCGCCGGCGCCGACGCCATCGCGAAGTCTGAGGTGACGACCTGGCAGGCCCGTGACGACGGCCCCATCTCTGACCACCGCATTCTCATCGACCTCGCACCCGTCCACGCCGCCGGCTCAGATCAGGGCCCGCCGGCCTCCCGGCAGGCGACATCCTGCGGCACCGTCGGCCGGCACGTACCCCCGTGACCACATGCAGGTGCCAGACAACCATCAGGCAAGTTACGTACGTCGTCATTTTTGGCGGCCATCACCGGCCTATCCATCACCGCCTCTTTGATGACGGCGTATCCGGCGGCCGCGCAGCCGCCCCACAACTCCACCACCACCCGGCGGACGCCCCCTCTCCCGTCGTCACCGCTTGGACGACCACGAAGCAGTCCGGCACCCGGGTTGAAGTGACCAGCCTCCTCACCACTGAGTGCCGCCCGGGACTCGATAGAGCGCTGAACAACGAGGAGGTGGTCGCCTGCGCGACGGCATCGAGACCCCGGCCGTCGCGAAGACGGTCGCCGCGGTGCCGCCGGCGACCGTGGCCGCGCTGCCGAAATCGGCCGCCGTGGGTCCGCCCGCGGCCACGCGGGCGGAGGCCAAGGCCGCCGCGCAGGCAGGAGGACCGTTCTACGACCTGTGCTGGCAGAACGAGACCGAGGCGCGTAAGCCTGCCGAGCCGATCTACTCGACGATCTGGTCGTCCGGCGGCTACCACATCAACCGGACCACGTGGTGTGGCATCCAGCATGTCGGCTCGGCCGGCTTCGAGCTGCGGCCCGGCCCAGCCGTGCGGGCCGAGGGCATGGATGCCGACGCGACGCTCATCGGATATTCGTGGAACACCAAGCCGACCGACACACTGCCGACCAGGATCCGCAACTACGAGTTCGACATCACGATGAAGAACTTCGTCTTCGTCGAGCGAGGGAACACCGCCTACCGGCGGTGGGCGGACATCGAGATCGGTATGAAGAGCGCCGGCGACAACGGATCCAAGTGCAAACTCATCACTCAGAACTCCGTCAAGGCGTCGTGGCAGGAATGGTCGTCAGGAAAGATGGCCAGCTTCCTGTTCGCGTCCTACGAGGAGGACGGCTCGGGCAACGACAAGATCGCCTGGTGTCAGCCCCGCTTCTGGGCGAAGATCACCCGGCGGGACACCCCGCTCGTCAAGTTCACGCTCAACTCGGACGCCCATCCGCAGCTTCGCTGCGACTCCGCCACCTATCTGCTGAAGACCCTGGGCAGCGGGTGCGTGTTCGACCAAGCCGTGCTCACCTACGTCACCCATGAGACTCTGCCCGGCGATCCGACGAAGTCGTCCAACAAACCTGATATCAAGGACGAGGTCATGACGGCCTACCGCAATGTCCCGTCGCATATCTGGACGGCGCTGCACCGGCCTCAGCTGACCCAACCCACCACGGCCAACAAGAGTGTCCCCGGATACTGGGGTAACGGGCTCGTCCGCTCCGTCAACGAGAATCGGCAAGCCCGCCACCACGGGCAACCCACCCGTTCCGGTGCCCGCGAAGGATCGCCGGGTCTACGAGTGCGACGAATTCCCCTTCGAGTCCACGATCCAGGGCGCCTGGACCTCGGCCGAGGGACAGAACCAACCAGGAAGGCGCGCATTCTCGATCCGCCCCGTCTATTGGCGGAACAACGGCAATGACGGGCTCCAGCTCCGGACGTTCTACGAGCTGAACCGAGTCCTCGGGGTGGACGGGGACACCAGGAAGACCGAATACGACTCGTTCCGGGTGGACCCGAAGGTGCCTCAGGCGCCTCCCATCCAATAACTGCTCAGTCGCCGGGCGCCCGCGATTCCGGGCGCTCGGCGCGTCACACGGGAGAGATAATGACGGCGGAACTCATCGCTCTTTACACCGAGATCGCCGAGACCACCCTGCCCGACGATGTCTGCTGGATCGTGGTCCAGCCCCTGACCGGCACGCTGACCGTGGAGGACGCCGCGACCCGGCTCGGCGGCCGCCCCGGGGACCTGCGCCGGATGCGAACGCTGGACGCGGCCGAGCAGGCCCTGTACGGCGACACGGCCCTGTCGCTCGACCAGGTGGCGAACTGCGTCGCGATCCTCCAGATCGGAGGCTACGTCGGCCTGCTGCCGGAGCTGATGGAGCCGCTCAGCGCCGGAGCCCGGGTCTGGGTGGTCAACTGGGACGTCAACGCCGACTTCACGATGCTGTTGTGGGCCGACGGCGAGGTCATCGGAGGCTGGAGCCCCTACGAGCCGCGCGAGGGCTGGGCCACCGGGCTGGGACCGATGGCTCCCTACGCCGACCTGTTCCTCGCTTACGACCTCGACGATGACGATCAACATGCCCGCTATCACCACGCTGTCTGCCTCGCCGTCATCGAGTCGGAGAGCGGAGTGCGGCTGGATCGGGATTGGATACACCAGGAGCACTTCACCCTGCTCGGCCTGTAGACGATGAACAGCGCCCGGGACCGCCACCCAGGACCGTAGGACCAGAGGCCCAGCGGCGTCCGTCGAGGGCCGTCAAGCCGGCCGGCGCCCGATCGGCCAGACAGCGGGCCACCGACACGCCGAGCGCGCCGGGGTTCGTCCGGGCCGGGCTGGTCGTGCGGTGTCACGACGGCGGTACCGGGCGCCGCCGCCCTGATCGCTGGACGGCTCGGCGGTCACCAACGGAAAAGGGGGCCGCCCTGAAGAGTGACACCCTCGGCGACCAGCGTCGGGCGCCGGGCGTCTTCGGCGGTGGGTCGCCGATCGGCGTCCGGCCTGCGGAGTCCGTCAACGACACCCTCAAGGCCGGCTCGAACTGCACGGCGGCCGTACGGCCGCCGGCGTCGGCGCCCGCATCGCCCGGCGGATCCTGGCGTTGACCGCCGCCATCTGGCACAACCGCGACACCGGCCCGTCACCCAGTCGCTGATCGCCTACAACCGCTGACCCGACTCAGGACCTCCTAGTTCAGGCCGCCTGGAGCCCCAGCAGCGATCGCATGCGGCTCAGGGCGCGGTCGAGCGCGTCCTCGGGCAGCGGGGCGGCCAGGTCGAGGGCGATGGCGCCGTCTTTGGCCTCCCAGACGCCGGCGACCCGCCCCTCGTGCACCACCACGGGCGAGATCCACCCCGCCTGGCGGCTGACCTTGGGCTTGAGCGGCGGCGGGACGAGTGGGGCGAGGGTACGGGGCGCCCCCAGGACGAACTGGTCGAACCCCGGCAGCAGGTGGACCTCCCGCGAGGGCCGGGTGGCGGCCAGCTCGTCGGCGTGCTCGGCCAGCGCGTAGAGGACCGTGCCGTCGTCGGCCCTGACCTCCGCCAGCTCCGGGGCCAGCCCCTTGACCCACCCCCTGAGCACCGCCTTCCTGGCCACCCCGCCGAACAGCCAGGTGTCGAACATCTCCGGCGTGGCCGGGCCGTGGGCGCCCAGGAACGCCCGCAGCACCCGCACGCCCGCCTCCTCCTGGTCGGGCAGCGTCCCCGGCCAGCCCGGGACCCACGACCGCGGCGCGGTGAAGGTCACCTTGCCCTCGCGGGGCGGCCCGTAGCACAGCTCGCCCAGGCGGCTCAGCGGCTTGAGCAGCGCCCCCCAGCCGGACGTCAGCGCCGCACGGAGATGGGCGTCGCCGGTCAGCGCCACGATCGCGTCGACCAGCTCCTCGCGGGTCAGCGGCGATCCCTTCAGTGCCTCGGGGACGGCCTCGATGACGGCCTCGATCTCCGCGGCGGTCACGCCGTGGCCGCGCTGCCAGGAACCCTTCTCCCAGAAGCGCAGCGTGCTCAGCGCCGCGCACAGGCCGGCCAGCTCGTCGGCGGGCACCAGGTGGAGGGTGCCGCGCATGAGCCAGGTCTTGACCAGGGAGCGGTCGCTCCACAGGGCCCGATCGATCTCACCGGGGTCGGGCCGGGCGCTCCTGACCGCCACCGCGAGCTGGGCCGAGGAGGCGAGCTGCGCCTGCACCCCGCACAGCCGCCGGGCCACCGACACCGCGTCCGGCCCGTCGGCCGCCGCCACGAACTGCCTGCGCAGCCGCCAGGCGAGGATCTGCGGCCAGGTGAGCTCCATTGTCATGCGTCACTTCTACCGCCTACCACCGACAATCCGCACATTGGGCGAAAAAAGGGGATATGAGAAGATCAAGCATGCCTCTGGACGGTCACCTTCTCGCGCTGTTCGCCGTCACCACCATCGTGGCGATGATCACGCCCGGCCCTGACATGCTGTTCGTCCTGGGCTGCGGGATGCGGGGCGGCCCCCGGGCCGGGCTGCTGGCCACGGCCGGGGTGGCGACCAGCGAGGCGATCCACGTCGCCGTGGCCGCCGCGGGGCTGGCCGCGCTCTTCGCGGCCGTGCCGGTCGCCTTCACCGTCGTACGGATCGCCGGCGCCGCGTACCTGATCTACCTGGGCGTGCGGATGCTGCGGGACCGAAGGGGCGGCGTGAGCGACATGCCCGAGCCGGGCACCGGGATGTCCGGCCGCCGGGCCTACCTGAGCGGCCTGCTGACGAACCTGCTCAACCCCAAGATGGTCACCTTCACCGTCGCCTTCCTCCCGCAGTTCGTCGATCCGGGGCTGGGGCGGATGTGGCTGCAGTTCGCCGTGCTCGGCGCCGTCCTGATCGCCTTCGAGTTCGTCGTGGACGGCGCGGTGGGCGTGCTGGCCGGGCGCATCGGCGGATGGCTGCGCCGCAGCGCCGTCGCCCGCCGCCGGGTGAACACGGCGACGGGCGGCATCTTCGTCGGGCTCGGCGTGAAGCTGGCCGTGGAGCGTTGAGCGCCGGTCAGCCGGTGAAGCCGATGTCCTCGTAGCGCAGGTCGTAGAAGCCGCGCGCGCCGACGTTGGCCAGGGTCTGCTTGGCCGCCACGTTCTGCGGACGCTGGTAGAGCGGCAGGACGTTGACCAGCTTCCAGATCAGCCCGTCGGCCTCGTTCGTCTGAGTGCGGGCCCCGGCCGGGTCGAGGTTCTGGGCCGCCTTGTCCATGGCCTGGTCGATCTCCGGCGAGCCGGTACGGCCGAAGTTGGCGTTCCAGGTCTTGCCGTTCGCCGAGTTCGCGTAGATCCCGTAGCTGCTCGAGATCGGGTATGGCGTCCCGATGTAGGCGAATGGCGTGATGTCGAAGTTGCCGGGGATGACGTACTTGGTGAAGAAGTCGTCGCTCGGCACCGCCTTGATGGTGAGCTTCACCCCGATCTGGGCCAGCATGTTCTGGGCCAGCTCACCCTCCGACTTGCTGAGCTGCACCCCCGACGGCACCACGAACCGCAGGTCGAGCGGCTGCCCGTTCTTCTGCCTGACGGTCCCGTTCAGCTTCCAGCCGGCCGCGTCGAGCAGTTGCTTGGCGCGTTCGGGGTTGTAGACGCCGAGATTTCCGGCGTTGTCCAGGTATCCCTCCTGGGTGTTCATGAAGAAGTGGTTGTTCAGCAGCGCGATCGGCCAGTCGAGCCCCTGCAGGTCGGACTGCGCGATGGCCTGCCGGTTGATGCCGAGCTGGATGGCCTGGCGCACGTTCACGTCTTTGAGCGGCTCGCTCGACCCGTTGAAGGTGAAGTGCCGGAAATCCGGCCCGGCGGCCTGGCGTACCTGGGCGCCCTGCGTGGCCCTGGCCCGCGCGTAGTCGGGCGCGGACGGCCCGACGTCGATGAGGTCGAGCTCCCCGTTGCTGAACGCGCCGATCAGCGAGTCCTGCTCCGAGGCCCGGTAGATGATCTGGTCGAGCTTGGCCCGGTTGCCCCACCAGGCGTCGTCCCGGACGATCGTGATGGTCTTGGCCGTCTGGTCGAAGCCCTTGAACTTGAACGGCCCGGCGGTCACCGGGATCTTGTTCAGCCACGAGGTGTTGAAGGCCTGCGGGGTCCGGTTCGTGGCGGCCGGCAGCAGCGGCCCGAACAGCGACTGCCAGTCGCCGAACGGCTTGGTGAAGGTGACCTTCACCTCGTGCTCGTCCTTGCCCCGCTCGACCTTCTCGATGTCCTGGTAGCCGGTGGCCGAGACGATGTGGAACTCGGGGTTGCGCCCGTTGAGCGCCTGCCACTGGGCCTGATAGTCGGCCCAGGTGATCGGCTGCCCGTCCGACCACTTGGCCTTGGGGTTGAGCGTGTAGGTGACGACCTGCTTCGGGCTCTGGTCGGTGACCTTGGCGTCGAGCACGTAGTCGGTGTCGACGGTGATCTCCGCCTTCTCGTCGGAGACGAACGGCGAGGGCAGCAACGCGTTGCTGATCACGGCCGCCATCGCCAGGTTGCCGTCGACGTGGTTCCTGTTCCACTGGGTGGGGAACTCGTTGATGCCCCAGCGCAGCGTGCCGCCGTCCTTGACCTTGTCGCGCGGCTGCGGGTTGATGTCGAAGGCCTTGATGGTCTTGTGCGCGCCTTCCGTGCCGCTCGCCGAGCCGCCCCCCGAGCCGCCGCCGCCACAGCTCACCAGCGACAGCGAGCCGGTCACGGCGACGGCCACGACAAGACGTGAAGCTTTCATCGAGCGCATTCCTCCTGATCTAGACGACGTCGAGCCTCTCGGCGTAATGGCAGGCCGCGCCCTGGTCGTCGGCCACCGGCAGCACCTCGGGCTCGACGCCCACGCAGAGCGCGCGCTCGTCGTCGGTGAGCACCGAGCGGAACTTGGGGCAGCGGGTACGGAAGCGGCAGCCGGTCGGAGGGTGGGCCGGGCTGGGCAGGTCGCCTTCGAGCAGGATGCGCTCGCGTACGCGCTCGCGCGCCGGGTCGGGCAGCGGGATCGCCGACAGCAGGGCCTGCGTGTACGGATGCGCCGGAGCCCCGTAGACCGCGTCGACCTGCCCGATCTCGGCGATCCTGCCCAGGTACATGACCGCCACCCGGTCGGCGATGTACCGCACCACCGCCAGGTCGTGCGCGACGAACAGGTACGACAGCCCGAGCCTGGACCGCAGCGAGCCGAGCAGGTTGATGATCCCCGCCTGGATCGACACGTCGAGCGCGGAGACCGGCTCGTCCAGCACCAGCAGCCTGGGCTCCAGCGCCAGCGCCCTGGCGATGCCGATGCGCTGCCGCTGGCCGCCGGAGAAGTCCTGGGGGTAGCGGGCGGCGTGCGCCGGGTCGAGGCCCACCAGGGCGAGCAGCTCGCCCACCCGCCGGCCCGGCCGGCGCTCCCCGTGAGTGCGCAGCGGCTCGGCCAGGATGTCGTAGACCGTCATGCGCGGGTCGAGCGAGGCCATCGGGTCCTGGAAGACGACCTGCATGTCCCGCCGGATCGCGGTGCGCCCGGCGCCGTCCAGCCGGGCGGTGTCGCGGCCGAGCACGACCACGCGCCCCTCCTGCGGCGGGACGAGCTCCAGGATCTGGGTGAGCGTGGTGGTCTTGCCGCTGCCCGACTCGCCGACCAGGCCCAGCGTCTCGCCCCGGCGGATGTCGAAGCTGACGCCGGCCACCGCGTGCACCGTGCCGACCCTGCGCTTGAACAGCGCCCCCTTGAGCAGCGGGTAGTCCTTGACCAGGCCGTCGACCTCCAGCACCGGCTGCTCGGCGCGGACCGCGGGGGCGACGGGCTCACCGGCCGCGTGGCGGCCGGGGCCCTGGGGGCGGACGACCTCCCAGCGGATGCACGCCGCCCGGTGGCCCGTCGCCACATCGAACAGCGGCGGCTCGGCCGCGTCGCACTCGTGGATCTTCAGCGGGCAGCGCGGCGCGAACGGGCAGCCCGGCGGCAGCGCCGCGGGGGAGGGCGGGTTCCCGGCGATCGGCAGCAGCGGCTGCCGGCCGCCGCGGTCGACCCGCGGGATCGAGGCCAGCAACCCGGCCGTGTACGGCATGCGCATCCGGTAGTAGATGTCGTCGACGTCGCCGATCTCGACCGGGCGCCCGGCGTACATGACCAGGACCCGGTCGGCGAAGCCGGCCACCACGCCGAGGTCGTGCGTGATCATGATGATCGCCGCGCCGGTCTCCCGCTGGGCCTTCTTCAGCACCTCCAGCACCTGCGCCTGGATGGTCACGTCGAGCGCGGTGGTGGGCTCGTCGCAGATGATCACGTCGGGGTCGTTGGCGATGGCCATCGCGATCATCACGCGCTGCCGCATGCCGCCGGAGAACTCGTGCGGGAAGGCGAGCGCGCGCTCGCTCGGCGACGGGATGCCGACCAGCTCCAGCAGCTCGACGGCCTTGACCGCGGCGTTCTCCTTGGTCACCCGCTGGTGGATGCGGACGGCCTCGGCGATCTGGTCGCCCACCCGGTAGACGGGCGTGAGCGCCGACAACGGGTCCTGGAACACCATCGACACGGTCTTGCCGCGGAAGCGGGTCAGCTCCCGCTCGGAGGCGCCGATCAGCTCCTTGCCGTGCAGGCGCACCGACCCGGTGACCCGGGCGCTCGGCGGCAGCAGGCCCATGACCGCGGCCGAGGTGACCGACTTGCCCGACCCGGACTCGCCCACGATGCCCAGCACCTCACCCGGGCTCACCGAGTAGCTGACCCCGCGCACCGCGCGCACGTCGCCGAAGGACACGTGGAGGTCGCTGACCTCCAGGACGGGGTTCGCCGCCGGCCTCATCGCCGCGCCGCCGGGTCGAAGGCGTCGCGCAGCGCGTCGCCGATGAGGTTGACCGCCAGCACGGTGACCACCAGCAGCCCGGCCACGAACCAGAACGTCCACGGCGCGTAGACCGCCGTGCGCGAGCCGTCGGCGATCAGCGTGCCGAAGGACACGTCGGGCGGCTGGATGCCGAACCCGAAGTACGACAGCGAGGTCTCGGTCAGGATGGCCGCGCTGACGTTGAGCGTGGCGTCGACGATGAGCAGCGAGGACAGGTTGGGGATCACGTGCCGGAAGATGATCCGCACCGGCGGCACCCCCATGAAGCGGGCGGCCTGGATGTACTCGCGCTCCTTCAGCGAGATCGTCATCCCCCGGACGATCTTCGAGGTCACCATCCACAGGAACAGCGCCAGCATGACCACGAACAGCACCCACTGCCCGGCCCCGAACAACGGCGACATGATCGCCAGGATGAGGAACGCGGGCAGCACGAGCAGCAGGTCGGTCACCCAGCTCAGCGCCCGGTCGGTCCAGCCCAGGAAGTAGCCGGAGAAGGCGCCCACCACCGCCGCGACCGCCGTGGACACCAGCGCCGCCAGCAGGCCCACGATCAGCGACTTCTGCATGCCGCGCAGGGTCACCGCGTAGACGTCGGCGCCGGTCTGGAGCGTTCCGAACCAGTGCCGCGGCGAGGGCGGCTGCAGGAACGCCGTGAAGTCCTTGTCGGTGTAGGACCACGGGCTGAACAGCGGCCCCACGAACGCCAGCAGGAACATCAGTGCCAGCACCGCGAACCCGACCAGCCCCTGCGCAGAGTGGAAGAAGCGCCCGGCCACCACCCGCAGCCGCGACGGCGCCCGGCCCAGGTCACCGGTCAGCTCCTCCGCCAGCTCCTCGTCGGAGAGCGTCATCACGCCCGCACCCTGGGGTCGAGCGCGGCGTGCAGCAGGTCGGAGGCGAGCGCGGCGCACAACACGGCCACGGCGGCGAGGAAGGAGATCGCCGCCACGGTGTTGACGTCGTTGGTGAAGATCGAGTTGATCAGCTGCTCGCCCAGCCCGTGCCAGCCGAAGATCTTCTCGGTGAAGGTGGCCCCGGTCAGCAGGGTGCCGAACGTGAAGGCGAAGTAGGTGGCCACCGGGATCAGCGCGGTGCGCAGCGCGTGGCGGGTCAGCGCCCGGCCCCTGCTCAGCCCCTTGGCCCTGGCCGTACGGACGAAGTCGGCGCCGAGCACGTCGAGCATCATGTTGCGCTGGTAGCGGCTGAAGACCGCGACCAGGCCGACGGACAGCGAGATCGTCGGCAGGATCAGGTGTTGCAGCCGGTCGAGCACGTAACCCCAGAACCCGGTCTCCAGGCCGGCGCTGTACTCGCCGCTGACCAGCAGCACCTGGCGGCCGAAGAGGTTGTCGTTGGCCCAGGCGGCGGCCAGGATCAGCATGTTGGCCAGCACCACGACCGGCACCGCGAGCACGACGAACGACAGGCCCGTCGAGAGCCGGTCGAACCAGCCGTACTGCCGCACCGCCGCGTACGCGCCCACCAGCACCCCCAGCAGGCTCCCGAACAGCAGACCCAGGATGACCAGCCGGAACGTGACCCCCATCCGCCGCCTGAGGTCGTCGTTGACCGGCGAGCCGGTGACCGTCCTGCCGAAGTCGCCGTGCAGCACGCCCGCGGCCCAGGTGGCGTAGCGCTGCAGCAGCGGGGTCTTGTCGTTGAGGTTGAGCGCGGTGAGCTGGGCGTCGACGACGGCGGGCGGCGGTTTCGGGGTGCGGTCGGCGTAGTTGGAACGCGGGTCGAGCGCCCCGGCGGCCAGCAGGTACGCCAGGCTCGCGGCCACGCCGACCAGCACCACGTAGTTGAGCAGCCTGCGGGCCAGGAACCCCGCCATCGTCCCCCTCCCGGATGCGCACGATAGGTAGTCATACTGCTACAGCCAGCAGCATCGTGGCGCGGGGAAATGCCAAAGAGGGGTTAACGTCCGGAAAGTTCGTCCACGGCGGTGCGCACGTCGTCGCTGGTGATCGTCGTGAGGTCGGCGGCGCTGGCCGACCCGCCGCCCGACGCGTGGGCGGCCAGGCGCACGTCGCGGCGCATCGCGGCCCGTTCGAACAACGAGCGGGCGAAGCGGCCGTTGCCCAGGCCGTCGATCAGCCGTTCCTCGCACACCCAGGCGAACACCTCGTCGAGGTCGCGCAGGGCCTGCTCGTCGAAGCTGTCGCCGGCCTTGCCGGCCAGCAGCACCGCGATCTGCGACAGCTCGCGCGGCGAGTAGCTGGGGAAGGCCACGCGCTGGTTGAACCGGCTGGCCAGGCCGGGGTTGGTGGCCAGGAAGGAGTCCATCTCGCGCGGGTAGCCGGCCAGCACGATGACCAGCCGGTCGCGGTCGTCCTCGGCCCGTTTGAGCAGGGTCTGGACGGCCTCGGAGCCGAAGGCGTCGCCGCCCGCGTAGCCGGGGTTGACCAGGCTGTAGGCCTCGTCGATGAACAGCACGCCGCCGAGCGCCCGGTCGACCAGCTCGTTGGTCTTGATCGCGGTCGCGCCGAGGTGCTGGCCGACCAGGTCGGCCCGGTGGGCCTCGACGACGTCGGGCCTGGCCAGCAGGCCGAGCGCGGCGAAGACGCGGCCGAGCACCCGCGCGACGGTGGTCTTGCCGGTGCCGGGCGGCCCGGCGAAGACGAAGTGGCGCATCTGCGGCGGCGTGGGCAGCCCGCGCTCCTGCCGCATGCGGGCCACCTGGAGCTGGGCGGCGATGGCGTGCACCTGCCGCTTGACCGGCTCCAGACCGGCCATCGTGTCGAGGTCGGCCAGCGCCTCCTCCAGCGTGGGCGTGGCCACGTAGCCGCGGAAGCGGGCGGTCAGCTCCTCGAACGCCTTGGTCACGTCGGGCGTGGTGGTGGTCACCAGGTCGTGGGTGGTCGGGGTGCCGCCGGCGCCCACCACGCGCACGTCTCTGGCCTGCGCGGCGGCCTCGACCAGGCTGCGCACGAACCGGGCGTTGCCCAGCTCGTCGACCAGGCCGCGCCGCTGGACGTCCTCGTAGAGGCCGAGCAGGGCGCGCCCGGCGTCGGGGGCCATCGTGTCGCCCCGGCGCCGCTGGAGCACCTCGGTGATCTCGGCCAGCTCGGGGGCGGAGTAGCTGGGGAAGCGCACCCGGGTGGCGAACCTGCTGGCCAGGCCCGGATTGCTGGACAGGAACGAGGCCATCTCCTGCTCGTAGCCGGCCAGGATGATGATCAGGCGCTCGCGGTCGTCCTCGGCCCGCTTGAGCAGGGTCTGGACGGCCTCGGCGCCGAACCTGTCGGGCTGGCCGTCGGAGGAGTTGACCAGGCCGTAGGCCTCGTCGACGAACAGCACGCCGCCGAGCGCCCGGTCGACCAGCTCGTTGGTCTTGATCGCGGTCGCGCCCAGGAACTCGCCCACCAGGTCGGCCCGCTGCGCCTCGACCACGTAGGGGGTCTCCAGCAGGCCGAACGCGTAGAAGATCTTGGCCAGTGCGCGGGCCACGCTGGTCTTGCCGGTGCCCGGCGGGCCGACGAAGACGAAGTGCCTGGTCGGGCGTTCGGCGGTGTAGCCGGCCTCGGCCCGCAGCCGGGTGGCCTCGATGGAGGCGGCGATCGAGCGGACCTGCTCCTTGACCGGCGCCAGCCCGATCATGCCCTCCAGCTCGGCCAGCGCCTCCTCGACGGAGATCTGCGGCGGCGCGCCCGCCTTGTCGGCCTGCGGCTCGGGCCGGCCCTCGCGGGCGCGCACGCGCACCTGCTGCTCCTCGGCCGACAGCTCGGCCTTGGCCCGGCGCGCCTGGAGGAACCGGTGGACCAGCACGACGACGGCCGCCAGGCAGGCGCCCCAGAGCGCGACGGCGGCCGACACGAAGGAGAGCCCGAAGGCCAGCACCCCGGCCGGCACGAGCGCGGCCAGCGTGGTGACCCACGGCGTGACCCAGCGGACGAGGTGGGCGGCGGCGGCCACGGGCAGGGCGAGCCCGACCATCGCGTGCAGCGCCATGGAGCCGGGGGGGAAGCGCCAGGAGAACAGCGGCAGCGCCAGCACGACCCAGCCGGCCACGACCAGCGCGGTCGCGGCGGCGCGCGGGAAGCGCATGGTCAGCGCCACGAAGGCGAGGGCCAGCAGGACGAGGGGGAACGTCTTCAGCAGATCCCAGCCGAGCGCCGCGCCCACGCCCATGACGACGATGAGCAGCACGGCGTAGAGCACCCGGCGCACGGCGGGGGGAATCTGGAAATAACGCAGTCTCACCTGCTCGAACAGATCCCGCGCCGCGGCCCGCCCCGCGGCCTGGGCCCTGTCGGACTCACGCATCACGCCTCCCCGGTCCGCCCCCGGTTATACCGCACCCGACCGACGATTGGGCGGGCCTGACACGCTAGGTGGAGGTCACGAAAAGGGCGATCCGACGTCCGAGTTCGGTGCCGGCGTCCTCCTGGAGGAAGTGGCCGGCGCCGGCGATCACGGGATGGGACAGCCCGGCCGTGCCCGCGACGGCCTTGAGCATGATGGGCGCCATGCCGCCGGTGATGGGGTCGCCGTCGGAGAAGGCCACCAGGAACGGGCGGTCCAGCGTGGTGAGGATCTGCCAGGCAGCGCGGTTGGCGGGCGCGGCGGGGTCGTCGGGCGTGGTCGGCACGAGCCCGGGCAGGGCACGCGGGCCCGCTTTGTACGACTCGTCCGGGAACGGCGCGTCGTAGGCCGCCCGCACCTCGTCGCTGAGGCGCGTCCGGCAGCCCGCCTGGACCAGCCGGGCGATGTCCAGCGTGGGGGCGCTCGCGACGGTGTCCCTGAAGCGGTGCCAGACGTCGGGCATGGGAATGTCACCCGAGGGCAACCCCGTGTTGGCGGCCACGATCCTGGCCACGCGCTCAGGGTGCTCGGCGGCGATCCGCAGCCCGATCAGGCCGCCCCAGTCCTGGCCGACGACGGTGACGCGGTCCAGGGCCAGCACGTCGAACAGCAGCGCGCGGGTCCACTCGACGTGCCTGGCGTAGGTGTGCTCGGCGGGGTCCACGGGTTTGTCCGAGCGGCCGAAGCCGATCAGGTCGGGGGCGATCGCGCGCAGCCCGGCCGCGGCCAGCTCGCGCATGACGTGGCGGTAGAGGAAGGACCAGCTCGGCTCGCCGTGCAGCAGGACGACCGGCTCGCCGTCCGCGGGGCCGGCCTCGACGTAGGCCATGCGCGGGCCGTCCGGCAGGTCGGCGTGGCGGGGCTCGTAGGGGAAGTCGGGCAGGCTCGCGAAACGCTCTTCGGGGGTGCGCAGGGTCCGCATAGAACAAAACTCTATTCACCGTCGCTGGTGCCTGCCGGGGAACTCGCCGACGAGCACCTGCTTGGGGGTGACGCGCAGGACGTCCGGGCCGGCCAGGGCGATGCCGCGTACCTCCACCCAGAACCGCCGCTGCAACGGGTCGGCCGCGAACACCGCGACGCGCGGGTCGGCCGCCACGCCCTCCCACGCCTCGGGCCCGGCGATCAGCCGCAGCTCGCCGGAGGAGGTGACGGACCCGGCCGCGCCCACGACCCGGGGGCCCGCGGGGTCGCCGTAGGACAGGACGAGGCTCCTGGCGTAGGAGAACGCCTGGCGCGCCTCCGGGGTCAGGGCCACCGAGGGCGCGCCGCCCATGGGCAGGTCGCACATGACGAGCGAGGCCCGCCAGGGCCCCGGCGCGCCGCGCCACCACGCGCGCAGGGCGTGCGCCGCGAACACCGTCATCGCCGCGCCGAGCGCGCCCAGCCCCGCCCGCCATCCCCACGCCGACCCCAGCGCGCCGCCGACGGCGCAGCCGAGGGCGGCGAGCGCCACGAGACCTCCCGCGGCGAGCAGCCACCCGTCGCCCCCGCGGCGGGCCCGCAGCCAGGCCCGCAGCATCGGTAACGGCACCGCCACCGCCGCCACCGCGGCCCGCGGCTCGACCGCCAGCGCCCCGCCGACCAGCGGCACCAGCACCGACCAGGTCCTGATGAGGACGATCCACAACGTCACGCCGGCGTTCCTGGCCGCCGTGCGCTCGTCCGTGGCGCGGGCCAGCTCGGCCAGCGCGGGCATCGGCCGCCCACGCCACGCCTCCGCCAGCACCCGGACGACGGCCAGCGCCGGCCACATCAGCACCACGATCCCGGCCAGCCCCGCCCACACCGGATCCCGCCAGGACGGCGCCGCCGGCACCGCGCCCAGCAGCAGCCACCCCGCGAACGCCGGCACCGACAACCCGGCCGACACCACGGCCGCGCCCAGCCAGGGATCGCGCCCGGCCATGGCCGGCACGTACGCCCAGACCCCCACCCGCCGCGCCTGCCGGACCGTCAGCGGCACCAGCGCGGCCAGCGCGGCGAACCCGCACCACCGGGCCCACACCGCCGAGTCGAGGGCCGGCGCGGCCGCCGTGACGGCGATCGTGGCCAGGGCGAGCAGCATCCGGGCCTGGCGCGCCCACACCTCCAGCGCCCGCCTGGCGCGTCCCGTCTGGCGTGGGTCGACCGGCCAGGCGGGGTCGTGGTGCGGGCGCGGACGGTCCCAGCGCAGCAGGCACAGGGCCAGGTTCACGCGGGCCTGCGGATGGGCGGGGGCCGTGGCGAGCGCGGCGCGGTAGGCCCGTCCCGCCTCCGGATGGTCGCCGCGCAGCAGCGCCAGGTCGCCGAGCAGGACGTCGGGGTCGGCCTCCTCGGGGGCGAACCGCGCGGCCAGCACGGCGTCGGCGACCGCAGCGGACCAGCGGCCGGGGATCCGGCGGGAGATCGCGGCCAGGCGCAGGCGGGCGGACCAGGAGCCGGGCGCGAGGTCCACGGCGCGTTCGGCCGGGGGGAGGGCGTCGGCGTCGCGGCCCTGGCGTTCGTGGGCCAGGCTGATGAGGCGGCAGGCCCATTCGTCGCCGGGGTCGAGGTCGGCCGCCCGGCGCGCGGCCTCCAGCGCCGATTCGGGACGGCCCGCGTTCAGCCTGGTGAGGGCCTCGGTGCACCACTCGCGTGAGGACTTATCGGAAATATCGTCTTTCCCGGCACTTCCGTCGTTCCCCACGGCTCCCATGATCGGGTGACGAATGGAGGTTGGGTAGATCCGGACATATGGCTGTATCTCACTAGAGAGGTGGGGGGCGTCGCGGATCGGCCCATACCGCTATGCCGAGCGCCTGGCATGGCCTAAGCTGCCACGCAAGCCGGAGTGGGGAGCCACGGCAGGAGAGGGCGCGAGACCGCCCCCGTGAGTTCCCCCGCTTTCGACCGTTCTGCACGTGCAGGCCCTGGTGACCGGATCGGCCTGCAAGGAGGCCCATGACCGTCACCCAGGCCGCACCCCTCGTACGGCGTGCCGATCGCCCGCGACGGGACAACCGCTGGGCCGTCCTCGTGCTGCTCTGCCTGAGCCTGCTGCTGATCACGGTCGACGCCACCGTCCTGCACATCGCGGTGCCCGCGCTCACGGCCGCGCTCGAACCGTCCTCCGTCGAGCTGCTGTGGATCATCGACAGCTACTCGCTCGTCGTCGCGCCGCTGCTCATCGTGTTCGGCACGCTCGGCGACCGCTACGGCCGCAAGCGGCTGGTGCTGGGCGGCTTCGTGCTGTTCGGCGTGGCCTCGGCGGGAGCGGCGTTCGCGCCCACGCCGCTGACCCTGATCCTGGCCAGGGCGCTGCTCGGCGTCGGCGGCGCCATGATCATGCCGGCCACGCTCTCGCTGATCCGCCAGGTGTTCACCGACCGCCGCGAGCGGGCCGTCGCGCTCGGCGTCTGGAGCGCGGTGGCCGCGGCCGGGGCGGCGGTGGGCCCGCTGATCGGCGGCGTACTGGTGGGCGTCTGGTGGGGCGCGGTCTTCCTGATCAACGTGCCGATCCTGCTGGTGCTGCTGCCCCTGGCCGTCCGGCTGCTGCCGGAGTCGCCGCTGCGCAGGGAACGCCCTTGGGACTCGACGAGCGCCGTGTTGTCGGTGCTCGGCCTGCTCGCCCTGGCCTTCGGGCTGAAGGAGGCCGGGGCGGGGAGCCTGCTTCCGTTCTGGGCCTCGGTGCTGGTCTTCCTCGGCGGCGCGGGCCTGCTGGTCGCGTTCGTCCGCCGCCAGTCCCGTCTGCCGGCGCCGCTGCTGGAGCTGGCCCTGTTCCGGCGGCGCGAGTTCACCACCGGCGTGGCCGGCGTGCTGCTGGGCGTGTTCGCGCTGGTCGGGCTCCAGCTCATGCTGGCCCAGTACCTGCAGCTCGTGCTGGGGGACAGCCCGGTGCGCGCGGCGGTCAGGATGTTGCCGCTTGTGCTGTCGGCCGTCACCGGCGGCCTCGCGGCGGCCCACATCCTGCCCAGGATCGGCATGCGCGCCACGATGAGCGGCGGGCTCGGGCTCGTCGCGCTGGCCCTGACGCCCACGCTGGGCTGGGGCGTCGAGGGCCATCCCGTGATGCTGGCGGTCTGCTTCGTGGGCATCGGGTTCGGCGTGCAGGTGGCGCTGCTGGCCGCCTCCGACACGATCATGTCCTCGGTCCCCGAGTCCCGGGCCGGCGGGGCCGCGGCCATCGAGGAGACCGCGTACGAGCTGGGCGCGGGCCTCGGCGTCGCGGTGCTCGGCACGATCACCACGCTCGCCTACGCGCCCGCCCTGCCCGCCGTGCCCGGCGTGTCCGTGGGCCGCATGGACCAGGCCAGGCAGTCGCTGGCCGGGGCCGCCCACGTCGCCCGCGAGATCGGCGGCAGCACCGGCGACGCGCTGCTCGGCGCCGCACGCTGGGCTTTCGTCAACGCCCTGCACACGACCGTGATCGTCAGCGTCGTCCTGCTCGGCCTGACCGCCGTCGCGGTGGCCGTGCTGCTCAGCCGTGATTGAGGTGTGCCATGACCCGAACAGGGCAGACAAATACCGTGAAACAGGCCCTGCGTGATGTCGCCGCCTTAGTCGCCCGCGTCGGCGTGGGCGGCATCTTCTTCGCCAACGGCTGGACCAAGCTGGAGGACGGGCTCACCGCCACCGGCGCGAAGTTCCTCCAGCAGGGTGCGCCCGCGCCCGGCGCGTGGGCCACGGTCACCATGCTCACCGAGCTGATCGGCGGGGCGCTGCTGATCGCCGGGCTGGGGGTCGCCGTCACCGGGCTGATCCTGTTCGCCGAGGCGCTGGGCGTCTTCCTGGTGGCCCCGCCGCTCAACCCCATCAGCATGAACGAGCTGATCCTGCTCGGGGCGGCCGCCATCCTGCTGGCCGTCGTGGGCGCGGGACGGCTGTCGGTCGACCACATGGTGGTGATCCGCAGGAGGGAGAGCGAGGCGGCCAGCGAGTTCGCCGCCGACGCCGAGGCCGACCGGGTCATCGCCTCGCTGCGCGACGCCGACACGCCCGCCCGCCAGTCGAAACCGGCCGAGGACGCCGTCCCCCAGAACGGGGAGACCGGGCAGCAGGCCGGGGACGCGCCCTCGCCCATGACGGACACCATGCCGCACCCCCGGCCCCGCACGCGGCCCGCCGGCCCGCCGGCGACCGAGGAGCCCGCGCCGGCCCCGGCGACCGGCGACACGCTGGTGGCGGGCCGCAAGAAGCCCGCCCCCCGCGGCCGCCGTCCCTCATCGGAGGGCTGAGCGCGCGGGCACGCGCAGCGCGCCCTGGGTGAGCGCGATGGCCAGCAGGATGACCAGCGCGCCCACCGGCTGGTTCCAGGTGATCGTCTCGTCGAGCAGCAGCACGCCGGAGGCCACCGCGAACACCGGCAGCAGGTACGTCACCGTCGAGGTCGTCGTCACGCCCGCCAGGGCCTGGACCCGGTACAGCAGCAGGTAGGCCACGCCGGTGCCGAGGCCGCCAAGGCCCAGCAGGCTCCACCAGACCTCGGCGGGCGCCGCGGTGTCCACCAGCGGCACGCCCGCCACCAGCGTGATCACCGCGAGCTGGACCGCGCCGGTCAGGAGCTGCCCCGCGGCCAGCACCACCGGCGGCTCGGACCGCCGCCCGGTGATGAAGCGGCCCATGTACGCCCCGCCGACCCCGTAGCAGAGCGCCGCCCCGAAGCAGGCCAGGCTGCCGCCGAGCTGCCCGCCCGCCATGGGCTGCCACACCCCGAGCACCACCATGACGCCGGCGAACCCGAGTCCGAGCCCGGCCGCCCGCGCGGCGGTCGCCCGCTCGGCGCGCAGCACCAGGGTGAAGGCCAGGGTGCACAGCGGCGTGGTGGCGTTCCAGATGGCGGCGACGACGGAGGAGACGTACTGCTCGCCGTAGGCGAACAGGGTGAAGGGCAGCGTGGTGAGCACGACGGAGGCGATCTGGAAGTGCCCCCACAGCCGCGGGTCGCGGGGGAGCGGCCGCCTGGTGACCGCGAGCACGACCAGCAGGGTGACCGCGCCGACCGCCATGCGTCCGAACGACACCTGCAGCGGGTGCAGCGCCCCCACGGCGACCTTGATGAAGAAGAAACTGTTGCCCCAGATGGCGGCCAGCAGCAGGAACGCGGGCAGCCACCTCCCCGCGGTCTCGCTGCGCACGTACGCCTCCAGTAGATGAACCATCGAGGAGCGTAGCGGTCAGAACCGACAATTGGGGGAAGTTACATGTCGGCGGTGAGCCGGGCCACCACCCGCATCTTGTTCATCGCGTCCAGCGCCGCCACCTTGTACGACTCCGCCAGCGTCGGATAGTTGAACACCGCGTTGACCAGGTAGTCGACGGTCCCGCCGCAGCCCATCACGGTCTGGCCGATGTGCACCAGCTCGGTCGCCCCCGTGCCGAACACGTGCACGCCGAGCAGCCGCCGATCCTCGGAGGAGACCAGCAGCTTGAGCATCCCGTACGAGTCGCCGATGATCTGCCCCCTGGCCAGCTCCCGGTAGCGCGAGATGCCCACCTCGAACGGGATCCGGTCGCGGGTCAGCTCGTCCTCCGACCTCCCGACGAAGCTGATCTCGGGGATCGTGTAGATGCCGATGGGCGGCAGCTCCCGCAGCTCCTCCACGGGTTCGCCACAGGCGTGCTGGGCGGCCACCCGGCCCTGCTCCATCGAGGTGGCGGCCAGCGCCGGGAAGCCGATCACGTCGCCGACCGCGTAGATGTGCGGCACGGCCGTGGCGTAGTGCTCGTCCACCCGGATCCGGCCGCGGTCGTCGGCGGCCAGCCCGGCGGCCTCCAGGTTCAGCTCGGCCGTCTTGCCCTGGCGTCCGGCCGAGTACATGACGCAGTCGGCGGGGATGCGCTTGCCGCTCTCCAGCAGGGTCAGCGCGCCGCGCGGGCGGCGTTCGACGGCGGCGACGTGCTCGCCGAAGCGGAAGGTCACCGCCAGGTCGCGCAGGTGGTACTTGAGCGCCTCCACGATCTCCAGGTCGCAGAACTCCAGCATGCGCTCGCGCCGTTCGACCACGGTCACCTTGGTGCCGAGGGCGGCGAACATGGAGGCGTACTCGATGCCGATGACCCCGGCGCCGACCACGACCATGGTCTCGGGCACCCGGTCCAGGTGCAGGATCGCGTCGGAGTCGATGACCGTGCGCTCGTCGAACTGCACGCTGTCCGGGCGGGCGGGGGAGGTGCCGGTGGCGATCACGATCCGGTCGGCGGTGACCTTGCGCTCCTCCTCGCCGCTGATCCCGATGGTGTGCGGGTCGAGGAAACGTCCGGTGCCGGGCAGGACGGTGACGTGGTTGCGGCCGAGCTGGCTGCGGATCACCTGGACCTCGCGGCCGATCACGTGCTGGGTGCGCATCCCGAGGTCGGCGACCGTGATCTCGTCCTTGACGCGGTAGCTGGCGCCGTACAGCTCGCGCTGGTTTAGGCCGGTGAGGTAGAGGACCGCCTCGCGCAGCGTCTTGGACGGGATCGTGCCGGTGTTGATGCAGACGCCGCCGATCATGTTCCGCTTCTCGACGACGGCGACCCGCCGGCCCAGCTTCGCCGCCGCGATGGCGGCCTTCTGCCCGCCGGGGCCGGAGCCGAGCACCAGCACGTCGTAGTCCGCCACATCGCCCAGTGTGAGCGCGCGGGGTTACCGGCGGAAGACCCGTCGGCCAGACTGCGCGTATGCAACGTGCATTCCGTCAGGTCGACGTGTTCACCTCCGTCCCTTATCGCGGCAACCCGCTCGCGGTCGTGCTCGACGGCCAAGGGCTGGACACCGAGGAGATGGGGCGCTTCGCCGCCTGGACGAACCTGTCCGAGACGACGTTCGTGCTGCCCCCGACCGTGCCCGGGGCCGACTACCGGGTCCGGATCTTCACCGGGAGCGGCGAGCTGCCCTTCGCCGGACATCCCACGCTCGGCACGTGCCACGCCTGGCTGGAGAGCGGCGGCCGGCCGCGCGACGCGGCGGAGATCGTCCAGGAGTGCGACGCCGGGCTGATCCGGGTGCGCAGGACCGAGGACGGGCTCGCCTTCGCCGCGCCCGAGCTGGTGCGGTCGGGGCCGGTCGAGGAGGAGCTCGCCGAGCGCCTGGCCGAGACGCTGCGCATCGGACGCGAGCGGATGCTGGCCGTCGAATGGGCCGACAACGGGCCCGGGTGGGTGGTGGTGCTGCTCGCCGCCGCCGAGGAGGTGCTGGAGCTGCGGCCGGGCGCGATCGAGCACATGGTCGGCGTGGCGGGGCCGTGCCCGGAGGGCTCGCCGTACGCCTACGAGGTGCGCGTGTTCGCGCCCGACGTCGAGGATCCGGTGACCGGCAGCCTGCACGCGTCCCTGGCCCAGTTCCTGCTGCGCACGGGGCGGGTGAAGGCGCCGTACACGGCGGGGCAGGGGACCGTGCTCGGCCGGGCGGGGCGCGTGCGGATCACCGCCGACGAGCGGGACGTGTGGGTCGGCGGGTCGGTCGTCACCTGCGTCAGCGGCCAGGTCGCGTTGTGAAGCGCACCTCGTCGCCGGGCCGCAGTTGCGCCGCGACCGGCAGGTCGGCCTGGCGCACCACCGCGATCACCGGGTAGCCGCCCGTGGGCGGGTGGTCGGCGAGGAACACGATCGGCTGCCCGCTCGGCGGCACCTGCACGGCGCCGGTGACCATGCCCTCGCTCGGCAGCTCGCCCTTCCTGGCCCGCGTCAGCTCGGGCCCGTGCAGCCGCACCCCGACGCGGTTGCTGTCCTGGCTGACCGCGTACGGCCCCCCGCACAGCGCCTCCAGCGCCCCCGGGACGAACCAGTCGTCCCGCGGCCCGGCGAGCACCCGCAGCACGGCGGGCGCGGGCCCCGGCGGCGGCGCCAGGTCCACCGAGATCTCCTCGGCGACGAAGCCGCCCACCGGCAGCAGCGCCCCGGCCCGCAACGGCTCGGGGCCGAGCCCCGACAGCGAGTCGGTGGACCGGCTGCCCAGCACCGGCTCGACCGCGATGCCGCCGCGCACCGCCACGTACGTGCGCAGCCCCCACTCCGGCGCCCCCAGCCGCAGCTCGCCCCCCGGCGGCACCCAGAACGGCACCCCCATCCGCGCCTGCGCCGGCGCGCCGGTCAGCGCCGCCCACGCGCCCTCGTGGAACCGCAGCCGCGCCAGCCCGAACGTCACCTCGATGCCCGCCGCGTCCTCGCGGTTGCCCACCAGCCGGTTGGCCAGCCGCAGGCTCGGCGCGTCGGCCGCCCCCGAACGCGGAACGCCCAGATGGGCCAGGCCGGGCCGCCCCAGATCCTGGACGGTCGCGTACGGACCGGGCGCGATCACCTCGATCATGCGCGCTCGAACCGCACGCGCATCCCCGGCCGGAACAACGACGGCGGCTCGGCCGACACGTCCCACACCCGCCTCGCCGTGCGCCCCAGCAGCCGCCACCCGCCGGGCGAGGCGGCCGGGTAGACCGCCGAGTACGGCCCCGCGACCGCCACCGAGCCGGCCGGCACCGACGTGCGCGGCGTGTCCAGCCGGGGCAGTTCGAGCACGGGGTCGAGCCCGGTCAGATAGGCGAACCCCGGGGCGAACCCCAGCCACCCGACCACCAGCTCGCGCCCGGTGTGCCGGACGACCACCTCCTCGGCCGAGATCCCGGCCAGCGCCGCGACGGAATCAAGGTCGGCGCCGTCATAGACGACGGGAATCGTCACCACCGGCCCGGCCGGAGCGTCCGCCCCGCCCGCCGCCCCGCCCGCCGATCGGGTCATGGCCGCCAGCCTGGCCCGCAACCGCTCCCGATCGGCGCCCGGCGCCACCACGAGCACGGTCTCCGGCCCCGGCACGACCTCCACGACCCCCTCGGGCCGCTCGGCCCGCAGAGCCGCGTCGAGCCGGTGGGAGGCCGCCAGCGACCCGGTCTCCACGAGCAGCGCGTGCTCTCCCACCGCACGGATCACGCGAACGCCTGCAGGACCACTCCGGCCGCCAGCAGGTCGTTGCGCACGGCACGGGCGAGCCCGACGGCGTCAGGGGTGTCTCCGTGGACGCACAGCGACCGGGCGGAGACGGACACCGGACTGCCGTCGACGGCCGTCACAGAGCCTTCCAGGGCCATCCGGCGGGCCCGCGCGGTCACCGCCGCCACGTCGTGGATCACCGCGCCCGCCTCCCGCCGCGGCACCAGCGCCCCCGCCGCCGTGTACGCCCGGTCGGCGAACGCCTCGCTCACCGTCGGCACGCCCGCCGCGGCGGCCACCTCGTGCACGACCGAGACCGGCAGCGTCAGCACCGGCAGCGACGGGTCGTAGTCGGCCACGGCGTCGATCACCGCCGCCGCCTGCACCTCGTCGCGGCACACCCGGTTGTACAGGGCGCCGTGCGGCTTGACGTAGGAGACCCGGCCGCCCATCGCCCTGGCGATGCCGTCGACGGCCGCGAGCTGGTAGAGCACCTCGGCGCACAGCTCCTCGGGCTCGACGTCCATCTCCCTGCGGCCGAAGTGGGCCAGGTCGCGGTAGGACACCTGGGCGCCGATCGACACGCCGCGGTCGACGGCCGCGGCGCACGTGCGCCTGATCGTCACGGGGTCGCCCGCGTGGAAGCCGCAGGCGACGTTGGCGCTGGTGACGATGTCGAGCAGCGCCAGGTCGTCGCCGAGCCGCCAGATGCCGAAACCCTCACCGAGGTCGGCGTTGAGGTCGATCACCATCCCACCATCATGGCGCAGCGCTACCTCGGCGCGACGTACAACGTCTGAGTCGCCGAGCCGACTTCGCCGCGCTCGTCGTACAGGGTGGTCCGGGTCAGGCCGCGGCCGGCGGGGCCGATCGCGGTGGCCGCGTCCATGCAGGTCCATTCGCCCACCGGCGTGCGGAACAGCGAGATCGTCAGGTCGACGTTGACGAACAGGTGGGTGGCGAAGTCGACGGCCGGGCTCACGCCGTTGCCGCTGTCGGCGAACGCGGCCAGCCGTTCGAACGGGGTGATCTCCTCGCCCTCCACCAGCGGCACGGTCAGCCTGCCCCACACCGTGGCCGGGCCGGTCAGCATCGGGCCGCCGCGGGCGAACCGCCAGTCGAACGCCCTGCCGTAGCCGAAACCCGACACCAGGTAGGACGCCGCGTGCTCGGGCGAGGGCGGCGGCACGGGCGCGGGCGGCCCGGCGGCCGGCGTGGCGGGCGTGTCGGCCTCACGGATGCGCCATGCGGTGGCCCTGGCGTACTCGCGGCCGCCGGACAGCACGGCCGCCGACAGGCACTGCACCCGCTTGCCGTCGCGGACGACGTCGGTGACGACCTCCAGCTCGGCCACGGGGACCGGGGCGAACACGTCGACCGCCAGCCTGGACAGCGCCAGGCCGGGCAGGGGCGCGGTGCGGTCGAGCTCGTGCACGATCAGGGCGGTCACCGGACCCATGTGCTGGGAGCCCGGGTCCCACGGCCCCTGGGTGTGCTCGGAGGCGAGGTAGCGGCCCATGGCCAGCCGGCGGTACATCGACATGGGACGGACTCTAGATCTCGTCGGGGATGTCGGCGATGTCGTCGAGCGCCGCGGCCAGCTCGTCTGGGTCGCCGCCGATGCGCTCGGCGATCTCGATCAGCACGTGGAGCACGTCGTGGCGGTCGTGGCCGAGGTCGAGCAGGCGCTGGGCGGCCTCCCACAGCTGGGGCGGGTCGCCGTCCCACAGCCGGGTCGCGATCTCCTCGTGCCAGGCCAGGTGCTCCTGGTCGATCACGCCGCCGTGGTCGATCTCCAGTAACGTGCGCCGGTCGGCCTCGTCGGCCGGGTTGAGCCGGTCGAGGTCGATCCCGTTGTGCACGCCCTGCAGATAGGGGAACGCGAACACCCGCCTGGCCAGCGCCGACAGGTCGCCGTCGGGCAGCAGCCGCTCCAGCAGCGGCCGGTCGAGCCCGAACGACGTCGGGTCGCGGTAGGCCTCGGGGAACTTGCCCGTGGCCTCCCACACCGCGTCGAGCGTGGCCTTGAGCCCCTGCTCGGGCAGGCCGGTGCGGCGCGCGGCGAAGCGCACCCACGCCGACAGCACGTGCGGCATCGCCTCCTGCTCGGCCACGCTCAGCATCACCTTGCGCGGCAGCCAGTCGAGCAGGAACGTCTCGCACTTGGTCGGGCTGACCCGCAGCGGCCGGTTGAAGTCGCGCTCGCAGCCGTAGTCGATGATGTGGTCGGCGCAGCGCGAGGCCGCCGACGGGTCCGACAGGTGCTCGGCGGCGTCGGAGGCCAGGAACTCGGCGGCCAGCATGGCCCGCCGCTCGCGGCTGTAGGGCGCCTCGATGTGCAGCGGCGCCGGACGTTTGCGGCCCGGCGGCAGCGCCTTGAGCCGGGCGCGGGCGAAGGCGTGGTAGGCGCTGTAGCTCTCGCTCACCGGGGGTGGCGTCTTGGGCTCTCGGGTGGCCTTCATGGCCGAGTCCAGGAGCGCCCTGGCCTGCTCGGGCTGGATCTCCTCGAACAGCAGCATCGGGTTGCCCGCCGCCTCGGCCCTGGCCTGCTCCAGCAGCTTGTCGACGTGCGAGGACACCCACGCGTCGCGGGCCATGCCGCTCATGTTGTGGTCGACGACCACGACCAGCGCGTGCCGGTCGCTCGGCACCGATGCCTCGTTCCAGCGGTAGGCGAACGTGCAGATCACCGTGTCCTCGTCGCCGTAGGCGTCGCGGGAGACGTAGCAGCCGGTGGGCTTGACCGCGCCGACCTTGTCGGCCCACCCGGGCCTGGCCACGCCCGACTCCATCATCGCCAGCGCCGCGCCCTCGGCCTTGGCGCCCTGACGGGCGGTGCCCAGGTAGGCCAGGCACACCAGCAGCGTCAGTGAGGCCGGGGTGCCGGCCTTGGCCGCGTAGTCGACCAGGCCCTCCCCGAGGACCTGCTCCACGTCACCGCCTCTGACCCGCCTGCCCCACCAGGCCCCGATCATGTCCGAGACCATCAGCTCCGCGTCGAGAGGGCTGCGCACCGCGAGCAGCTCGCGGGCCGCCTGCACCATCTCCTGGAACACGTCGTCGGGCGGGCTGCTCTCCCGGGGATCTCGTCGGTGTCGGCGCACGCCCTCACTCTCTCGTATTCCAGGCGCAAACGGTGAAGAGAACTCGGCCTGGTGACCCCGATGTTATCGGTGGAGCCGCGATCAGCGGGGACTTCGGGGCGGCGGGGCGGAGTTCACGATGGCGAGCAGGTGCTCGCGCGCGATGCGCTCCACGACCTCGGGCGTGGCCGGGACGCCGAGATGCTCGGCGCACGCGCACACGTCGGCCACGCACCGGTCGATCGTGTCCACGGGTACGGTCAGGAACTCTTCGGCCAGCCTGAGACTGACCGGCTCCCTGAGGAAGCGTGTGGCCAGAGCGAGCATAGATGTGAGATTCCTCTGGAGACCCGGGAGCAAACCCCCAGGAACGTATGCAGGGTGACTTGCGCTCCCATTTCATCTTTTCTCGGCCTTGTGTCAAGGCTCTGAGGCGCCTGTGTTCGCTTCTCGTGCAAAGCTGTTTCCATGCGCATCCAGCTCGCCCAGCGGGACGAGGCAGACGAGCTCCTCGGCCGCAGCCCGCTCGCCCTGCTCGTCGGCATGCTGCTCGACCAGCAGATTCCCATGGAATGGGCGTTCACCGGGCCGCACACCATCTCGGAGCGGCTCGGGCACGACCTGACCGCCGAGGAGATCGCCGCCTGCGACCCCGAGGCGTTCGCCGCGCTGCTCGCGCAGAAGCCGGCCGTGCACCGTTACCCCAAGTCGATGGCCGCCCGCGTCCAGCAGCTCGCGGCCTACCTCGTCGAACACTACGACGGGCGGCCCGAGCTCATCTGGAGCGACGCGGCCGACGGGAAAGACTTGTTGAAACGACTGCAGGCCCTTCCGGGATACGGCAAGCAGAAGGCCCAGATCTTTTTGGCATTGCTGGGCAAGCAGCTGGGGGTCAAGCCGTCAGGCTGGCGTGAGGCAGCCGGACTCTACGGCGAGGAGGGGTCATACCGTTCGGTCGCCGACGTGGTCGACACCGACAGCCTGGGCCGGGTGCGCGCCGCCAAACAGGAGGCCAAGCGCGCGGCCAAGGGCGAGTAACCTGATCTTGCTGCGCAATGTGGAGCGACTTTGACAGGATGCGTTGACCCTTATGGCGACCGGGCGGCGGCGGGGGCTTCCGTCGGCGCATGCCCATCGCCGATGATGTACTGCAGAATCCGGTCGCCCGGAGCTGCGCTACGCCGATACACAGTTATGGAGATGTGCCGCGTGGGAGACCCTGGCACGCGACGGAGGTGCCGACCATGAGCGCCGAGACCTCCGTTCCCCGTCCCCGGGAGTCGGATGTGGACATCTCAGACTCCGCCCTGTTCAAGGGCATGCTGTCGGAGGCCGAGTTCGCCTTCGCGTTCTTCGACGCCGATGGCCGCGTCCAGCGGGTCAACGACGTGTTCAGCGACGTCGTCAGCGTGCCCGCCGAGCGCCTGGTGGGCCGCTTGCCGGTCGAGGTGCTGGCGGCCGACCTGAGCCAGATCATCACCCACGCCGTCCAGGCCGTCATCGAGAGTGACGCGCCGGTCACCGAGGGCCGCGTGCGGGTGCGTTCCGCAGAGGGCGACACCCGCCACTGGTCGTTGTCGTTCTCGCCGGTCCACGACGAGGCGGGCGAGCTGCGCGCCATCGCGCTGGTCGGCCTCGACGTGACCGAGAGCCGGCAGACCGAGGAGGCGCTGCGCCGCAGCGAGGAGCGCTACCGCTCGCTGGTCGAGGCGCAGTCCCAGCTCGTCTGGATCACCTCGCCCACGGGCGCCGTCGTCGAGGACGCGCCCCAGTGGCGCGCCATCACCGGCCAGGGGCTGGAGGAGTACCTCGCCAACGGCTGGCTGGAGGTCGTCCACCCCGAGGAGCGCCAGCAGACCGAGGAGGCCTGGCGCGAGGCGCTGCGCGGCCGCACGATGTTCGAGTGGAACTACCGGGTCCGCACCCGGGCCAGCGGCTACCGCCACTTCGAGGTGCGCGCCGTGCCGATCATCAGGCACGGCAGGGTCGTGGAGTGGGTCGGCGCCAACACCGACGTCACCCCGCAGCGCGAGGCCGAGGAGATGCGCGGCAGGCTGACCGACCAGCTCGGCGCCGCCGCCCTGCGCACCGCCCGGCTCCAGGGCGCGACGGCCCAGCTCGCCGAGGCCCTGACGGTCGAGCAGGTCGTCCAGGTCATCATCGATGTGGGCCGCACCGCCCTGGCCGCCGACCGCTCGGCCGTGGCGCTGCTCGACACCGACCGCGCCGCGCTCAAGCTGGTCAACGGCGAGGGCATCCCCGAGGTCCAGGGCTCGGGCGACGAGATCCCGCTGTCCCACTCCAACGTGATGACGATGGCCGTCAACAGCCGCCGTCCGGTCTTCGCCGAGTCGCCCGAGTCGCTGAAGGCCCAGCTGCTGGAGGCCGGCGACGACGAGGAGGCGCTGGCCGGGTTCATCAGCCAGGGCGACGAGCGGGCCTGGGTCGGCCTGCCGCTGCTGGCCGCCGGCCGGGCGCTCGGCGCACTGCGCTTCTCGTTCACGCGCCCGCAGAAGATCTCCCAGGAGGACGGCGTCTTCCTGGAGGCGCTGGCCGGGCAGTGCGCCCTGGCCGTGGAGCGGGCCACGCTCTTCGAGCGTGAGCACCGCACGGCCGAGACGCTGCAGCGCAGCCTGCTGCCCGACCGCCTGCCCGTGGTCAAGGGCCTGGTGCTGGCCCAGCGCTTCCGTTCGGGCAGCCGCCACGTCCAGGTCGGCGGCGACTGGTACGACGCGTTCGTGCTGCAGGACGGGCGTGTCGCGGCGGTCGTCGGCGACGTCATGGGCAAGGGCGTCAAGGCGGCGGCCGGCATGGGCCGTATCCGCAACGCGATGCGGGCCCTGGCGCTCACCAATCCGCCGCCCGCCGCCGTGCTCACGGGCCTCGACCGGGTCTTCGAGGCCACGGAAGAGGAGGAGCAGGTCACCACGCTGGCCTACATGGTCGTCGAGCCGGTCACCGGCGAGGGCACGCTGGCCATGGCCGGCCACCCGCCGCCCGTCCTCGTCTCGCCCCAGGGCACGGCGATCCTGTGCGACGCCGAGCCCGGCACGCCGCTGGGCTGGCCGACCAGCCGCCGGCAATTCCGGTTCGTGGTGCCGCCGGGACACACCGCGGTGCTCTACTCAGACGGTCTCGTGGAGAACAGGAAGCGAGGGCTTGACGCCGGTCTCGCAGAGATTTGCAGTGTTGTGACCGAAGCGCCGCCTGAGGTGGTCAGCAGTCCGCACATGTTGCTGGACTTCCTGGTTGACCGGATGTTGTCTGGATATGAACAGGATGATGACGTTACCGCGCTCGCAATTCACGTCCCGCCGGCCACGAAGAGTGACTGAATGAAACAGTCATAACGGTTGCTTTCGGGTATCAGTGCCCCGCTTACGTACGCACTACTGTCTCGGTCGGCCTAGGGTGGAGGACAACCGCCGGGAGGTGGCCGTATGGAGTGCGGGGTCGTGCCACAATGCTGTGTCAGGTCCGTCGCGCTTCGCACGGCCTCACCGATCTCCGAGAGAGGCAACAGCCCCCAGCGGGCATCTGGGTCCATTGTCGCCACGCGTTCGTTCGAGAGGTGTTCGTGTCGCCTGCAAGTTCGACTCGCTCGAAGCCACAAGAGCTGAACGAGCCCGTCATTCAGCGACTGCTCGAGCGTGGGCGCTCGCAGGGTTTCCTCGAGTCTGAGGATGTCCGTCAGGCCTTCGAGGAGGCGGACATCCCCATGTCGCACGCCGCCGCGTTCTTGCGGAACCTCAGCAAAGAGGGCGTGACCGTGGTGGTGACCGCCGCGGATTCGGCTGCGCCGAAGAAGTCTCGTGGTCCAGCAAAGCGCCGCACCGCTGCCCCCGTCAAGACCAAGACGGCAGCGGCCGCCAAAGAGCAGCAGCCCGAGACCGTGACCGCGGTCGTGGGCGCCGCTGAGGCCGAGCCGGCCGCCAAGAAGCCGGCTCCGGCCAAGAAGGCCGCTCCCGCTCCGAAGAAGGCGGCTCCGGCCGCCGCCAAGAAGGCCAAGCCAGAAGTCAGCGCTGGGCCTGCCGAGACCAAGCCGAAGGCACCCGAGGGCCTCAAGGCGACCGACGCGGACGACGACGACGATCTCGAGCTCGACGGCGACGTGGAGCTGGAGGACCTCGAGGACATCGAGGTCGACGACATCGTGGCCGAGGACGACGCCGAGTCCGAGGGTGACTCCGACGACGACTCCGACGACGAGCCCAAGGCCGCCGACGTCGCCGCCACCGTCGCCACCGCGGACAAGAGCGAGGACGAGGTCCTCATCCTGTCCGACGACGACGACGACGCCCCGGTCGCCCAGGTGGCCGCCGCCGGCGCCACCGCCGACCCGGTGAAGGACTACCTCAAGCAGATCGGCAAGGTCCCCCTGCTCAACGCCGAGCAGGAGGTCGAGCTGGCCAAGCGCATCGAGGCCGGTCTGTTCGCCGAGGAGCAGCTCGGCGGCGGCGAGACCGAGAGCCTGCCGGTCGACGTCCGGGCCGAGCTCGAATGGATCGCCGAAGACGGCCGCCGGGCCAAGAACCACCTGCTGGAGGCCAACCTCCGGCTCGTGGTCTCGCTGGCCAAGCGCTACACCGGGCGCGGCATGCTGTTCCTCGACCTGATCCAGGAGGGCAACCTCGGCCTGATCAGGGCCGTGGAGAAGTTCGACTACACCAAGGGCTACAAGTTCTCCACCTATGCCACGTGGTGGATCCGGCAGGCGATCACGCGTGCCATGGCCGACCAGGCGCGGACCATCCGCATCCCGGTCCACATGGTCGAAGTGATCAACAAGCTGGCCCGTGTCCAGCGGCAGATGCTGCAGGACCTCGGCCGCGAGCCGACGCCGGAAGAGCTGGCCCGCGAGCTGGACATGACGCCCGAGAAGGTCGTCGAGGTCCAGAAGTACGGCCGCGAGCCCATCTCCCTCCACACCCCGCTGGGCGAGGAGGGCGACAGCGAGTTCGGTGACCTCATCGAGGACTCCGAGGCCATCGTGCCGGCCGACGCCGTCAGCTTCACGCTGCTGCAGGAGCAGCTGCACTCCGTTCTCGACACGTTGTCGGAGCGGGAGGCGGGCGTCGTGTCCATGCGGTTCGGCCTCACCGACGGGCAGCCGAAGACGCTCGACGAGATCGGCAAGGTTTACGGGGTCACCCGTGAGCGCATCCGCCAGATCGAGTCGAAGACCATGTCCAAGCTGCGTCACCCGTCCCGGTCCCAGGTGCTGCGCGACTACCTGGACTAGGAGCCACCTCGTCGATCGCCTCGTCCGGAACCCTCCGGGCGGGGCGATCGCCGTTTCCGGAGGTCGTCAGGCCGGGTCGGTGACGTGTACGTCGAGGAGCCAGGGGCGGTTCGTCCGCGCGGGCTCGGCGAGGTCGACCGTCCAGCCCAGGTTGCCGAGGGTCTTGGCCAGCTCGCCGGGCGTGCCGGGGGCCTCCTCCTGCTGGAGCAGGACGCGGGCGATCTCGCCCCGGGTGGCCTTGGCCATGTGGCTGACGACCTTGCCGTCGCGGAAGACGCGTACCGACACCGACCGGTCGCCGGGCTGCCACGCCCCCGCGTACGTGGCCGAGCGCAGGTCCACCACCAGCCCCGGCATCCGGTCCAGCTCCTTGGACAGGTGCGTGCGCCAGTAGGCGGCCAGGCCGCCCAGCGGCGGCAGGCTGACGCCCATCGACAGGCGGTACGGGGGCACCCGGTCGGCGACGCGCAACACGCCCCACAGGCCGGAGAAGATCAGCACGGACTCCTCCGCCCTTGCCCTGGCGGCGTCGTCCAGGGTGTTCAGGCCGAGGTTGTCGTACAGGACGCCGGTGTAGAGGTCGGCGGCCGGAAGGGTGGGCGCGGTCCGCAACACCGTGTTCTTGGCCGCCTCGCCCGCCAGACCGGGCGTCAGCCCGAGCACCTGCGCGGCGTCGCGGCGCCTGGAGGCCCGGATGAGCGCGGTCACGACCCGCTTGCGGGCACGGTCGAGCTTGGGGAAGGACAGCTCCCCGAGCGGCGGCCCGCTTCCCTCGGTGGCCTTTCCTTCGGACGGCGGCAGCAGAATCAGCACAACCCCACACCCTAACGGGCCGGTCAGAGGGTGTTCGCGCTGGTCGGCTAGGCTGCGCGGATGAACGTCGACCTGCTGGTGCACCAGGCGTGGCCGGCCTACGAACAGCGTGTCCGCGACGGCTGGGTGCTGCGTTCCGCCGGCGGCGTGACCAAACGGGCGAACTCGGTGCTCGCCCTGAGCGCCCCCGCCGACCTGGACGCCGCGATCGGCGCCGCCGAGGCGTTCTACGGCGAGCGGGGACAGAGCTGCGCCTTCTCCGTCGGCCCCGGCACCTGGGCCGGCCTGGACGCCGAGCTGGCCCGCCGCGGGTACGAGCTGGTCGATCCGACGGTCATCATGGCCGGATCGCCGTCGGCCGAGCCGCGTGGCCGGGTCCGGATCGAGGACCATCCGTGGCCGGAATGGCTGGAGACCTGGTGGTCCGTGGACGGCCGGTACGGCGCCGGCCTGGCGGAGGCCGCCCGCATCTGCACCGGCGTGCCCGCCTGGTACGGGGCCGTCGAGGAGGACGGCGTGCCGGTCGCGGTCGGCCGGGTCGTGCCGCAGGGCGACACGGCGGGGATCTTCTGCATGGCGACGTTGCCGCTGGCCCGGCGGCGCGGTCTGGCCCGTACGGTGCTGCGCGCCCTGACCAGGCACGCCGGGGCGAAGAACGCGTACCTGGTCACCACCGAGCCCAACCACGGGGCTCAGGCTTTGTACCGCGGCGAGGGTTTCCAGACCGTCGGCCGATACCACTACCGCGTGCGAACCACCTGACACACACCGTACGAAGGGCCTGAACCAAGGGCACGCATGCGACCCGAACCACCGCGTGCGGAGGGTCGGGACTACGGCGTGCATGTGGCCCAGACCCCCGTGTGGTGAGCCTGGCGTACGGCGGGCGCGGCCTGAACCCCCGCCTCCGTGCGCCTTGGCCCACCGCTCGCGTGCGCCCCAGCTGCCGCTTGCGTCCTGCCTGAACCGCCGCGTGTGGTGGGTTGGGACTACGGCGCCCGCCTGCGGGCGGCTGGGGCCACCGCCTGCGCGGGGCTGAACGCAGAACGGCGACCCCGGCGTGGTGCGCCGGGATCGCCGAACTGGACGTGCAATATGTGGTTATGTGATCACAACGAACGCGTCAGCGGTCGTCGTTGGGGTTCATTGACGGGGTTTCGCTGAGGCGAGCCGACTCGTCC
Source organism: Nonomuraea sp. NPDC005730 (assembly GCF_040630865.1). Lineage (NCBI taxonomy): Bacteria > Bacillati > Actinomycetota > Actinomycetes > Streptosporangiales > Streptosporangiaceae > Nonomuraea > Nonomuraea sp. NPDC005730. Next base: position 47,219 of record NZ_JBEXYK010000033.1, read on the forward strand.
AGGATGTCGGCGCCCTTTTCGCGCAGCGCTGCGACGTGCTGACGCCCATGGTGGGCGCAGAACAGCAGCTCCCCACCAACAGGCAGGGTCGCGCGAATGTAGGCCTGGGCGCCGCAGCGGTCGCAGCGGTCGAGGGCCGTCAGCGGCTTAACGGGGGCGAGAGCTCCAGTCACGTATCGCCTTTCGGGTCACCCCCGCCGAAGCGAGGATCTGGCGTCAGTCACTTGAGACAACATCTAACCGGACGTGGACGTTCCCAACCTCCGCCTCGCTACGCCCAGAGCAGAATGTGTCCGAAAGTAATGGTGATCAGCCGGTTGGTAACGGCAAACGTGTCGCCATGGCAAGCTTGTACGCGCGCCTGAGGGAAGAACGGTAGGCTACGCACACGTGTTCGATGCTTAGACCAGGGGAGCAAGAGTGACGGTAGTGGAGGCGGGTTACACAGCTCGTCACCTGTCGGTGCTTGAGGGCCTCGAGGCCGTACGCAAGCGGCCGGGCATGTACATCGGGTCCACCGACAGCCGCGGGCTCATGCACTGCCTCTGGGAGATCGTGGACAACGGCGTCGACGAGGCCCTGGCGGGCCACTGCGACCGCATCGAGGTCGAGCTCTACGCCGATGGCTCCATCGAGGTGCGGGACAACGGCCGCGGCATCCCCGTTGACATCCATCCCAAGACCGGCCTGGCCGGTGTCGAGCTCGTCTACACCAAGCTTCATGCCGGCGGAAAGTTCGGCAGCGGCTCCTACGGCGCCTCCGGCGGCCTCCACGGCGTGGGCGCCTCCGTGGTCAACGCCCTGTCCTCCCGGCTCGACGTCGAGGTCGACCTCGACGGGCGGGTCCACGAGATCAGTTTCAGGCGCGGCGTGCCCGGCGTCTTCGACGGCGACGGGCCCACGGCCAAGTTCAAGAAGAAGTCCGGGCTGCGGATCGGCGGCACCCTGCCCAAGAACGTCACGGGCACCCGCGTGCGCTTCTGGGCCGACAAGCAGATCTTCCTGCCCGACGCCGAGGTCTCGCTCGACGAGATCCACGTGCGCCTGCGGCAGACCGCGTTCCTGGTGCCCGGCCTGACCCTGGCGGTCTTCGACAGCAGGGGCGAGGAGCGCACCGGCGAGGAGTTCCGCTTCGACGGCGGCATCTCCGAGTTCACCGAGTTCCTGGCCCGCGACGAGCCCGTCTGCGAGGTGCTGCGGCTGCAGGGCGTGGGCCACTTCCACGAGACCGTGCCGGTCCTCGACGACCAGGGCCACATGACGCCCACCGAGGTGCAGCGCGAGCTCACCGTCGACGTGGCGGTCCGCTGGGGCAAGGGCTACGAGTCGACCGTGCGCTCGTTCGTCAACGTGATCGCCACCCCCAAGGGCGGCACCCACATCACCGGTTTCGAGCGTGGCCTGGTCCGCACGATCAACGAGCTGCTGCGCGAGACCCGGCTGCTCAAGAGCGGCGACGACCCGGTCAACAAGGAGGACATCTCCGAGGGGCTGACCGGCGTGGTCACCGTCCGGGTGCCCGAGCCGCAGTTCGAGGGGCAGACCAAGGAGGTGCTCGGCACCTCCGCGGCCACCCGCATCGTCTCCCACGTGGTCTCGCGCGAGCTCAAGGAGCTGTTCGCCAACCCGCCGCGCGGGTTCAAGCAGCCGCTGCGGGCCGTGCTGGAGAAGATCGTCGCCGCCGCCAAGGCCCGTATCGCGGCCCGCGAGCACCGTGACAACCAGCGGCGCAAGAGCGCCCTGGAGAACTCCGCGCTGCCCGCCAAGCTGGTCGACTGCCGCAGCGACGCCGTCGACCGCAGCGAGCTGTTCATCGTCGAGGGCGACTCCGCGCTCGGCACGGCCAAGCTGGCCCGCGACTCGGAGTTCCAGGCGCTGCTGCCGATCCGCGGCAAGATCCTCAACGTGCAGAAGGCGTCCGTGAGCGACATGCTCAAGAACGCCGAGTGCGCCGCGATCATCCAGGTGGTGGGGGCCGGGTCGGGGCGTTCGTTCGACATCGAGGCGGCCCGCTACGGCAAGGTCATCCTCATGGCCGACGCCGACGTCGACGGCGCGCACATCCGCTGCCTGCTGCTCACCCTGTTCCACCGCTACATGCGGCCGATGGTGGAGGCCGGCCGGGTGTTCGCGGCCGTGCCGCCGCTGCACCGCATCGAGCTCACCAACCCCGGGCGCGGCAAGGAGAAGTACATCTACTGCTACTCCGACGGCGAGCTGCAGAAGGTGCTGCGCGACCTGGAGCGGCGGGGCAAGCGCTGGAAGGACCCGGTGCAGCGGTACAAGGGCCTGGGGGAGATGGACGCCGACCAGCTCGCCGAGACCACGATGGACCCGCGGCACCGGGTGCTGCGCCGGGTGCGCATCGAGGACGCCGAGGGGGCCGAGGCCATCTTCAGCCTGCTGATGGGGAGCGACGTGGCGCCGCGACGGGAGTTCATCGTCAGCAGCGCGGCCGAGGTCGACCGCGACCACATCGACGCCTGAGCCCGGAAGGGTCAACCCGGGGCCGTACACCTGGCCCCGGGTTCCTACGACAACGGCTCAAGCAAGGTCCCCGGGTCCCAAGGACCTCGCGGACTCGCGCCCACGCTCTCGGTGACACCATGCTTCAACCGCACCGACTGGACGACACCCGGCATTCCGCAATGGCTGCGTTGTCGAGGTTCCAGGGTGTGCCCGTGGCTGACCGAGGGCCCTGCCCCCAGCGCCGAGTCACACGGCCAGCAGTCACCGGAACGACGGCCACCGGTCGGCAGCCCACTCCCGCCAGCCCACCCACCCGGGGGGCGGGTCGGAGACCGCGCGGCCTCCCAGTTCCGCTGCGTCGGGCTCCTCGAAGTGCGCCCGCCCGTGCAGGATGTCGGCCTCGGTCATCAGGAACGTCTCTCCGGCGGCGGTCGCCCGACGATGGGCGATGCGGGTGCGCTGGGTCTCATCGTCCACAGGCAGGTAGATCATGCTGAAGCGCGCGTCCTCGGCCTCCGCCAGCCAGCGGATCGCGGACCGTTCGTCCCGGGACCAGCAGCCGTAGTCCACCACGACGTCGGTGCCCAGCTTGACCGCCTCCAAGGCAAGCCAGAGCATGCGCCCCTCCAGCACGTCGCGCTTCCCGTCCGGCTCCGCCTCGCCGAACAACGGAAGCATCCAGTCGTCGGGCGTCAGGCGCAGTGCGCCGTGCTCCTCGGCGAGTTGCCGGGCTCTCGTGGTCTTTCCGGCCCCTGGTAGGCCGACCATCAGGAACAACGTGGTCACACCCGGATCGTGTCAGGGAAGCCGGACGAATGACCACCGCTTTGTCTGGCTGATCAGGGCCTGAGTCACAGGCGGATCGAGGCCGCGGTGACGGTTCCATGGAAGCCGTAGGCGCGCTTGTCGTGGCGCGTGCCCACGGCGCGGAAGTGGTTGAGCCCGTTGATCGTGCGCTCGACCTCGTCCCCCGGCTGCGTGAATCTTGCTGGTCGGACCACCTCGCGAACGGCCGAGTCCTTCGTCATGGCGGTGTTGCCCAGGTGTTGATCTTCTCTTCGGCTCCCGTGGCGTCCCGCGAGGAGCACCGGCGGCTTCCAGGTGCCGTCCGCTGACCATCGGCGATGGCGGCAGGCACTCGGTCTCAGAAGCCAACTCACAGTTGAACCCGTGCGCCTGGAACCCAGCGGGTGTGGGCCGCTCGTGGCCCAGTTCATGGCCGGAGCCGAGTGCATCGACCGGGGCGTCGTGTGTCGGGCCGGGCCGTCATCCGTGGCGTGCGCCCTTCCGGTGTGCCTGTGCTGGACGTGGGAGCCCGTTATCACGGTGGCCGCTGGTGAGAGCATGTCGCGCTTGGGCGTCGAGGGCCTTGCAGAAGCTTCGTTGGCCGGCGTCGCACCGATCCAGCACTGCCCTCCAGGCTCTCAGGGCCTCAGTCGGGCCCTGGAGTCGCGGTTTGGGGCCAGGGGCGCCCCATGGGTGTTCTGAGGGCTCCTGGGGCCTCCTGCTGGGCCTCCTGGCGGACTTCTTGGTGTGGCGTGGCGGCGGTATGGCGGGGCGCGAGGCAGCCGAGGGGTGCGAAGGTGCAGGCCGCGCCTCCGGCATCGGGGCGCCGGCGCTTCCGGAGCAGCGTCATGTCGGCCGTCGGGCCGCCATGGACCCCAAGGGGGTCAATAGGTGCCGGGATGGCTGGGAGGCCAGGTGCGGCCCGCCGTCGCCGGGGTCAGGGCGTCACTGGGTGCCGGGGCCCGAGGTGTCGGGATGTCGGGATGCCAGGGTGCGGGGGTGCCGGGATGGGGGGTGTTGGGATGCGGGGGTGCCGGGTGCGGGGTGTTTTGGGTGTCGGGACCGGAGGGCCGGGGCTGGAGGCGGGGGCCGGGTTGGGAGGGGCGGTTGAGGAGCGGCGGCAGGAGGTCGGGGCACCGAGGGGCGGTGGTTGAAGACCGGCGACAAGGGGCCGATGCAACGTGGCAAGTCGGGGGAGCTCGGTGGGGGTCCAAGGCCCCTGCAGCGGGGTTCATGTGGGGCTTGGTGGCTTATGGCGCATGGGGCCCTGCTGGTGAGCGGTGGCTGCTTCTAGGACCCTGGGTTTCCGGGCTGCGGGGCTCAGGGCCCGCGGTGTTGGTGTGCTTGAGGGCGGGGGCCGTCCTGGGGCACGTTGGTTGGTTGCGGTTCTACTTCATACTCACGTGCCCATTGCGGACGGTAAGCACCAGTTACGTAGTGTCATCGACCGGCCAGCGGGTACGGGCGGGACGCCGCCGTTTCGCGGACGAGTCATGCCAGATCCCCCCACGAAGTTCACGGGCTGATGGGCAGGGAGAGGGGCGTCGATGGGGGTGACCGCGGGGGCGGTGGTGGATCTGGACGCGGCGCGCATGCAGATGGCGTTGTCGCTCGGCTGGCACATCGTCATCGCCTGTCTCGGCGTCGGCATGCCGGCCATCACCCTGCTGGCCGAGTGGCGGGGGCATCGCACCGGGGACAACAACTACCGGTTGCTGGCGCGACGCTGGGCCAGGGCGCTCGGGGTGCTGTTCGCGGTCGGCGCGGTCTCGGGGACGATCCTGTCGTTCGAGATGGGCCTGCTGTGGCCGGGCATGATGGGCGTGTACGGCGAGGTCATCGGCCTGCCGTTCTCGCTGGAGGGCATCGCGTTCTTCGTCGAGGCCATCTTCCTCGGCATCTACCTCTACGCCTGGGACCGGCTGCGGCCCGTCGCGCACCTGCTGACCGGGATCCCGATCGTGCTGGCGGGGGTGGCCAGCGCGTTCTTCGTGGTCGCCGCCAACGCCTGGATGCAGCAGCCCACCGGGTACGAGGTCGCGGGCGGCCGGATCGTGGCCGTCGATCCATGGGCGGCGATGTTCAACCGGGCCACGCCGCCCCAGACGGTGCACATGATCCTGGCGGCGTTCATGGTGGCCGGTTTCCTGATGGCCGGCGTGTACGCGGTCGCCATGCTGCGCGGCCGGCGCGACCGCTACCACCGGCTCGGCCTGCTGCTGCCGCTCACGGTCGCGGCGGCCGTCACGCCCGTGCAGATCGGCGTCGGCGACTGGGCCGCGCACTTCGTGGCCGAGTACCAGCCGGTCAAGCTGGCCGCCATGGAGGGCGTGTTCCGTACGGGCCGCGGCGTGCCGCTGCACCTGGGCGGGATCGCGGTGGACGGCGAGCTGAAGTACGCCCTGGAGATCCCCTACGGCCTGTCCCTGCTGGCCCACTGGAACCCCGACGCGGAGATCACCGGCCTGGAGCAGGTGCCGCTCGCCGACCGGCCGCCGGTCAACATGGTGCACTGGGCGTTCCAGATCATGGTGCTGCTGGGCTTTGCCCTGCTGCTGCTCGCGACCTGCCTCGCGCTGTCCTGGAAACGACGGCGTGACCTGCCGGAGTCCCCGTGGTTCCTGCGCGCCGCCGCGTTGTCGGGCGTGGCCGCCGTGCTGGCGCTGGAGAGCGGCTGGGTGGTCACGGAGGTCGGACGCCAGCCGTGGATCGTGTTCCGGGTGATGCGCACGTCGGAGGCGGTCAACCCCGCGCCCGGCCTGGTGTACGGGTTCGCGCTGGTCACGGCCGTCTACGTGGCCCTGACCGTGGCCACCGTGTACGTGATGCGCCGCCTGTCCCGCGACGTGCCGGTGCCCCTGGCGCCGCAGGAGCCCGACGTCACCGGCTACAAGGTCGTGTGACGATGCCGCTGCCGCAGATCATGCTGGCCGTCCTGTGGATCGGGCTGACGGCGTACGTCCTGTTCGGGGGCGCCGACTTCGGCGGCGGCGTCTGGGACCTGCTGGCGGGCGGGGCCGAGCGCGGCCGGCGGCGGCGGGACCTGGTGGAGCACTCCATCGGCCCGGTCTGGGAGGCCAACCACGTGTGGTTGATCTTCGTGATCGTGCTGGCCTGGACCGGCGTGCCGTCGGTGTTCGCCTCGGTGGCCTCCACCCTCTACATCCCGCTCACGCTGGTGGCGCTGGGCGTGATCGGGCGCGGCGCGGCGTTCGCGTTCCGCAAGGTCTCCGCGCGGCTCTGGCAGCGGCGGCTGTTCGGCGCCACCTTCGCCTTCTCCTCGGTGGTGACCCCGTTCTTCCTCGGCGCGGCGGCGGGCGGCATCGCCTCCGGCCGGGTGCCGCCCGGCATCGCCAAGGGCGACCTGGTCGGAAGCTGGGTCAACCCCACGTCGATGGCGGTCGGCGCGCTGGGCGTCGGCACGGCCGCGTACCTGGCCGCCGTCTACCTGACCCGCGACGCCCGGCGCGGCGGCCAGGAGGACCTGGCCGAGGAGTTCCGGCGGCGGGCGCTGGGCTGCGGCGCGGTGGTCGGCGTGCTGGCGGCGGTGAGCCTGCTCGTGCTGCGCGCCGACGCGCCCGCCCTGTTCGCCGAGCTGACCACCGGCCGCGCCCTGCCGCTGCTGGCGCTGTCGGTGCTGGCCGGGCTGGCCTCGCTGGTGCTGCTGTGGCGGCGGGCCTATCTGGCGGTACGCCTCAGCGCCGCGCTGGCCGTGACCGGGCTGCTGTGGGGCTGGGGCGTGGGGCAGTACCCCGTGCTGCTCCCCGGCCTCACCCTCGACCAGGCCGCGGCCACCGACGCGGTGCTGGGGGCCAGCCTGGGCTCGCTGGCCGTCGGCGCGGTCCTGCTGGTCCCGTCGTTGTGGTGGTTGTACGCCACCTTCCAGCGCGAGCGCGGCGAGGTCAGTCGCCGACCGGTGTGAGCAGGCCCGTGCGCACGTCGTAGATCGCGCCCGTCACCGGCATGTCGGCGGGCAGGAACGGGGTCGAGCGGATGCGCGTGAGGTCGTGGCGCAGCGCCTCGCCCTGGTCGGGGACGGTGTGGAACTCCAGGCTGCGGGTGTCCACGCCGCGGGCGCAGGTCAGCTCGTGCACGTCGGCGTCCGTCACCTTGGTCATCCCGCAGTCGGTGTGCGGCATGACCAGGACGCGTTCGACGCCGAGCAGGTACACGGCGAGGACCAGCGTGCGCAGCACGTCGTCGGTGACCCGCGCGCCGGCGTTGCGCAGGATCTTGGCGTCGCCCGGCTGGAGGCCCAGCAGGCCCAGCGGGTCGATGCGGGAGTCCATGCAGGTCACCACGGCAAGCCCGCGGGCTGCCCGGCCGGTGAGTCCGGAGTCGCCGAAGTCCTTGGCGTACTTCGCGTTGGCGGCATACAGGTCGTCGAACGCAGTCATGCCTCAGATCTTCCCTTACGTCCCAAAGATGATGCTTTCCGGGGTGGCGACTGGCGCGAGTTCCCGAAGGTCCCACGAAATTCCCTCACCTTGGGTGATGATGTCGTCACCATCTGTACGTCGTCGAAGAAGGTCAGTCGTGAGTAGGTCCGAATCGCTCGCCGCGTATCTCCGCGCTCAGGCCCGGCGCCGCCTCGACCGTGTGGAGTCCAACGACGACGGGCGCAACGCCAGATGCGCGCTGGCCCTGCTCGACACCGCCGCGTACGCCGCCGGCCTGCCCGAGGACGACCCGATCATCCTCATGCTCGACCAGGCGGGCTGCTACGGGCCGCTCGGCTGCGAGGAGTTCGACCCGGGGGAGGCCGGCGTCCGGCTGATCCGGTCGTGGACCGGCGGCGAGCCCCACGAACTCCTGCTCGCCCTGCCCGCCGCCATCGAGGCCGCCACCTCCGCCTGACGGCGGTCAGGCCGCGGGCTCGTTCCCCGGCCGCCACTTGATGCCGCAGCCGATCGAGGCGCGCTGGTCGGCCGGGACGGGATCGCCCGCGAGCAGCGCGTCGACCGCCGCCCGGAGCGAGGAGCCGGTCACCGGCACCGAGTTGCCGGGGCGCGACCCGTCGAACTCCCCCCGGTAGACGAGCCGCAGATCGCCGTCGTAGAGGAAGAAGTCGGGCGTGCAGGCCGCGCGGTAGGCCTTGGCGACGTCCTGGGTGTCGTCCAGCAGGTACGGGAACGGGAACCCCGCGCGCCGGGCCTGTTCGGCCAGGTGTGTGGGATCATCGTCGGGGTAGTTCACGCTGTCGTTGCTGCAGATGCCCACGACCGACAGCCTGGAGCCGTAGCCCGCGGCCAGCGTGCCGAGGCCCGTCTCGAGGTGCCGTACGTAGGGGCAGTGGTTGGACAGGAAGACCACGAGCGTGGCGGGGGAGCCCTTGAGGTCCGCGAGCGAGACGCTGCCGCCGTCGATGGCGGTGAGGTCGAAGGCGGGCGCGGGGGTGCCCAGGGGGACCATGAACGAATTGGCAGCCATGACCTTCATTCTCGTCGGCCGGGATGCCGGCGAAACAAGTCCAGGAGGTGAATGATGGCCGGCATCGCGGAGTTCCGTACGACGGTCCTCGACTGCCCGGAGCCGCGGGCGCTCGCCGAGTTCTACTCGCGCCTGCTCGGCTGGCCCGTCACGGACGAGGACGAGGAGTGGGTGGTCGTCGAGGACGGCGGCTCGCCCAAGCGCCTGGCCTTCCAGCGCGTGCCCGGCCACCGGCCGCCGACCTGGCCGGAGGGCGATCGGCCGCAGCAGCTCCACATCGACGTCACCGTCACCGACATGGACAAGGCCGAGCGGCAGGTGCTGGAGATCGGCGCGACCAAGCACGACCGGCAGCCGAGCGAGGACGACAGCTTCCGGGTCTTCCTCGACCCCGCCGGCCACACGTTCTGCCTCTGCCGCGACTGACCGGACGCCCGTCCCCGCACGGGCCTCACGCCGTTCAGGTCGCCCGGAGCCGGCGGAGGGGGCCGGAGCCGCCCTCCGCCGGCCAGGGATCACTCCTCCTCGGCCGCCGGCGGCGGCGGCGCGTCGGCCTCCGGCCCCGCGGCCAGGGCGCCGCCGACGGCGCCGATGGTGTGCGTCAGCCGCACGCCCGACCCGTCGCGGCGGCCGATCTCCTCCGGCAGCGGCACCGGCTTGCCCACCGCCGACACGGCCTTGGCGGGCGCGGGGCCGGCCCAGGCGAGCAGCAGCTCGTCCTCGCCCTTCAGGAATCGCTGGGCGCGCACGCCGCCGGTGGCCCGGCCCTTGGGCGGGAACTCGGCGTAGTCGGAGACCTTGCCGCCCCCGACCTGCGTGCCCGGCAGCGCCGTCGAGGACCCGGCCACGGTGACCACCTGCGCCGGGCGCGAGGGGTCGACCACGCCGAACCAGATCGCCCGGGCGCCGTCGTCGAGCCGGATGCCGGCCATGCCGCCGGCCGGACGCCCCTGGGGACGCACCAGCGAGGCCGGGTAACGCAGGAGCTGGGCGTCGGAGGAGATGAAGACCAGGTCGTGGTCCTCGGAGTCGAGTTCGGCGGCGCCCACCACGGTGTCGCCGTCCTTGAGGGTGATCACTTCGAAGTCGTCGCGGTTGGCCGGGTAGTCGGGCACCACCCGCTTGACCACGCCCTGGGCCGTGCCGAGCGCCAGCCCGGGGCTGTCGGGGTCGAGCGAGCCGAGGCCCACGACCTTCTCGTCGGGCTGCAGCGAGACGAACTCGGAGACCGGATGGCCGCCCGACAACGTCGGCGGGTTGGCCGAGGGCGGCAGCGTCGGCAGGTCGACCACCTGCACCCGGATCAACCGCCCGAGCGACGTCACCACGCCCACCTCGCCGCGTACGGACGTGCGCGCCACCGACACCAGCACGTCGTGCGCCGACCGATCGCCCTCACCCGCCAGCGGAGCCGCGTCGGAGGTGCGGGCCAGCAGCCCCGTGGAGGACAGCAGCGCCCAGCACGGGTCGTCGGCCACCTGGAGCGAGGCCACCGGCGTGCGGGCCACGCCCGGCGCCTCCAGCAGCACGGTACGGCGCGGCGTGGCGTACTTCTTGGCCACCTCGGCCAGCTCGCCCGAGACCACCTGCCGCAGCTTCGCCTCCGAGGACAGGATCTCGGTGAGCGCCGCGATCTCCTCGCTCAGCGTCTCCTTCTCCTGGTCGAGCTCCAGCTTGTCGAACCGGGTCAGCCGGCGTAGCGGCGTGTCGAGGATGTAGGCGGCCTGGATCTCGGTCAGGTCGAAGACCTCCATCAACCGGGCGCGGGCCTGCGCCGAGTCGTCGGAGGAACGGATGACCTGGATGACCTCGTCGATGTTGAGCAGCGCGATGATCAGGCCGTCGACCAGGTGCAGGCGCTCCTCGCGCTTGCGCCGGCGGTACTCGGACCTGCGCCGCACGACCTCCAGCCGGTGGTCGACGTAGACCTGCAGCAGCTCGCGCAGGCCGAGCGTGCGCGGCTCGCCGTCGACCAGGGCGACGTTGTTGATGCCGAAGGTCTCCTCCATCGGCGTGAGCCGGTAGAGCTCCTCCAGGACGGCCTCGGGGATGAAGCCGTTCTTGATCTCGATGACCAGGCGCAGGCCCTTGTGCCGGTCGGTGAGGTCCTTCAGGTCGGCGATGCCCTGGAGCTTCTTGCTGGTCACCAGCTCCTTGATCTTGGTGACCACGCGCTCGGGGCCGACGTTGTAGGGCAGCTCGGTGACGATGATGCCCTTGCGCCGCGGCGTGATCTGCTCGACCGCGCACCTGGCCCGCATGCGGAACGTGCCGCGCCCGGTCTCGTAGGCGTCGCGCACGCCCTGCAGCCCGATGATCGAGCCGCCGGTCGGCAGGTCGGGGCCGGGCACGAACTTCATCAGCTCGTCGAGCGTGGCGTCGGGCTTCTTGATCAGGTGGCGGGCGGCGGCCACGACCTCGGCGAGGTTGTGCGGCGCCATGTTGGTCGCCATGCCGACCGCGATGCCGGTGGTGCCGTTGACCAGCAGGTTGGGGAACGCCGACGGCATGACCGTGGGCTCGGTCTCCTGGCCGTCGTAGTTGGGCTTGAAGTTGACGGTGTCCTCGTCGAGCGACTCCACCATGAGCATCGCCGCCGGGGCCAGCCTGGCCTCGGTGTACCGCATGGCGGCCGGCAGGTCGTCGGGGGAGCCGAAGTTGCCGTGGCCGTCGACCAGCGGCAGGCGCATCGAGAACGGCTGCGCCAGGCGCACGAGGGCGTCGTAGATGGCGCTGTCGCCATGGGGGTGGAGCTTGCCCATGACGTCGCCGACGACGCGCGAGGACTTGACGTGGCCGCGGTCGGGACGCAGGCCCATCTCGCTCATGGAGTAGAGGATGCGCCGCTGCACCGGTTTGAGGCCGTCGCGAGCGTCGGGCAGAGCCCGCTGGTAGATCACCGAGTACGCGTACTCGAGATAGCTCTTTCGCATCTCCGAGGAGACGTCGATGTCGACGATCCGCTCCTCGAAGTCCTCAGGCGGGGGTGCAGTCGTACGTCGGGCCATGTCGAACATTGTGCCGAAGAGACTCGGGTGCCCGCGACTCGTCGGCGCGCCGCCCTGGTCTTGACCAAGCAATTGCTTGGGTCTTAACGTCGGAGGCGAGGACCCCGTCCCCCCGCCTCCGGAGGCTCCGCCATGATCGAGTTCCATCCCGTGACCAAGCACATCGGCGCCGAGGTCACCGGGGTCGATCTGCGCAAACCCCTCTCCCCGGAGGACGTCGCGACCCTGCGCGAGGGATGGCTGAGGCACCTGGTGCTGTTCTTCCGCGACCAGCACATCGACGACGAGCAGCACCTGCAGTTCGCCCTCAACTTCGGCACGCTCAACCATCCGGCGTTCAAGAAGGACTCCGGCAGCCCGATCCACATCCTCGACCAGACCTCCCCGAAAGGCGAGGGCGGGGACGAATGGCACAGCGACAACACCTTCGAGCCCACGCCGCCGATGGGCTCGCTGCTGCGCTGCATGCAACTGCCGAGCGTGGGCGGCGACACCTGCTGGGCCAACACCTACCTGGCCTACGAGACGCTGTCGCCGTCGATCCAGCGGCTGTGCGACGAGCTGACCGCCGTGCACGACATCACGATGTCGATGAAGAAGGCGATCTCCAAGGGGCACCCGTTCGACCTGGCCGAGATCCAGGCCAAATGGCCGCCGATAGAGCGCCCGGTGGTCCGCGTGCACGCCGAGACCGGGCGCAAGGCCCTGTTCGTCAACCGCGCCTCCACCACCCGCCTGGTGGGGCTGAGCGACCGCGAGAACGAGGCCCTGCTGCCGCTGCTCATCGACCACATCCGCTCGCCCGAGTACCAGTGCAGGCTGAACTGGCGTCCCGGCACGCTGGCCTTCTGGGACAACCGCCCCACCCAGCACTACGCGGTCGCCGACTACACCGAACGCCGCCGCATGCACCGCGTCACGATCAACGCCTTCCCCGAGCACGCGGACAAGGAGCGCCTCACAGCTTGAGCCAGGCCCAGCTCGACAGGGCGAAGAACAGGAACAGCAGCACCTCCACGCCGTAGACGATGTTGCGTCCGGTCGGGCCGAACAGCACGTACGCCACGGCGGCGAGCGTGCACCCGACCACGAGGAGCACGTCCACCACCCCCAGCACGATCGCCAGCGCGAGGCGCACCAGGAACCACAGGAAGCCCAGGCCGAACCAGCTCGACATCGTGGAGTCGTCGTAGGCCCACCTCGACAGCGCCATGGGGGAGTAGAAGGAGGTGTCCCAGTACTCCTGCCAGCGCTCCCCGACGCCCGCCGACCGCTCCTTGACGGCGGCCTCGGCGTTCTTGAACTCGATGGTCTGCACGGTGCCGTTCGTCACGTCGATGAGCACCTGCCGGCGGACGACCTGGATCACGGCCGTGCCGTTCACCACGGCCATGAACTCGCCGGAACCGCTGTTGACCTTGTAGATGTGGTCGAAGCCCGCCACGTCCGGCTTGTCCGGGCTCTTGCGGGCGTCGCGGACGACCACGTAGAAGGCGTCGTCGTCGGCCTCGGGCAGGTTGTACTCGGCGCCGATCGAGAAGACGCCGACCGGCGTGACCAGCGAGGTCTCCCCCGAGAGCCGCACGACGCCGTCGCTTCCCCACTCCAGCTTCACCGGCAGGAAGGCGGGGTGGTAGGACGCCTTCACGTCGGTCCCGGCGCAGCCCGCCGTGGTGAGGATCATGACGGCCAGCACCACCCGGGCCATCATCTCGAAGTGATCTTTCGTGCTCCTCCGGCGACGCGTCGCCGCCGGTACGACCGGGGTGTGGACAAGCCCCGTCATCAGCCCTCCTGGGGGGCGAAAGCGCTTGATGACTGCTCAACGTCCCGTCCGGCCTCCCGGTTCCGGACGACGGGCCCCGCGCCTTCCGGCCCTTCGACCGGGCGGAGACGCGCGGTGGGCCTGTTCCGTCGGTGGAAGCTGGTAATAAGGGGGGCATGATTGAAGCCCCCGACGCGGCGATGCTGCGCGAAGAGGCCGAGGAGCGGCTGCGAGCCCTGGCCGGCGACCACGCCCGGCTGCGCGACGACCAGTGGTCCGCCATCGAGGCGCTCGTGCTCGACCGGCGCAGGGTCCTCGTCGTGCAGCGCACCGGCTGGGGCAAGTCGGCCGTCTACTTCGTGGCCACCGCCCTGCTGCGCGAGCTCGGCGAGGGCCCCACGGTCATCGTCTCGCCGCTGCTCGCCCTCATGCGCAACCAGATCGCCGCCGCCGAGCGCGCCGGCATCAGGGCCGTCACGATCAACTCCGCCAACCCCGAGGCGTGGGAGGAGATCTACGGCCAGGTCGCCGAGGGCATGGTCGACGTGCTGCTGGTCAGCCCCGAGCGGCTCAACAACCCCGACTTCCGCGACAACGTGCTGCCCGAGCTGGCCGATAGCGCCGGGCTCGTGGTCGTCGACGAGGCCCACTGCATCTCCGACTGGGGCCACGACTTCCGGCCCGACTACCGCCGGCTCGCCACGCTGTTCGACGAGCTGCCGCCCGGCATCCCGGTGCTGGCCACCACCGCCACGGCCAACGCCCGCGTCACCCGCGACGTCGCCGAGCAGATGGGCGAGGGCACGTTCGTGCTGCGCGGCCCGCTGGAGCGCGAGAGCCTCCACCTGAGCGTCGTCAAGCTGCCCTCGGCCGAGCAGCGCCTGGCCTGGCTGGCCCAGACCCTGCGCGAGCTGCCGGGCTCCGGCATCGTCTACACGCTCACCGTCGCCGCCGCCCACGAGATCGCCGGCTACCTGCGCGAGCAGGGCCACGAGGTGGCCGCCTACTCCGGCCAGACCGACCCGGCCGAGCGGCTGGCCGCGGAGGAGGCGCTGCTCAACAACAAGATCAAGGCGCTGGTCGCCACGAGCGCGCTCGGCATGGGGTTCGACAAGCCCGACCTGGGCTTCGTCGTGCACGTCGGCGCGCCGCAGTCGCCCGTCGCCTACTACCAGCAGGTCGGCCGGGCCGGGCGCGGCGTCGAGCGGGCCGAGGTCATCCTGCTGCCCGGCACGGAAGACCGCGAGATCTGGGCCTACTTCACCTCACTGGCCTTCCCGCCCGAGCCCGTCGTGCGCGCCACGCTCCAGGCGCTCGAACAGGGCGGCGTGATGTCCACCCAGGCCCTGGAGACCGCGGTCGACCTGAGCCGCAGCCGCCTGGAGATGATGCTCAAGGTCCTCGACGTCGACGGCGCCGTGCGCCGGGTCAAGGGCGGCTGGGAGTCGACCGGCGAGCCCTGGGCCTACGACACCGAGCGCTACGCCCGCATCGCCGCCGAGCGCAAGGCCGAGCAGGACGCCATGCTGCGCTACCTGACCACCGACGAGTGCCGCGAGCGGTACCTGCGCAGGCACCTCGACGACGAGACGGCCACGCCCTGCGGCCGCTGCGACAACTGCACCGGCCACCACCGCTCGCCGGAGATCGCCGCCCAGGCCGTCGAGACCGCCCGCGAACGCCTGAGCAGGCCCGGCGTCGAGATCGAGGCGCGCAGGCAGTGGCCCACCGGCCTGGCCGACCTGTCCGGCAGGATCAAGCCCGAGCTCGGCGCCGAGCCGGGCCGCGCGCTCGGCCGGCTGACCGACATCGGCTGGGGCAACCGGCTGCGCGAGCTGCTCGCCGGAGCCGACGGACCGATGGCCGACGACATGTTCAAGGCCGTCGTCCAGGTGTTGTCGGCGTGGGGCTGGCGGGAACGGCCGGTGGCCGTGGTCAACGTGCCGTCGGCGACGCGCCCGCAGCTCGTGCGCGGCTTCGCCGAACGGCTGGCCCAGGTGGGCCGGCTGACCTACCTGGGCGAGCTGGGCTACCGGGCGGGGTCGCCCGGCCGGCAGTTCAACAGCGCCAAGCGCGTCCAGGCGATCAGGGGCACGCTGGCGATGCCCAAAGACCTCGGCGTCGCGATCGCCCAGTGCGGCGGCCCGGTGCTGCTGATCGACGACCGCGTCGACACGGGCTGGACGATGACCCTGGCGGCGGCCCTGATCCGGCACGCGGGCGCGCCAGCGGTGTTGCCGCTCGCGCTGGCCACCACGTCCTGACCGGCGGGGAACGTCCCGGCCGGGGCAGGAGAAGCCCGGCCGGGGAGCGGGTCAGAACGGCGGGCGCGCGCCCAGGTGCATGATGGCCTTGGCGGCGAGCCGGCAGCCGGCGGCCAGCGACTCGGCCGGCGGCTTGCCGGCCAGCCACGGCGGCAGGAACCCGGCCGAGAACGCGTCGCCCGCGCCCGTGCCGTCAACGATCTTGTCGACCGGCTCGGCGGCCACCCGGACCGGGTCGGGGCGGCCGTTGCTGAACCACAGCGCGCCCTCGGCGTTCATCTTGATGACGACCTGCGGGAACCACGCGGTGAGCACCTTGGCGGCGGCCTCGGCGTCGTCGCGGCCGGTCAGCACCTTGGCCTGGTCGATGTTGGCGAACAGCAGCTTCGCGCCGTTGGTCCATTCGAGGAACGGCTCGGCGCCCGTGCGCTCCAGCGGCGCCGAGGAGGCGCAGTCGACCGAGATCGACATGCCCGTGCGGCGCGCCATGTCGAGCGCCGCCAGGCCGGCGTCGCGCGAGCCCTCGTTGACCAGCGTGTAGCCCGACAGATGCAGGTGGGCGCCCGAGGTGAACAGGTCGCGCGGCAGGTCTTCGGGGGACAGGGCGGCGTTGGCGCCGGGGTCGGAGAGCATCGTGCGCTCGCCCTTGTGCGTGACGAGCACCACGCAGGTGCCGGTGGGCCGCTCGGGATCCATGACGAGCCGGGCGTCGACGCCGTAGCCCATCAGCTCCATGTCGCGGTTGCGGCCGGTGATGTCGGCGCCCCGGCGGCCGATGAAGGCCACCTCCGCGCCCTCTACGGCGAGCCACGAGGCGATGTTGGCGCCGGAGCCGCCGCCGTGCATCGTCACGATCGCGGGCGTGTCGCTCGCGCGGGCGAGCGCGTAACGGGCGCGGGCGACCGCGTCGGTCATGAGATCGCCCACCACGACGACCCGCGTCATGATGCCACCACCTTGCTGCCTTCAGAACGACCCTGGCCACGGCAAAACTAACAGCTTCCGGGCTGTTCGTGGGGCTGACCCCGGACACCGGGCAGCAGTCGATGCACAAGCGTTGCCCAAGAGGCCCGCCGGTCTTGGCATGTGGGATGCGGGTTTACGCTCGTGGCGTGGAGGCACAGTATCCGGCTCACTGGGAGGCCGACGTCGTCCTGGCCGACGGGGGCACCGCCCACGTGCGCCCCATCAGGCCCGCCGACGCCGACCGTCTCCGTGCTTTCTACTCCCGTCTGTCGGCCGAGTCGATCTATTTCCGGTTCTTCGGCCCCCGGCCCCGGCTGTCCGACCGCGACGTCGAGCGCTTCACCAACGTCGACTACGACAACCGCGTGGCCCTCATCGCCACCATCGGCGCCGAGATGGTCGCGGTGATCCGCTACGACCGCACCGAGCCGGGCGAGGCCGAGGTCGCCTTCCTGGTCGAGGACGCCCACCAGGGCAGGGGCGTGGCCTCCGTCCTGCTGGAGCACCTGGCGGCCACGGCCCGCGAGCGCGGCATCGAACGGTTCGTCGCCGACGTGCTGCCCGCCAACATGAAGATGATGGGCGTCCTGCGCCAGGCCGGTTACACCGCGCAGAGCCAGTTCGCCGACGGCGTCGTCCGCATGACCCTCGACCTGACCCCGACCGAGACCTCGGCCGAGGTGACCACCTCGCGCGAGCACCGGGCCGAGTCCCGGTCGATCGCGCGCCTGCTGGCCCCCGGCTCGGTCGCGGTCATCGGCGCCTCGCGCGAGCCCGGCGGCGTCGGCCAGACCGTCCTGCGCAACCTGCTGGCGGCCGACTTCACCGGCCCGGTCTACCCCGTCCACCGCCAGGTGCGGGCCGTCGCGGGCGTGCGGGCCTACCCGAGCGTGACCGAGATCGACGGCGAGGTCGACCTGGCGGTCGTGGCCGTGCCCGCCGAGGGCGTCCTCGACGTGGTCAAGGAGTGCGCCGAGAAGGGCGTCCACGGGCTGGTCGTGGTCTCCTCCGGGTTCGGCGAGACGGGCGTCTCCGGCCGCGCCCGGCAGGACGAGCTGGCCCGCATCGCCCGCTCCTACGGCCTGCGCGTGGTCGGCCCCAACTGCCTGGGCATCGCCAACACCGACCCGGCCGTCAAGCTCAACGCCACGCTGGCCGCCACCGTGCCGGGCCGCGGCCGGGTGGGCTTCTTCAGCCAGTCGGGCGCGCTCGGCACCGCGCTGCTCCAGCGCGTGGCCCAGCGCGGCATGGGCATCTCGTCGTTCGTCTCGGCCGGCAACCGCGCCGACGTCTCGGGCAACGACCTCCTGCAGTACTGGGAGGAGGACGCCGCGACCGAGGTCATCCTGCTCTACCTGGAGTCGCTGGGAAACCCGCGCAAGTTCACCCGGCTGGCCAGGCGCATCGCGCGCAACAAGCCGATCGTGGTGGTCAAGAGCGGCGGCACCCCGGCCGGCCACTCGGCCGAGGAGCTCGGGCTGCCCGACTCCGCGATCAGCTCCCTGTTCGCCCAGGCGGGCCTGATCAGGGTCGACGACCTCATCCAGCTCTTCGACGTGGGCCAGCTGCTGGCCTACCAGCCGCTGCCCGCCGGGCCCAGGGTCGCGCTCGTGACCAACTCCGACGCCCTGGGCCTGCTGGCCGCCGACTCCTGCCTGGCGGCCGGCCTCGAACCGCGCCCGCCGGTCAACCTGGGCGCCGCGGCCGGGCCGGCCGAGTTCGGCGCGGCGCTCGCCGGCGAGCTGGCCGCCGAGGAGGTCGACGCGGCCGTCGTGATCTACATGCCGCCGATCCCCGGCGAGTCGGACGAGGTGGCGGCCGAGCTGCTGCGCGTCTCGCAGGGGGCCGCCAAGCCCGTGCTGGCCACGTTCCGCGGGCATCTCGGCATGCATCCGTCGCTGCGCGTGCCCAGCGGCTCCGGCGGCACGCCCGCACGGGGCTCCATCCCGTCGTACGCGGCGCCGGAGGAGGCGGTCAGGGCCCTGGCCCACGTGGTGCGGTACGCCACCTGGCGGGCGCATCCGGCCGTGCCGCCGCCCGAGCTCGACGGCCTCGACACCGCCCGCGCCCGCGAGCTGGTGCTGGCCGCGCTGTCCGGCGCCCCGGCACCGGCGGGGGAGGAGCCGGGCGGGTTCGCCGAGCCCGGCCCGCCGGTCGAGATCGACGCCACCGAGCTGCTGTCGTCCTACGGGCTGACCGTCTGGCCCGCCGAGGTCGTCCGCTCGCCGGAGGAGGCCGTCGGCGCCGCCGAACGGCTCGGCTGGCCCGTGGTGCTCAAGGTGGCCGACCCGGGCGCCTCGCGTCGCGCGGGCACCGTACGCCTGGGGCTCACCGGTCCCGAGATGGTGCGCCACGCTTACGCCGAGTTCGCCGACCAGCTCGGCGAGCGGGTCGAGCTGGCCGTGCAGCGCATGGCGCCGCAGCCGGCCGTGCCCACCGTCGTGGGGGTCGTCGAGGACCGCGCGTTCGGGCCGGTGGTCTCGTTCGGGCTCGGCGAGGTCACCGCCCGCCTGCTGCTCGACCAGGGCTTCCGGCTGGCCCCGCTGACCGGCGAGGACGCCGCCGCCCTGGTGCGCTCCGTACGCGCGGCCCCGCTGCTGTTCGGCCAGTACGGCTACCCGCCCGTCGCCGTCCCCGCCCTGGAGGAGCTGCTCGTACGCGTGGGCCGCCTGGCCAACGACCTGCCGCAGGTGGCCCGGCTCGACCTCGACCAGGTGCTGGTGGGGGAGTCGGAGGTGCTGATCCTGGGCGCCCGCGCCACCCTGCGCACCCCGGCCGGACCACGCCTGGACGGCGGCCCGAGAAGGCTCTCCTGACCACGCCCACAATCTCATTCATGTCTGGACAAAGACGTTGATAGAGCGTTATGTCTGGCGGGTGAGTGCACTGCGCGGCCCTGGCAGGATGGAGGCATGAGGGAAACCCGAGTCTCAGCCGCGGGCCTGCGTGAAGCGATCGAGCGCAGCGGCTACTACCCCGACCTCGTCACCGATGCGGTCGAATCCGCGCTGGGCAAGGAGGCCGTGACCGCGTTCGTGGTCCACCACGAGGCCACCTTCGATCCCGCGATGGAGGTCCGCAGGCACGTCACCGTCCTGGTGCTGTCGACGACGAGGCTGCTGGTCTGCCACACCGACGAACACCCGGCGGTCGAGGGCGTCTCGGCCTCCCACGCGTCCACGACCACCGAGGCGGTCCGCCTGAGCCGCGTGCAGTCGGTGGCCGTCACCCGCGTGGTGCCCGACCCGGCCTCCTACGTGCCGGGCGTCCCGCCCACGGAGGTCACCCTCACCATCGGCTGGGGCGCCATCTCCCACGTCGACCTGGAGCCCGCCACCTGCGGCGACGAGAACTGCGACGCCGACCACGGCTACACCGGCGCGATCACGGCCGACGACCTGTCGCTGCGGGTCAGCGAGGCGGCCGACGGCCCCGAGGCGGTCACCCACGTGCTGGCCTTCGCCAAGGCCCTGTCCGAGGCCACCGCCCGAGCCGCCGCCTGACCACGACGGCCCGCCGTTCGGCACATCGCCCGGCCACCCCCGGTCACCGTCAGGGCCGCCGCCTGACCACCCCCGGCCACTAGGATGTGGGGATGCTGCCGGACTACGGCGCCGGGTCGCTGGCGGACCTCCCCGGTTCGCTGCTGGCCGCCGTCGGCCTGACCGAGCCCAACCCGCTGGCCCTCGACCCCGCGGCGCGCGTCTGCCTGCTCCTGGTCGACGGCCTGGGGGCCGAGCTGCTCCGCGCCCACCCCGAGACCGCCCCCTTCCTGTCCGCCCTGCCCGCCCGCATCCTCACCGCCGGTTTCCCCGCCACCACCGTCACCAGCCTGTGCTCGCTCGGCACCGGCCTGACCCCCGGCGAGCACGGCATGGTCGGCCTGACGCTGGCCGTCCCCGGCACCGGCCACCTGTTCAACTGCCTGCGCTGGACCCTCCCCGGCGGCCGGACGATGGACCCCGAGGAGTGGCAGCCCGCCACCACCGTCTACCAGCGCGCCGCGGCCCAGGGCGTCGACGCCGTCTACGTCGCCCCCGCCGAGTTCGAGGGCTCCGGCCTGACCAGGGCCGTCTACCGCGGCGTCCGCTACGTGGCCGCCGACGGCGTCGACGACATCGTCGCCCGCGTCGGCGAGGTGCTGCGCGCCGCGCCCCGCGCCCACGTCACCGCCTACTACGGCAAGCTCGACGCCGTCGGCCACCTGGCCGGATGGGGTGGCGAGGAGTGGCTGAGCGAGCTGGCCGTGGTCGACGGCCTGGCCCGGCGGCTGGCCGAGTCCCTGCCGCCCGGTTCGGCCCTCTACGTCACCGCCGACCACGGCATGGTCAACGCCACCGAGAAGATCGACGCCGAGCGTGTGCCCGCACTGACCGAGGGCGTGGCGCTGCTCGGCGGCGAGGCCCGGGCCAGGCATGTCTACGCCGAGCCCGGAGCCGCGGGGCACGTCCTGGAGGCGTGGCGCGCGACCCTCGGCGACCGCGCCTGGGTAGTGTCCAGGCAGGAGGCGGTCGAGTCCGGCTGGTTCGGGCCCCGGGTGCGCGAGGCGTGGCTGGGCCGCATCGGCGACGTCGTGGCCGTGCCGCGCGCCGGTCTGGCCGTCACCGCCCCCACCCGTCATCCGATCGAGGCGCTGTTCACCGGCTACCACGGCTCGCTGACCGCCGCCGAGCTCAACGTCCCGCTGCTGGAGGTATCCACCCGATGAGTGCGCTGATCACGCCCGCCGAGCTCGCCGCGCTGCCCGACGTGTCCGTGCTCGACGTGCGCTGGCGGCTCGGCGGCCCGCCCGGCGTGGAGCTCTACCGCGAGGGGCACCTCGCCGGCGCCGTCTTCTGCGACGTCGACGCCGACCTCGCCGCGCCCCCCGGCCCCGCCGGCCGCCACCCACTGCTCGGCGCCGACGAGTTCCAGCGGGCCATGCGCGCGCTGGGCGTGTCCGACGGTCGTCCGGTCGTGGTCTACGACGACGCCGGCTCCACGACCGCCGCCCGCGCCTGGTGGGCTCTGCGCTACTTCGGCCACCGGTCCGTACGCGTGCTCGACGGCGGCCTGGCGGCCTGGGCCGAGGCCGGCCTGCCGGTCACGAAGGACGAGCCCGAGGTCGCGCCGGGCGACTTCACCGCCAGGCCCGGCGGCATGCCGACGCTGACCGCCGACGAGGCCGCCGCGGTGGCCGCAGAGGGCGTGCTGCTCGACGCCCGCGCCGCCGAACGGTACCGCGGCGAGGTCGAGCCCGTCGATCCGGTGGCCGGGCACGTGCCCGGCGCGGTGAACGCGCCCACGACCGGCAACGTCGACCAGGGCGGCAGGTTCCTCGCCCCCGCCGTCCTGCGCGACCGCTTCGCCGGGCTGGGCGTGCGCGAGAGCGTCCCGGTGGG
Source organism: Nonomuraea sp. NPDC005730 (assembly GCF_040630865.1). Taxonomy (NCBI): domain Bacteria; kingdom Bacillati; phylum Actinomycetota; class Actinomycetes; order Streptosporangiales; family Streptosporangiaceae; genus Nonomuraea; species Nonomuraea sp. NPDC005730. The sequence goes on from NZ_JBEXYK010000033.1 coordinate 69,288, forward strand.
CGCCTACTGCGGGTCGGGGGTCACCGCCGCCCACGAGGTGCTGGCCCTGGAGCTGGCCGGCGTGCCCGCGGCACTCTACGTCGGCTCCTGGTCGAACTGGGTCGCCGACCCGGCCCGCCCGGTGGCCACCGGCTGAGGCCGGAACGCGGTCAGCCGGCCGGGTGGAGCGGCCGGTCGCCCGCCCCGAAACAGACGAACCCCAGCAGGCCGGTCTTGGCCGACGCGCAGGCCAGAGCCGCGTCCGGCGCCTGCCCGGCGGCCAGCAGCTCGTGGAAGGTGCCCATCATGGCCATCGCCGCCTCGTCCCCGATGGGCACCATCCCCGCCACCACGCACGAGCTCCCGCGCGCCAGGAACGTGCCCGGCAGCCCCAGCGGCGCCCCCTCCGCCGGCGTACGGGCCATGCCCGAGTTGCACGCCGACAACACGACCAGCTCCGGCGCGCGGTGCAGGCCCAGCAGGTCGTAGGCCATGAGCTGCCCGTCGCCGAGGGTGATGCCGGACAGCAGCGGGCTGCGGGCGTGGAAGGCGCCGTGCGCGGCCAGATGGAGGACGTCGGCCTCGCCGAGCGCCGCCAGCACGTCGTCCCTGCGGCCGGGCACCGCCCGCGCGCCCGGATGGCAGGCCAGCACGCGGGCCACCTCCTCCTCCGCGTGGGCCAGCTCGGGCCCGGCCGCCGCCAGCACCACCGGCGCTCCCTCCCGCACGCGGGCCCGCCGCCGCGCGCCCACCCACGCCGCCGCGCTCGCCGCCACGCTCACGGGACGCTCGCGCAGCCCCGGCAGCGCACCCCAGGGCAGGGTGTGCAACGGCCCCACCGGCACCACCACCAGCGGCCGGTCACCCAGCTCGGCCACGAGCGGCCCCAGCAGCAGCCGCTCCAGCTCCGCGCCGGCGCCGGTCAGCTCGGTGAGCGCCTGCGCGGGACCGGCCACGTCGAGGCCCGCACCCCACTGACGCAGGGCGTGGCGCAGCCGCATGATCGCCTCACGCGCCTGCCGCACGCCGCCCAGCCGCCGCAGGATCAGCCGGTCGGCGGTGATCAGCACCACCAGCAGCGTCTCCTCGTCGGCCACGAACTCCACCAGCGCCGCGCCGTCGAGCGCCGCCCGCACCCGGTCGATCTCCACCAGGCCGCACGCGTGTTCCGGCGCCGCGACCGCGCGCCACCGCTCGGCCCACTCGAACACCTCGCCCGCGCACCCGTCGCGCACCGCCAGGCCCAGCCCGAAGGCGGCCAGCCGCTCCCCGGACCGGGCCGCGTGCGCCCGCAGCGCCGGATCCTCGAACGTCTCCACCTGCCCGCTCACCTCGGCCAGCCCGTCGCGGACCGCCCGCAGCGCGCCCGTGACGTCCTCCCGCAGCGCCGCCTCCAGAGCCAGGGCGTGCTGGCGTACGGTCGCCGGGATCGGCGCGAGCTGCGTGGTCTGCGGCTCGGGGGCCAGCGAGGTCAGGCGGGTGCCGGCCGGCATCCAGCGCTCGGCGCGTTCGGCGTGCCGGGTGAGCCTGCGCAGCTGGGCCGAGGCCACCGGATGGTCGTCGACGGAGAGCGCCGCCTCGGCCGCGCTCAGCCGCAGCGCCGCGGCGGCGGCCACGTGCGAGGAGACGTCCTCCAGCTCGTCGGCGCACTTGATCAGATCGGCGACCAGCTCGGACGTGACCGGCCCGAGCGCCAGCCGGGCGCGCAGGACGACCTCGCCGGCCAGCGGCAGCCACGACGGCCGCTCCTGCTCGGCCAGCTCGCGCGCCGCCTGCTCGGCCACCTGCCGCGCCCGGTGGGGGTCGCCGGTGAGCAGCTCGACCTGGGCCAGCTTCAGCCGCGCCTCGGCCAGCGCCACCTGCGCGCCGGAGGACTCCAGATCGGGCACGGCCAGGCTCAGCATCGCCCTGGCCTCGCCGGGCAGGTGCGCCGCCAGCAGCGCGCCGGCGAAGTCGGCCCGCATCGTGGCCAGCCGCTCGGGGAAGCCGAACAGGGTGTCCTCGGCCTCCCGGTAGTGCTCGAACGCGCCCGCGATGTCGCCCCGCCGCACGGCGAGGAACGGCAGGTTGGCGGCCGACAGCCGGGCCAGGTGGCGCAGGCCGGCGTACTGGGCGATCTGCAGGCAGGCCGCGATGTCGCGCATGGCGGCGTCCCAGTCGCCGCGGTAGGCGTGGATCAGGCCGCGGTTGAGCAGGCCGCCGGCCAGGAACCGCCGGTCGTCGACCGTGCCGGGCGCGGCCACGAGGGCCCGCAGCGACCGGTCGCAGGCGGCGATGGCCTCCTGGTGGCGGCCCAGGTGGGCCAGGGCGACCGCGCGCTGCGTGTCGAGCTTGGCCCGGTCGAGCGGCGACAGGTAGGCCCAGGCCAGGGCGGCCACGCGCAGGGCCTGGAGCGGGTGCCCGCGCTCGGTGCGCACGGTGACCAGCGACAGCCGCGCCTGGGCCTGGCGCTCGGCCGGGGCGCCCGGGGTGGCGATGGCCTGCCGCAGGCAGTGTTCGGCGGCCAGGAGATCGCCCAGCTCGCGGGCGGCCAGCGCCATGGCGCGCAACGCGATCGCCTCGGCCGCGGGCGCCTCGGCACGGCGGGCGGCGGCCAGCACGGTGCGGCCGGCGTAGAGGGCCTGCTCGGGATCGACGTGCGCGCGCAGCACGGCGGCCTCGGCCGCCTCGACGAGCGGACCGTGGTCGGCTGCTGATCCTGGTGGGGGAGAAGTGACGCTCATGGCGGGCTGACCGGCGGGGAGGAGGGGTGGGGGCGTACTGTGCGGGCGCGTGCCTGGGCGGCGGCGTCACGGCCGGATGCGCACCCACCTGGTCTGGACGGGGGCGTGACCGGGACGGTGGTACACGACGCTCAGCCATCCGGGCGGCAGCCCGGTGGCGGCGAACCGGCCGTTCTGGGTGACCTGCCGGGTGAGCGTCAGGTGGGGGGTGCGCACGTCGATGACGGCGCCCTCCCCGGGATCGGGAAAGATCTGCCCGGCGACGTCGATCAGCCCGTCGCCCACGGTCACCTCCAGGTCGAAGGTGAGACCGTCGGTGACGAACCGCACCAGATGGGAGCCGTCATCGCGGTCGGGCGCACCGGACCGCGCCGCGCGGCCCCCGCCGTGGTCGGCCGGGGTGGCGGTCACCGCCTGGGGAACGCGCAGCCCGTAGATGTCACGGGCGGCGGCCGACACGTGTCCGGGCATCGGATCCATGCCGGCGGCCAGCCGGAGCGCCGCCAGGAAGTACTCGTCGTTGATCATTGCGCTGTCTCCTGTAGTGAGAGCAGAGTGCGCAGTTTCTCCAGGCAGCGGGCCCTGGTCGGCCCCACGCTGCCCACGGGCAACCCGAGCCGCATCGCCATCTGCTGGTTTCCGAGATCGGTCGCGACCAGCTGCAGCAGAGTGCGGCAGGGTTCCTGCAGGGCGGAGACCGACTTCCACAGCAGACGCCTGCCGTCGGCCTCCAGCACGGCGGACGCGGGGTCGGGCTCCTCGACGGCCCCGAAGGTGGGCCTGCCCTCCGGATCGGCGACCAGCAGGCCCGACGGCTCCTTCCGCAGCAGGAGGAGCGCCTCACGGCGGGTGGTGGTCATCAGCCAGCCGCCCACCCGCGAGGGCTCGCGGATGTCGTGCATGTGCTGGAGCAGCCGCAGCCAGGCACCCTGGACCGCGTCGGCGGCGTCGGCCTCGCCCAGCCCGCACGAGCGGGCCAGCGCCCACATGCGCGGGCCGAACCGGGACTCCATCTCGTCCCAGGCGGATCGGTCGCCGTCGGCCGCGTCGCGGAGCAGCTCCGCCGGATCGCGCGAGTCGCTCATGCGGCCTCCTTTCGTCCCGCACGGGGAGGTCATCCTGCCTCCGCGTGATTGGCCGAGGACTGAGCGTAAACTCTACAGACTCGTGGGTACGAGAACTCCCAGATCGGGAATTTGCCGGGACTGCCGGGGGTCGAGCAGTCGTTCGACGGCTTCCTTGGCCGGTTCGCGCCGGGCGGCGTCGGCCACGGCTCCCGACACCAGCGCGGTGGCGAACGACGTGCCGCTCCAGGCCGCGTAGCCGGTGAACTCGCCCGTGTCCAGGAAACTGCTGGTCAACCAGTCGCCGCGGGCGCAGGCGTCGACCCAGGTGCCGTACCCGGAGAAGGGCGCGCGGCGCTCCTGGGCGGCGTCGAGGGCCGCCACGCCCACCGCGCACGGCAGGGCGGCGGGCCAGAACGGCCGGTCGGAGGCGGTGTTGCCGGCGCAGGCCACCGTCACCGTGTCCTTCAGCGCGCCGATGGCGTCGGCCAGCATGGGCGGCGGCCGGTCGTCGAAGGAGTGGCAGCCGAAGGAGAGGTTGAGCACCTGGGGCGGGTCCTCGCGCATGCGGTGGAGGGTGCGCACCACGGTCGCCTCGTCGCCCAGGCCGTCGCCGTCGAGCACCCGGCGGACCCGCAGCCTGGCGCCCGGCGCCCGGCGGGTCAGCAGGCCGGCCACGAACGTGCCGTGCCCGGCCTGCGCCCCCTGGGCCGCGTCGGCGCTCTCCGGGCCGAGCCTGGCGTACCAGTCGCTGCCCGACCACCACGGATGCTTGGCCACGCCGGTGTCGAGCAGGGCCACGACCACGTCCGAACGTGACCTGGCCGGCCTGAAGGAGACCGGCGGCGTGGGGAACGGCCGGGACGCCGGCCCGCCGAAGAACAGCGGCTGGCCGGTGAGCACGTGGTTGGGTGAGGCCCGGAAGCCCCGGTCGCGCAGCTCGGCGGTGATCTCGCACGGGTCCACCCCGGCCGACAGGTGCAGGACGGTGACCCCGTCGGCCTCGGAGACCGCCTGCGTCCAGCGGGCGGCGGCCGACACCGCGCCCCGGTCGACCAGCACCTGACCTGGCCGGATGAACGCCTCGCCGACAGATTGCATGTCCATGAGCCGGTATGTTTCCCCGCCCGCCACAACTGTCACGTGACACGCCCGCACCAACTTGGTATGGCCCCCCTCTGGTGTCCGATGGCGACCGACGGTAGTCTTCCCCTAGTCACTTGTGATCATCCTGGGGCGAGGCCGTTGGGGAAGGCGCACCTCGTACCGAAACGGGAGGTCCGGTGTCTGCTCGTGGCGTCCTTTACGTCCACTCGGCTCAGCCCGCGCTGTGCCCTCACATCGAATGGGCAGTCGCGGGTGTCCTCGGCGTGCCCGTTGATCTGACGTGGACACCGCAACCAGCCGCGCCGAACGTCGTGCGCGCGCAGGCGGAGTGGGAGGGCCGCGCCGGCATCGCGGCGGCCATCGCCTCTTCCCTCATGGGCTGGCAGCGCCTGAGATTCGAGATCACCGAGGATCCCTCGCCCGGCGTCGACGGCTCCAGACACGCCTACACGCCGACGCTCGGCGCCTTCACGGCGGCCATCGGCGCGGCCGGCGACATCATGATCCCCGAAGACCGCCTGCGTGCCGCCATGATGATGGCCGCCCAGGGCCGGTGCGTGCTGGAGGACGAGCTCGACAAGCTGCTCGGCCGGCCGTGGGACGAAGAGCTGGAGCCCTTCAGGTACGCCGGCGACGGCGCTCCCGTCCGCTGGCTGCACGCCGCCGTCTGACCTGCCCCACCTCCCGCCGAGCGCCTGCCGGGGGCGGCCCGCGGCAAGCGCGTCACGCCCTGAGCCGCCCGGCTTCTTGAACAACGGAAAGGCCCCGCACCGGGTCTCGGTGCGGGGCCTTTCGCGGGACTGACCTCTACAGCGGGATGTTGCCGTGGGCGCCCCTGGCAGGGGTGGCCTGGGCGAGCACCTTGGCGATGGCGCCGCGCGTCTCCGCGGGCTTGATCACCTCGTCGATGACGCCCAGCTCCTGGGCCCGTGCCAGGCCGCCGGCGAGCTGCTCGTGCTCCTCGGCGAGCCGCTGCTCCAGCGCCGGCCGCTCCTCCTCGGGCGCGGCGGCGAGCTCGCGCCGCTTGAGCACGCGCACCGCCGCCACGGCCCCCATGACCGCCACCTGGGTGGTCGGCCAGGCGAACACCCTGGTGGCGCCCAGCGCCCGCGAGTTCATCGCGATGTACGCCCCGCCGTACGCCTTGCGGGTGACCAGCGTGACCCGGGGCACCGACGCCTCGGCGAAGGCGTGCAGCAGCTTGGCGCCGCGCCGGACCACGCCGTCGTGCTCCTGGCCGACGCCCGGCAGGTAACCGGGCACGTCCACGAGGACAACCAATGGCACTCCGAAGGCGTCACACATACGTACGAAGCGAGCGGCTTTCTCGGCGGACGTGGCGTCGAGGCAGCCGCCCAGCCGCAGCGGGTTGTTGGCGACGACGCCGACCGTCCGGCCGCCGAGGCGGCCCAGCGACGTGACGACGTTGGGCGCCCATTTGGCGTGCAGTTCGACGCCGGCCTCGTCGAGCAGGCCGTTGACCAGCGGCTTGACGTCGTACGCCCGGCGCGCGGACTCCGGCAGCAGCGAGGAGAAGTCGACCTCCTCGATCGCGCCGGGCCGCACCCGGCCCTGGTGGCCGAGCAGCGTGGCGAGCCGGCGCGCCTGGAGGTAGGCGTCGGCCTCGGTCTTGGTGACGACGTGCACGACGCCGCTGCGCCTGCTGTGCGGCTCGGGGCCGCCCAGCGCCTCGCTGTCGACGCTCTCGCCGGTGACGCTGCGCACGACGTCGGGGCCGGTCACGAAGATGCGGCCGGTGTCGGCCAGGATCACCAGGTCGGTGAGCGCGGGGCCGTAGGCGGCGCCGCCGGCCGCCGGGCCGACGACCACCGAGATCTGCGGCACGACGCCCGACGCCTTGGTCATGGCCGCGAACACCCGGCCGACGGCGTGCAGCGACTCGACGCCTTCGGCGAGCCGGGCGCCGCCGGAGTGCCAGATGCCGATGACCGGCACCCGCTCCCGGACGGCCACGTCGTAGGCGTGCACGATGTGCTCGCAGCCCTCGCTGCCCATCGCGCCGCCCTGGAAGCGCGCGTCGCTGCAGAAGGCGGCGACGGGCACGCCCTCGATCCTGCCCATGGCGGCCAGGACGCCGCTGTTGTCCTGCGGGGTGATGAGCCGCAGCGAGCCCTCGTCGAGCAGCGCTGCCAGGCGGACGACTGGATCGCGGGGGTCGGCGGGCTCCTGGCCGGAGCCCTCACCCACCACCCGGCTGTCCAGTACGGTCATCAAGCCCCCTTGAAGACGACGGTCACGTTGTGCCCGCCGAACCCGAAGGAGTTGTTGACCGCGGCGATGTCGCCCTGCGGCAGCGAGCGGTTCGCGCCGTGGACGATGTCGACCTCGATGCCGTCGTCGAGGTTGTCGAGGTTGATGGTGGCCGGGACGATCCGGTCCTGCAGCGCCTTGATCGTGAAGACGGACTCGATGCCGCCGGCGCCGCCGAGCAGGTGACCGGTCATGGACTTGGTCGAGGTGACCAGCGGGTGGGTGCCGATGGCCTTGGCCACGGCCTGCACCTCGCCGACGTCGCCCGCCGGGGTGGAGGTGGCGTGCGCGTTGACGTGCTTGACGTCGAGGCCGGTGATCTCGGCGTCGGTCAGCGCCTGCGTCATCGCCATGATGATGCCGCGGCCCTCGGGCTCGGGCTGGGTGATGTGGTGGGCGTCGGCCGAGTAGCCGACGCCGGCGGCGTAGGCGTAGATGCGCGCGCCGCGCGCCTTGGCGTGCTCCTCCGACTCCAGCACCACGATGCCGGCGCCCTCGCCGAGCACGAACCCGTCACGGTCGCGGTCCCACGGCCGGGAGGCGCCCTGCGGGTCGTCGTTGCGGGTGGACATCGCCCGCGCGGCGGCGAAGGCGGCGATGTTGAGGCCGTGGATGGCGGCCTCGGTGCCGCCGGCGACCACCACGTCGGCGCGGCCGAGCCGGATCATGTCCATGGCGTAGCCGATCGCCTCGGCGCCGGAGGCGCAGGCGGAGACGGTGGCGTGCACGCCCGCCTGGGCGCCCAGGTCGATGCCGATCCAGGCGGCCGGGCCGTTGGGCATGAGCATCGGCACGGTGAAGGGCGACAGCCGGTTCCAGCCGCGCTCCTTCCACGTGTCGTAGGCGGTCAGCGTGGTGGTGATGCCGCCGATGCCGCTGGAGACCACGACGCCCAGCCGCTCGGGAGCCACCTCGGGGGCGCCGGCGTCCTGCCAGGCCTCCCTGGCGGCGACCAGGGCGAACTGCTCGCTGCGGTCGAGACGGCGGGCCTCGGGGCGGGGCAGCACCTCGGTGGGGTCGACCGCCGCCGTCCCCGCGAACCGCACGGGGACGGAGTCGATCCACTCCGTGGTGAGGGTCTCCACACCCGACTGACCGGCGAGGAGCGCCGTCCAGGTCGAGGTGACGTCTCCACCGACGGGCGTCGTCGCGCCGAGCCCGGTGACGACGACACGTACCCGGTTCGCACTCACGTTTTCGCGCTCCTTACTGGTCAGAACTGTTGGGCGTCAGGCCTGGATGAAGTTGAGGACGTCCTTGACCGTCTTCAGGTTCTTCAGCTGGTCGTCGGGGATCTCGACGCCGAACTCGTCCTGAGCGGCCACGGCGATCTCGACCATGGACAGGGAGTCGATGTCGAGGTCGTCGACGAAGCTCTTCTCGGGGGTCACCTCGCCGGCCGGAATGCCGGTGATCTCGTTGATGATCTTGCCGAGGCCCGCGAGGATCTCCTGCTCGGTGGCAGCCATGTCGCTATTTCTCCTTCATTTTCTGGTTTCTGTACGGCGTCCGCCGTACGAGCTGAGGTACGGCGGGAGCCGTACCGGATCCTACGGAATCTCGATCACTTGGCCCGCATAGGTCAGACCGGCGCCGAAGCCGAGGATGAGCGCGAGGTCGCCTGAGCGGACCTCGCCGCGCTCCAGCATGCGCGAGAGCGCGAGCGGGATGGAGGCCGCCGACGTGTTGCCCGCGGTGACGATGTCGCGGCCGATGACGGCCTGGTCGGCACCGAGCTTGCGCGCGATGGCCTCGATGATGCGCAGGTTGGCCTGGTGGGGGACGAACGCCGCCAGCTCCGAGGGGTCGACCCCGGCGCGGGCGCACGCCTCCCGGGCCACCGGGTGCAGCGCGGTGGTGGCCCAGCGGAAGACCGTCTGGCCCTCCTGGAAGAGGAACTTCGTCCGGTCGGCGATGGAGATGGCCTCGGACCTGTCGCCGGAGCTGCCCCAGACGACGGGACCGATGCCGGGCGTGTCGGTCGGGCCGACCACGGCGGCGCCGGCGCCGTCGGCGAAGATCACGGCCGTGGAGCGGTCGGTCCAGTCGACCCACTGCGACAGCTTCTCCGAGCCGATGACCAGCACGTTCCTGGCCGCGCCGCCGCGGACCGCGGCGCTGGCGGTGGCCAGCGCGTAGCAGAAGCCGGCGCAGGCGGCGTTGACGTCGAAGGCGCCCGGGGACTGGATGCCCAGCCGGTGGGCCACGAGTGCCGCGGCGTTGGGGATCTGGGTCTCCAGCGTGCAGGTGGCCACGATCACCAGGTCGATCTCGTCGGGGGTCAGGCCGCCGGCGGCCAGCGCCTTGCCGCCGGCCTGGACCGCCATGTCCTCGACGGACTCGGTGGCCGAGGCGACCCGGCGCTCCTTGATCCCGACGCGGGACTGGATCCACTCGTCGTTGGTGTCCATGGTCTTGGCCAGGTCGTCGTTGGTGACGACGTTGTCCGGCTGGTAATGGCCGAGGGCCAGAATCCGGGCGCCGGGGGCGATGTCGGGGATCCTCACTTGATCAGCTCCCTGGCCGCGTCGAGGTCGTCGGGTGTCTTCAGCGCCACGGTCTCGACGCCACGCAGGCCGCGCTTGGCGAGCCCCGTCAGCGTGCCGCCGGGCAGCAGCTCGATCATCTTGGTCACGCCCAGCTCGGCCATCGTCGCCATGCACAGGTCCCAGCGGACCGGGCTGCTGATCTGCGAGATGAGCCGCTGGACGAACTCGGCGCCGGTGGCGGCGGGCCGGCCGTCGGCGTTGGACAGCAGCGTGACCTGCGGGTCGCCGGGCACGACGTTCCAGGCCGCCTCGCGCAGGGCGTCGACGGCGGGGGCCATGTGACCGGTGTGGAACGCGCCGGCCACCTTGAGCGGGATGAGCCTGGCACGGGCGGGCGCGTCGTCCTTGAAGGCGGCGAGCTGCTCCAGTGTGCCGCCCGCCACGATCTGACCAGCGCCGTTGATGTTGGCCGGGGTCAGCCCGTGGCGCTCGATCGCGGCCAGCACGTCGGCCTCCACGCCGCCGAGCACGGCGGTCATGCCGGTCTCGGTGACGGCGGCGGCCTTGGCCATGGCCTGGGCGCGCTCGCGGACCAGGCCCAGCGCCTGCTCGGAGGTGAGCACCCCGGCCAGCGCGGCCGCGGCGAACTCGCCCACGCTGTGGCCGGCCAGCACGTCGGGGGAGGCCCCCAGCGCCTCGGCGGCGGCCAGCGCGGCGGCCACCAGCAGTGGCTGGGCCACGGCGGTGTCGCGGATCTCGTCGGCGTCGGCGGTGGTGCCGTAGGCGACCAGGTCGATCCCGGCGAGCTCCGACCAGCCACCGAGTCTGTCGGCCAGACCGGGCAACTCGAGCCAGGGGGTCAGGAAGCCTGGGGTTTGGGCGCCTTGGCCCGGAGCGACGAGTACAAGCACAAAAACCACCATGCCCTGTAGAACTTCGACACGCGGATGGAGATCCGTACGAACTTTGTCCCGGGTGTTTTGTAGGAACCCTACAGTGAAGATTTCGGGAATGTTACGTTAGGGCCCGCCATGCCGCGGCGCCTTCGGAAAGCCGGCCCAGGATGAGACCGACCTGCAGCGTGAAGGCCGACCTGCCCTCGGTGGGCTGGTAGCCCGTGAGCTCGGTGATCTTCTTCAGACGGTAGCGGACCGTGTTCGGGTGCACGAACAGCAGCCGGGCCGTCGCCTCCAGGGAGGTGCCCTGTTCGAGGTAGGTGGCCAGCGTATCGAGCAGGGGTGTGCCGGCCAACGGCAGGTAGACGTTCTCGATGAGCTGCTCCCTGGCGTCGGCGTCGCCGTCGAGGGCGCGTTCGGCCAGCAGGTCCTCGGCGTGCACCGGCCTGGGGGCGTCCGGCCAGCCCGCGGACGCCTTCAGCCCGGCCAGCGCGGCCCGTGCCGACCGCGCGGCGGCGTGCAGGTCGGGCACCTCGGGACCGATGACGATCGGGCCCACGCCGAAGCGCGCCACGACCTGCCGGGCCGCGTCGTGGACGCTGTCGGCGCCGCCCACGATCACGATCAGCCGGTCGGCCTGCACGCCGGCCAGCAGGTCCATGCCGATGCGGCGGCCCTTGTCGCGCAGGGCGTCGATGACCGCGCGCGGATCGTCGTCGGGGGCGTGCCCGGCGATCACGACGACGGGGGAGGAGGTCCAGCCGAGGGCGGCGGCCCAGGAGTGGAGGCCGTCGTCGACCTCGCCGCGCACCAGCGCGTCGACGATCAGCGCCTCCAGCCTGGCGTCCCAGGAGCCGCGGGCCTCGGCCTCGCGGGCGTAGACGTGCGCGGCGGCGAAGGCCACGTCGCGGGTGTAGCGGAGCATGGCCTGCTGGAGCTGGTCCTCGCCGCCCGGCGCGGCCAGCTCGTCGGTCTGGGCCTCGACCACTTCGACCACGACCCTGACGATGTCGACCGTCTGCTGGAGCGAGATCGAGCGCTTGAGCTCGCGCGGGGCCGTGCCGAAGAACTCGATGCTGGGCGTCGGGCGGTTCTCGCCGGCGTGCTGGAACCACTCCACGAACGCGGCGATGCCGGCCTGGGCCACCAGGCCCACCCACGAGCGGTCCTCGGCGCTGAGCGCCCGGAACCAGGGGAGCTGGTCGTCCATGCGGGCCATCGCCGCCGTGCCGAGCGCGCCCATGGCGCGCTCGAGCCTTCGCGTGGTGTCCTCCCGGGTCCGGTCTGTCACGTCTCCTAGAGTGCCAGGTCGGTTCCGATGACCGGAACGGTGGTGTTTCAGATGACCGCAACCGCCGTGATCAGGCCGATCGCCACATGGGTGACCGCCAGCAGGCGCGCACCGGGCTGCAGCTCCGGCTCCTTCACCAGCTCGCGTACGGAGATCCCGACGACCTTGTCGAACACCAGCATCGCCACCGTCTGCACCACGATGCCGACCAGCCCGAACACGGCCGTGCCCGCGAGCCCTTCGGCCAGCCGGCCGCCGGAGGACCAGATGGACGCGGCCACGATGAGCCCGATCGCCGCCAGCGCGGACGTGGTGAGCAGCGTGGCGTTGGCGTTGCGCTCGGTGCGGATGATCTCGCTCAGCTTGCCGGGCGTGGCCCAGTCGATCACGTAGAAGCCGACGATCAGGAGGATCACGCCGACGGCGGCGTACGCGGCGATCGCGCCGGCGCCGCGGGCCAGGACTTCGAGAAGGGTCACGTCATTTCCAATCACGGGGGTGCTTCAGATCGCGATGCGATGAGGGACGAAGGAGGAGGTGTCGTCGGTGATCAGGCCGGTGGTCTCCCTGATGCCGAGCCCGGCGGCCTCGTCGGCGACCACCCAGGCCCCGAGCACCGGCCGCTGGCCCTCGAACGCGGGCAGGGCCTCGAACCCCTGGAAGACGTAGCCTTCGCGGCCGTAACGGCCCGGCGTCTCCTGGGTGCCCTCGGGGGTGACGATGCGCATCGAGGCGCCCTCCCTGCCCAGCAGCGGCTTGGCGATGTAGGAGGTCAGCTCGCGCGGCCCGTCGAGGTAGGCGGGCAGCAGGTTGGGATGGCCGGGGTAGAGCTCCCACAGCACGGCGAGCAGCGCCTTGTTCGACAGCAGTGCCTTCCACAGCGGCTCGATCCAGGTGGAGTGGCGCACCGCGTGCCGGCCGAAGTCGTCGGCGAGCATCCACTCCCAGGGGTAGAGCTTGAACGCCGAGCGGATCATCTCCTCCCCGGCGTCGACGAAACGGCGGTTGAGCTCGTCCCAGCCGATGTCCTCCATGGCGACGGCGACCGTCCGCCGGCCCGCCTGCTCGGCGGTCTCCTGCAGGTAGGCGACCGTCATGGCCTCCTCGCCCGTCTCGTCGGCGTTGGTGAAGGCGAAGTGCGTGGGGCCGGGCGGCAGCGGCAGCTCGCGCCAGCGCTCGATGAGCCGCTCGTGCAGGGAGTTCCACTGGTCGTCGCCGGGGTGGGCGTCCTGCAGCCAGAACCACTGGATCACCGACGACTCCACCAGCGACGTCGGCGTGTCGGCGTTGTACTCCAGCAGCCGGGCCGGGCCGGTGCCGTCGTAGCGCAGGTCGAAGCGGCCGTAGAGGTGGGGGTCGCGGCGCTCCCAGGAGCGGGCCACGGCGTCCCTGGCCCACTCGGGGACGGCGAAGTCGGCGTAGCGGCCGGTGGAGACGACGTGCTCGACGGCCCGCAGGCACATGCCGTGCAGCTCCTCGACCTGCTCCTCCAGCGACTCCACCTCCTCCAGGGACAGGACGTAGTGGACCGACTCGTCCCAGTAGGGCCTGCTCAGGCCCTCGGGGTGGGCCGCCCGGTGGTAGGCCAGGCCCTGGCTCTCGATCGTCTTCTCCCAGCCGGGCCGGGCGATGCCATGCTCGCGGCGCACGTCAGCTCCCGCCGCCCCAGCTGTTGCCGAAGCCGCCGCGCTGGATCGACTTGCCGTTGCGGCTGGAGATGTTCACATCGGACGGCCGGTACGTGGTGCCGCCCTGCATGCGGTTGCCGACCCGGTGGCCGCCGTAGTACCACATGTAGGCGCCGCGCGAACCGGCGTAGTAGTGGGACCCGCCGCCGCTGCCGCCGTCGTCGTCGCAGTAGTCGTCGTCGACGACCTCGTACGTGCCGTCCTCCAGCTGCACCACGCAGTCGGCGGTGACGTCGTCGTCGTCCTGGGTCGCGGCGCAGTAGCCCACCAGCATCACCGACAGGACCCCGAGAATGGTCAGTGGTACGGCCTTGGACGATTTGCGCGGGGGTGGGGGGGCCGGCTTGCGCGGCGGGTGTGCCATCTAGCTCCTGCTTTCCTGGGCGAATCAGCCTATCGGTGCGCTTCGTCCCTGTTCAATGCCGGTGGTCGTCCGCTCGGGTATGAATGACTCATGGAACCGGTCCAGGCCCTTCGCGAGATCGCCTTCCTGCTCGAACGCGCAGGTGAGCCCACCTATCGGGTCCGCGCGTTCCGCCGCGCGGCCGCGGTCGTGGACGACCTGCCGGAAGGGGAGCTCGCGCGGCTGGCCGGAGCCGGCGGGCTGGGTGACCTTCCCGGCATCGGCAAGGTCACCGCCCTCGTGATCAACGAAGCGCTCGACGGTCAGGTTCCGACGTATTTGCGTAGGTTGCGGGCCACCGAGGGCGTCGAGCTCGACGCCGAGACCGCGGCCCTGCGCGAGGCGCTGAAGGGCGACCTGCACAGCCACTCCGACTGGTCCGACGGCGGCTCGCCGATCGAGGAGATGGCCGAGGCCGCCAGAGGGCTCGGGCACGAGTACTGGGCGCTGACCGACCACTCGCCGCGCCTGACCGTGGCCAAGGGGCTGTCGGCCGAGCGGCTGGAGCGGCAGCTCGACGTGGTGGCCGGGCTCAACGAACGGCTGGCGCCCTTCCGGATCCTGACCGGCATCGAGGTCGACGTCCACCTCGACGGCTCACTCGACCAGGACCCGGTCCTGCTCGAACGGCTCGACGTGGTCGTGGCCAGCGTCCACTCCAAGCTGCGCATGGACCGCGAGGAGATGACCCGCCGCATGGTCACCGCCGTCGCGAACCCCCTGGTCGACGTCCTCGGCCACTGCACGGGGCGGGTGGTGCGGGCGGGCGGCGAGCGCGGGGTCAAGAGGCCGGAGTCGGAGTTCGACGCCGAGCTGGTCTTCGAGGCGTGCCGGCGGTTCGGGGTCGCCGTGGAGATCAACTCCAGGCCCGACCGGCTCGACCCGCCCAAGCGGCTCATGCGGCTGGCGTACGAGACGGGGTGCGTGTTCTCGATCGACTCCGACGCGCACGCGCCCGGCCAGCTCGACTGGCTGCGCTTCGGCTGCGAGCGGGCGGCCCGCTGCGGGATCGAGGCCGCGCGGATCGTCAACACCTGGCCCCTGGACCGGCTGCTGGAGTGGACGGCGGCGTGAGCCTTGGGTGGCGGCGGAGCCAGGTCGTTGTCGCGGGGGCCGCGCGGGGCCGGTGATTGTCGGTGGCGGCGCGTAGCGTTCCGGCTGTGAACCGTACCGACCGGCTCTATGCGCTCGTCGAGGACCTGCGCGCCATCGCGCCACGCTGCCGCTCCGCCCGCGAGCTCGCCGAGCGGTTCGAGGTCAGCGTGCGCACCATCGAGCGCGACATCACCGCGTTGCAGGGGTCCGGGGTGCCGATCTACGCCGAGCCCGGTCGCAGGGGCGGCTACGCCCTCGACAAGAAGATGTCGCTGCCCCCGCTCAACTTCACCCCGGCCGAGGCGGTGGCCATCGCGGTGGCGCTCAGCCAGGCCGGCGACCAGCCGTTCGGCCGCCAGGCCCGCAGCGCGTTACGCAAGGTGGTCTCGGCCATGCCGGGGCCCGAGGGCGACCTGGCCAGGGAGCTGGCACGGCGGGTGCAGCTCGTCAGCGAGCCGCCCGAGCCCGGCTCCCCGAGCCGGCCGCTCGGCGCCGAGGGCATCTCCAGGGCCATCGAGGAGGCGTTGCTGCGGCGGCGCGTGCTCAGGCTCGACTACGCCGACGCCAAGGGCGCGCTCACCTCGCGCGACGTCGAGCCGGGGGTGTTCCTGGGCGGGCGCGGCGGTTTCTGGTACCTCGTGGCGTGGTGCCGGCTGCGGGAGGACGTCCGCGTCTTCCGGCTCGACCGCATCGCCGCGGCCGTCGTCACCGTCGAGCGCTGCCCGGAGCGGCCGCTCGAAGGGTTCGCCCCCGACGTGCCGGAGATGGTCGTCCGCGGAACCATGCTCGATTAATCATGCGAAAACACCGACATAGGGTTGTCGCCATAGCGATACATCGTTGTCTTGTTCGAAAGACGAGGAGACGATGATGGACAACACGGTGACCTGGTTCGAGATCGCGACCGACGACCCCGAAGGCGCCGAACGTTTCTACGGCGAGCTGTTCGGCTGGTCGTTCAGCCGCGACGACGACGGCCCGCTCGACTACCGCATGATCGGCTACCCGGGCGGCGAGCGCCCCGGCGGCGGGCTGTTCAACACCAAGGGCGACTTCCCCGCCCACGCGGTGTTCCACGTGCAGGTCGCCGACGTCGAGGCCGCGTGCGCCAAGAGCGAGTCGCTCGGCGGCAAGGTCGAGATGAAGGTGATCGACGACGGCGCCGGCACCGACTTCGCCTATCTGCGCGACGTCTCGGGGAGCTTGTTCGGAGTCTTCCACCGCAGGTGAGCCCACCGGCGGCCGAGGCCGCCGGAGCTCGCGGGACGATGCCGCGATCGCGCCCCCGGGGAAGCACCTTCCCCGCCGAACCGGGGCCGCGCGACGGGGGCCGTCCCGCCTGGGAGCGGTTCACCCGCCCTGGACACGCCGCCGATCGCCGAGCGGCGGCGCGTCCAGGGCCCCTTCCCCCCGGCAGGGGGTTCGCTTCAGAAGGCGGCGGCCGCCAGCCAGCGGATCAGCAGGTCGTGGTCGCCGAAGACGGCCGGCGACCGCGGGGGCCGCCGACCGTAGAGCAGCAGGAGCAGTTCGCTCGCCGGGCCGCGCACGGCGGCGTCGCCCTTGGTGTGGCCGCGTTCGCAGCTGACCGCCCCGTCGGCGCCCTGCGTGATGGTCCACTCGCCGTCGAGGTCGCTCGCGTGGAGGTGGATCGTGGCCCCTTCCGCGCCGAGCCCGGCCAGCGACCTGGTCACCCAGGACGCGTACGGCAGGTTGTGCAGGAACTCCTCGATGCCGTCCACGGCGGTCGCCGCCGGGATCTCCGGGTCGAGGCCGAGTGCGAGCTCGGCGTCGGCCCGGTGGATCACCAGCTCGAAGAGCATCCTGGGCGCCCACCACCGGGCCTGCAGGTCCGGGCCCCACGTCCACACCGCGAGGTCCGGGTCGGTGGTGCGCAGCACGTCCAGGAGGTCGGCGGCGCCCTCCATGAGCCAGGCGGCGTCGCCGTTCGCGCCCTCGGCCAGGCCGCTGGGCACCTGCCGCGACCAGACGCGCTCCTGGACCTGGTTGCGCAGCACGTAGGTCGCCCAGCGATGGGTCCGGCCGACGTGCGTGACGAGGTCGCCGAACGTCCATCCCGGGCACGTCGGCACCGGGACGGACAGGTCGGTCGTCAGCGCCGCCAGCCGCGCGGCCTCGCCCTCGATCCGGGCGACGAAGGTGTCGTTGTCGGTCACCCGTCACACACTAGGCCGCCGGGCAGGTCGCGCCCTTGGCGGGCAGCTTGCCCTCCACCAGGTACGCGTCCACCAGCCCCTGCACGCACTTGCTGCCCGACAGGTACGCCCCGTGCCCCTCGCCCTCGTACGTCACCAGCCGCGCGGTCCTGAGCTGGGCCGTCAGCCGCGGCGCCCACTGGTACGGCGTGGCGGGGTCGCCCTTGCCGCCCACGACCAGGATCGGCGCCGACCCGGTGGCGTTGACGTGCCGCGCCTGGTTGCTGCCCTTGGCCGGCCACACCCGGCACAACCCGCCCGAGCCCTCGCTGCCGAACAGCGGCGAGATCCGCAGCGCCGCCGCCTCGGTGCGCCGCAGCTCGGCCTCGCTGGGCCGCTCGGCGGTGTCCACGCAGGTGATGGCCGGGAAGCTGGTCATCTGCGTGGAGTAGGTGCCGTCCTCCGAGCGTCCGGTGTAGGAGTCGGCCAGGTACATCAGCGCCTCGCCGTGGCCCTTCAGCGCCTCGCCGAGCGCCTTCTCCAGGAACGGCCAGGTCAGCTCGGAGTACAGGGCGGCGGCCACGCCGGTGGAGGCCAGGCCCTGGGTGAGCTTCCTGCCGTCCACCTGCAGCGGCTTGGTGGTGAGCTGGTTCATCAGGTTCTCGACGTTGGCGTTCGCGGCGGTCACGTCCTTGCCGACCTCGCAGCCGCCCTTGACGCAGCTGCGCAGGAAGCTCTCGTACGCCTGCTGGAAGCCGCGGGTCTGGGTGAGCGTGCGCTGCTCGAAGGTGACCGTCGGATCGAGCGGCGCGTCGAGCAGCATGCGGCCCACGTTCTTCGGGAACTGGGTGGCGTAGACGGCGCCGAGTTGCGTGCCGTACGACATGCCGACGTAGTTGAGCTTGGGGTCGCCGACGGCGGCGCGGATGCGGTCCATGTCACGGGCGGCGTTCACGGTGCCGACGTAGGGAAGGACCTTGCCGGAGTGCTGCTGGCAGAGCTGGGCGAACTCCTTGTTGGCGTCCAGGCTCTCCTGGTGGGTCCGCGCGTTGGTGGGCAGCGTGTCCAGGGAGACGAACCGGTCCATCTGCGCGCTGTCGCCGCAGCGTACGCCCGCGCTGCGCTCGACGCCGCGCGGGTCGAAGCTGACCAGGTCGTAGTGGGCGCGCAGGGAGGTGAGCGCCTTGGCGGCCTGGTCGAGGGTGTCCACGCCGGAGGCGCCGGGCCCGCCGAAGTTGAACACCATCGAGCCGAGCCGCTTCTTCGGATCGGTGGCCGCCAGCTTGATGAGCGCCAGCTCCAGCTTGTCGCCGTCGGGACGGGAGTAGTCGAGGGGCACCGCCAGCTTCCCGCAGCGCACCGAGGCGTCCTGCTGGGCCGGTGGCTCGCCGTCCGGGCGCTTGATGTCGGTGCACGGCCCCCACGCGATCTTGTCGGTGTCGGCGGCGGGCCCGTCGGTGGCGGGCTCCGCGGGTGCACTCGCGCAGCCCGCGGCCGTCACGAGCAGGGCGGCGGCTAGGACGCGTCGCATACGTACATTCCCCTTCGTGTCTTCGGGGGAAGTAGTGCCCACGATACGGGACCTCGCGTCGAACCTGGGTGAGGCGGCACGTACCCCTCCTGGACGTGCCGCCTCATCCGTCAAACGGAGCGGAGGCCCGGACATGACGGCGCTCCCGCGAGAAACAGTTCGCGGGAGCGCCCCTTCCGGATGACTCAGACGCCCATCGACTGGGTGTCGTTGCTCTCCGCGCCGCCGGCTTCGGTGACGCCGTTCTTCAGGTGGTAGCGGGCGATGGCCTCGCGCAGCACCTCGCCGTCGAGCTCGCCCCGCTTGACCAGCCGGGTGAGCACGGCCAGCGTGATCGAGGCGGCGTCCACGTGGAAGTGGCGACGCAGCGCCGAGCGGGTGTCGGAGAGGCCGAACCCGTCGGTGCCCAGCGAGGACCAGTCACCCGGCACCCACTGCGCGATCTGGTCCTGGACCGCCTTCATGTAGTCGCTGACGCCCACGAACGGGCCGCTGGCCTGCGAGAGCGCCTGCGTCACGTACGGGACGCGCTGCTCGGCGTCGGGGTTGAGCAGGTTGTGCTCCTCGCACGCCAGCGCGTCGCGCCGCAGCTCGGACCACGACGTCGCCGACCACACGTCGGCGGACACGCCCCACTCCTCGGCCAGCAGGCGCTGGGCCTCCATGGCCCACGGACCCGCCACGCCGGAGGACAGGATGTTGGCCTTCGGGCCCTGCGTCTGCGGGCCCTCGGCGAACTTGTACAGACCCTTGAGCAGGCCCTCGACGTCGAGGTCGGCCGGCTGCGCGGGCTGCAGGTAGGGCTCGTTGTAGACGGTCAGGTAGTAGAAGACGTCTTCGGGCTGCTCGCCGTACATGCGGCGCAGGCCGTCCTTGACGATGTGGGCGACCTCGAAGGCCCAGGACGGGTCGTAGGAGACCGCGGCCGGGTTCGTCGAGGCGATGAGCGGCGTGTGGCCGTCTTCGTGCTGCAGGCCCTCGCCGTTGAGCGTGGTGCGGCCGGCGGTGGCGCCGAGCAGGAAGCCGCGGCCCATCTGGTCGCCCATCTGCCACATCTGGTCGCCGGTGCGCTGCCATCCGAACATCGAGTAGAAGATGTAGACCGGGATCATGTGCTCGCCGTGCGTGGCGTAGGAGGTGCCGGCCGCGATGGTCGAGGCCATCGAGCCCGACTCGCTGATGCCCTCGTGCAGGATCTGCCCCTGCACGGCCTCCTTGTACGACAGCAGCAGCTCCCTGTCGACCGCCTCGTACGTCTGCCCGTGGGGCGAGTAGATCTTGGCCGTCGGGAACATGGCGTCGAGACCGAACGTGCGGGCCTCGTCGGGGATGATCGGCACGAACCGGTGGCCGATCTCCTTGTCGCGCATGAGGTCCTTCAGCAGCCGCACGAACGCCATGGTCGTGGCGACCTGCTGCTTGCCCGAGCCCTTGCCGAACTGGCTGTAGACGTCGTCGCCGGGCAGCTTGACCGGCTTGGCGCGCATGACCCGCTTGGGCAGCACACCGCCGAGCGCCGCGCGGCGCTCCTTCATGTACTGGATCTCGGGGTCGTTCTCGCCCGGGTGGAAGTACGGGGGCAGCTCGCCCTCCAGGGCCGAGTCCGGGATCGGCAGGTAGAGCCGGTCGCGGAACTCCTTCAGCTCGGCCTTGGTGAGCTTCTTCATCTGGTGGGTGGCGTTGCGCGCCTCGAAGTCCTTGCCCAGCGTCCAGCCCTTGATGGTCTGGGCGAGGATCACCGTCGGCTGGCCGACGTGCTCACGGGCCGCCTTGAAGGCCGCGTAGACCTTGCGGTAGTCGTGGCCGCCGCGCGACAGCTTGCGGATGTCGTCGTCGGACAGGTGCTCGGCCATCTTGCGCAGGCGCGGGTCGCCGCCGAAGAAGTGGTCGCGGATGTAGCCACCGGTCTCGACCGAGTAGGTCTGGAACTGGCCGTCGGGCGTGGTGTTCATCTGGTTGACCAGCACGCCGTCGACGTCGGCCGCGAGCAGCGGGTCCCAGTCGCGGCCCCACACGACCTTGATCACGTTCCAGCCGGCGCCGCGGAAGTACGACTCCAGCTCCTGAATGATCTTGCCGTTGCCGCGTACCGGGCCGTCGAGCCGCTGCAGGTTGCAGTTGATGACGAAGGTGAGGTTGTCCAGCTCCTCGCGGGCGGCCAGGCCGATCGCGCCGAGCGACTCGGGCTCGTCCATCTCGCCGTCGCCGAGGAAGGCCCACACGTGGCTGCGCGAGGTGTCCTTGAGCTGGCGGTTGAGCAGGTAGCGGTTGAACCGCGCCTGGTAGATCGCGCCGATCGGGCCGAGGCCCATGGAGACCGTCGGGAACTCCCAGAAGTCGGGCATGAGCCGCGGGTGCGGGTAGGAGGGCAGGCCGTGGAACCCGTGCGACAGCTCCTGCCGGAACGCGTCGAGCTGGGCCTCGTTGAGGCGGCCCTCCAGGAAGGCGCGGGCGTAGATGCCCGGCGCGGCGTGGCCCTGGAAGAACACCTGGTCGCCCGACTCGCCGTGGTCCTTGCCGCGGAAGAAGTGGTTGAAGCCCACCTCGTAGAGCGAGGCCGCCGAGGCGTAGGTGGCGATGTGACCGCCCACGTTCGTACGGGCGTTGGCCCGCGACACCATGACCGCGGCGTTCCACCGGATGTAGGCGCGGATGCGCCGCTCGACGTGCTCGTCGCCCGGGAACCAGGGCTCGCGCTCCGGCGGGATCGTGTTGATGTAGTCGGTGCTGCGCAGGCCCGGCACGCCGACCTGGTGCTCGCGGGCCCGTTCCAGCATGCGGAGCATGAGGTAGCGGGCTCTGGTGCGGCCTTCGGTCTTGACGACATTGTCGAGAGACTCGAGCCACTCGTTGGTCTCACTGGGGTCGACATCAGGCAGCTGGCTGGGTAGGCCGTCGCTGATGATCGAGAATCGCTGGCGTCCGGAAGCCACTGGGTCTCGCCTTCCGAGAATGACTGAAGTCTGGTCTGGGTCGCTTTCCATCCTGGTCGCTAGTCGTAGAAAACGCATCTCTACTGACGGGTAACCAGAGCGTCCCTGCTGGCAGGGCCGCGTTGGTGGCCTAGACCACCGATGGTAGGACGAATCGCCACCAAAGGTTACATCGGTGGAGCAAATTAACAAGACTAGAAAACGGACGAAATTTCCCCCCAATCCTAGGGGGCTGGCCCGGTGGGTCGGCCTCCGCCCTCAACCCTCCCCCGAACCGGGCGGTCCTCACCCGGACGGGGCGGCCGCGCCGCGCCGCGCGAGTCTAGCCACCCGCTTTCCGGTGGGGCCCGGCGGGGCGGCGCCCGCCCGGAGGGCGGACACGCACACCCCTTCTCCTTGCTTCTGTACGCGCCTCGGAACCGCCGCACGGGCCTTCACGGCATGCGGCGGTTCCGAAGAGGGCCCCGGGGAAGCCCTCCGAGTTCTCCTGGGGCTGTACGCCTGCGACAGGGCGCATCACGCCTGCGACAGGGCGCATCCGAGACGGGCCGCCTGAGACGGGGCTGCCTGAGACGGGCCGCGCCTGGCGACGAGCCGCACCCGAGACGGGGCGCCTGAGACGGGCCTGGCGACGGGCCGCACCCGAGGCGGGCCGCACACCCGCGCCCGCCGCCGGGGTGCCCGCATTGTGGCCCCTGGAGAACGCAGGGAGCATGGGGGCCGTCGCGGAGCCGGGCGGCTTCCTGTCGGCCCGTAGGAAGCGGTGTCCGGTTCTCTGGGGCTCTGCTCTCCTTGTGTCTCTTGTCGAGTCGGCCCTCTACCGCGTATCCAGCCGCTGCCTCCGCTCGCGACCGGTCTGGCCATGCCGGATGCGATCTCATTCCGGCCCGCACATACGGCTCTCGGCCGGGCCGCTGCCGAAATGAGGCCATATCGGAACCATCAGGCGACAGAGTCGGACGCGACCCCGCCGTCCGGGCGCTGACCAGCGACGACGCCCTGGTGGTCAGGTGATCCGACGACCATGGTCCGGCCGTGGGCGGCCGAAACGCCGTGCTCGTGCCCCGTAACGTTTCGGTCATCATTTCCGGCCCCCATGAAGACCGGGCAAAAAATCGCCATCCTTGGGATCCGCTCTTTTCCTGGGCCGTCCGTCGTACCAATGTGGAAGGTATGAATGCGACGGCAGGAGACCGCCTCCTGATGCACGGCAACACCGTCGGCGAAAGGGATCGGAGCGGCGTCATCACCGAGGTCCACGGCACGGACGGCGGGCCTCCGTACATGGTGCGGTTCGACGACGGCCACACCGGGCTGGTCTTTCCCGGCCCTGATGCGGTCGTTGTGCCTCAGTAGGATTTCCCTGTGAGATCAGAAATCATCTCCGTGGCCACGGGTTCACGTGAGACCGTGCACGACATCACCGCTGAATGCGCTGAATTCGTGCGCGCGCAGGGAAACGACGGCCTGTTGCACGTTTTCGTGCCGCACGCGACCGCGGGCGTGGCGCTGCTGGAGCTCGGCTCCGGCAGCGACGACGACCTGCTCGCCGCGCTGCGTGACCTGCTCCCGGCCGACGACCGCTGGCGTCATGCCCACGGTTCGCGCGGTCACGGCAGGTCACACGTCATGCCCGCGCTGATCCCGCCGTACGCCACGATCCCCGTGCTGGGCGGGAGAATGGCGTTGGGCACATGGCAGTCCGTCGCGCTGGTCGACCTCAATGTCGACAACACGCAACGCCAGGTTCGCCTGTCGTTTTTGTCAGATTGATTCTGGCCGACTACGGCCGTACCCGTGGCGACCGTTGACGACTGAGGGTCACAGCGTGTGGACTGTGCCGAAGCGATAACCGCATAGAGCGGGGCCACTCAAGCAGGAGGGATAAACGTGAGCGCGACCGCGGGTCAGGCGCAGGGCGAGCGCGGCCTGGCCGAACGACTCGGCCTCAAGCCGGGTCAGGTGGTGCAGGAGATCGGTTGGGACGAGGACGTCGACGACGAGCTTCGCGACTCCATCGAGGACCTGACCGGCAACGAGCTGCTGGACGAGGAGAGTGACGACGTCGTCGACGTGGTGCTGCTGTGGTGGCGCGACGGCGACGGGGACCTCTTCGACGCCCTCAGCGACGCCATGCGAGCACTCGCCGAAGCCGGCCAGATCTGGCTGCTGACTCCCAAGGCCGGGCGCGATGGCCACGTGGAGCCGAGCGACATCGGGGAGGATGCCGCTACCGCGGGTCTCTCGCAGACCAGCAGCATCTCAGCCGCACCCGACTGGTCCGGGACCAGGCTCGTCGCCCCGAAGGGCCGACGTTAGGAAACTCCGAGGCCGGCCGATACGGCAGGATGGTGGCTGTGAACGCACATCCTGCCGAGGTCGGCGCACTGGCTCCGGATTTCGAGCTGCAGGACCAGCACGGCGCCCCGGTGAGACTGTCCATGTTCCGGGGCGAGAAGGTCGTGCTGGTCTTCTATCCGCTTGCCTTCAGCGGGATCTGCGAGGGCGAGCTCACCGCGCTGCGTGACCAGCCTCTCGACGCGCGGGTGCTCGCCGTGTCGGTCGACTCCGTGTTCGCCTTGCGCGCCTGGTCCGATCGGGAAGGTTACGGATTCGCCCTACTCTCCGATTTCTGGCCACATGGACAGGTCGCCCAGGCGTACGGTGTGTTCGATGAGGCGAAGGGGCTCGCACGTCGGGGGACCTTCGTCATCGACGGCGAGGGCGTGATCCGGTGGTCGGTGATCAGTCCGATCTCCTCGGCACGTGACGTCGCCGACTACGTCAAGGCACTCGCCGACATTTCTTGACCTCGGAGGGAACGATGCCCTGCTACCGATGCGGGGCCCGGCAGACCGACCCGGTCCGTGGCGCCAGCCCGTGGCAGCGCGGGGTGCGCGACGAGTCCCAGGTGCTGATCTGCCCGGACTGTCAACGGCTGCACGACCTCGACCTCGACTCCTGCGCCACCTGCGGGTCCACCGCGCTCATCTGCCGGCTGGGGGAGATCGAGTGCCGCGGCTGCGGCGCCGTCCGGCAGGCCCGGGCGCCGAAGGGGTTCGAGGAACAGGGTGCGTACGTGGGGTCGGGGGCTCCGCCGGGGTTGTCGGCGGAGGTAGAGGCGGCGCTGAACCGAGTGCTGGGCAGGGCCTGACCGCCCAGGTGATCTTGAGCCCGGGGCCCCGGCGTCGTGTGGTTGATCGCCAGTTCAGGGCCCTGGTGTGACCATCTTGGACCGTGGCGCCGTGCCCCTCTTCCAGCTGAGAGATTCTCAAGCGCCTTTTCAGACATTTGCTGACCTGCGCTATCGTCTCCTTTCGTGTCCGCTATGAGTTCGTTCGTCGTCGCGCTCGACGTCGGTGGCACGTCCATGAAGGGCGGCCTGGTCAGCGAGTCCGGTGAGGTGTTGCTGAGCGAGCGGCGCCACACTCCTCGCGCGGAGGGCCCTGAGGCGGTCGTGTCCGCCATTTCCGACTTCATCGGCCACCTGGCTTCTTCCGGTGACGGCGAACCCGCAGGCGTCGGTCTGGCCGTCCCTGGGCTGGTGTCCGCGAACGCGGCTCTCTACGCGGCGAACCTGGGCTGGCGTGACGTCCCCGCCTCGAACTTCACCACCCTGGACATCCCCGTCATGCTGGGCCACGACGTCCGCACGGGCGGCCTGGCCGAGAGCATCCTCGGCGCCGGAAGGGGCGTCTCCGACTTCCTCTTCCTCCCCATCGGCACCGGTATCGCCGGAGCCTCGATCTTCAACGGCGACCCGTACGGCGGCTCCTCCGGTTGGGCCGGCGAGATCGGCCACACTCCTGTCTTCCCCGACGGCGAACAGTGTGCGTGCGGCCAGTTCGGCTGTCTGGAGACGTACGCCTCGGCGGCCTCGGTCGGCCGCCGCTACAGCCAGCGCGCGGGCGTGGAGGGCGTACGCGCCGAGCAGGTGGTCGCCTCCGACGACCCCATCGCCATCGAGGTGTGGGACGAGGCCGTGGAGGCCCTGTCGCTCGCTCTGGCGACGTACACGCTGCTGCTGGACCCTTCGGTGATCGTCCTCGGCGGCGGCCTGGCCGAGGCCGGTCCCGCGCTCTTCGACCCCGTACGTACCCGCCTGGTCAAGCGCCTGGCCTTCCGCGACGCGCCTCCGCTCGTCCCGGCCGCGCTGGGCGTCGACGCCGGCATGCTGGGCGCCGCCCTGCTGGGCTGGCGCGCCGCCGGCCGCCCCGAACTGGGCCCCGGCTGGACGGTGAATGTGCGATCGGCCCCTCTGGTGTCGTAAGGTTAGTGCCGATCAGGGGGCGGTTAGCTCAGCGGTAGAGCACTCGCCTTACAAGCGAGGGGTCACTGGTTCGAACCCAGTACCGCCCACCTCGTAGAACAGCCCCGTTTCCGATCACGGAAGCGGGGCTTCATGCCATTAGCCGATGCGAGGGCTTGTATCGATCTTCGCGTTCACGGCGAAGGCCGACCACTGTGCTGGTACATCAGCGCGGCCCGGACCGAGTCGTGTCCCATGCGCTGCTAAGATCTTGCAGGCTCGCGCCAGAGCTGGCTGCGATCGTGTTCCCGGTGTGCCGAAGATCATGGAAGTGCAGACCAGGGAAGCCGATCTTCTGAGTGTTCGCGTCCCACTTGGCCGCGCGACGGAAGTTGCTGCGCCGGAGGATGCCGCCGCGTGCCCCGGTGAAGATCAGTGCGTCGGCTACCGCGTCCGTGAACTCGTCGAGATGTTCGCAGAGCACAGGGATGATCGCTTCTGGGATGGCGATCGTACGGACACCCGCGCGGGACTCGGGCGGGCCGATGAGGAGTTCGCTCGTGTCGAGTTCGACATGCTGTTGTCGAACGCTGACGGTCCGGGCGTTCAAGTCTGGATCCATTGGCGGACAAGGCGTACCAGGGAGCCAAAGGTGCGGTGCGCACCACTGAAGAGCCGGAAGATTCTCCACAAGCTACGCTGCAGCCCCGTGAGGTCGGCCACCTCTGCAAGGCCATCGCCGTCCTCCAGAATCACGGCGTCGCACAGGTCACCCAAGGATGGAAAGGTTCAGTGCCTCAGCTTCGCGAGGCTGGGGCGGAATGCCTTCGGTGAGCCAAGCGTTCGGGCTCCCGGGAAAGGAGAATCTCCTTCAGGGGGCCGTCCGCTAGTTGTAACGATCGGACAGGATGATCGCTTGGCATTTGTCCGCGCCGGCCAGCAGCACTCCCAATTTGCTGTTGCGGAATTCGTCGGGGGCCTTGGCGTACGTTCCTCGGACCGAATATTGGCTCGGCTCTATCCCGAAGGAACGTGCCGCCTCCTCGACCCGGGTCTCGTCATAGAGGTCCCAGTCGTCGTCTTGCCGTTCGAGCCCCTCCTTGAAGAAGGAGGATCCCTGAGCGCAGTCCACCGAGAAGGCCAGCTCCAGCCAGTAGGGATCGTTGTCCATCCGGGATTTGAACTTCATGCCGGCAGCGGTCTGCGGGAGCGATATCTGGTGGTCGCTCAGTACGTTGTCGAATTGGAGAGTGGGCGCTGTGCCAGGGAGCGCGCGTGGATCCGGATTACGGTCGGTCAGCGGAGGGCCCGACGAGCATGAGCCCAGAGCGCCGACGAGAACCGTGAGCAAGGGAAGCACTCCGAATCTATTCACATCCATATCCACGCGCCGCTCCTTGTACAGGGGCCTCACCGTGCCATGACCCTATCCCGGGTCGGCCCGCCGTGAGGCTGCCGGGCTTCACCGGTGATGACGCTTGTTGTCCCCCTGGCTGAGCCAGACGTCTTCCCGGCTCATGCCTCGCCATGAAATGATCCACTGCGGGTGGATCCACGTGAGGACTGGTATGTCTCCCAAAACGATGGCGTTCGTCGCCTTCCTGCTAATCGGCTCGGGCATTCTCGCCGGCCTGATGTCCGTTACGTCGGGCGGTGAATCTTGCGGCTCGGCATTTGTCGGAGTCACCTGGAATCAGCTCGATCCGTCCTCCGCCTGGGCCGACCGGCTGCACCATTTGGACAACTGCACCGACCTGCGGAACCTCGTGAAGATCCCCGCTACCGTACTGATCGCTGCAGGCGGGGCCACCTTGTTCGCTGCCTTTCTTTCGCGGCGACGCATATCCGTTTCACACGGATAGAGTGAGCAGCCGCCAGGAGGGCGGTACCGCCTACCTCGTTGGCAGCCCCGTTTCCACTCGCGGCAACGGGGCTCCGTGCCGTCAACGTGTCATCAGCCGGTGCGGGAGCTCTCCATATGGACCGCCGCTCGACTGTGTTCAGGCGCCTGGCATGCTCTGGGGCGTGATACTTCGTACTGCGACGCGCCGGGATCTGCCCGCGATCATCGCGCTTCTGGCTGATGAGGACACCGTGGTCGATCCCCGGACCGTTGAGGTCGACGAGGCCTATGAGCGAGCCTTCAAGGCTGTCGATACGGACGAGCGCAACGAGATGATCGTGCTGGATGAGGGGGACGGTACGGTCGTCGGCTGCCTTCAGCTGACGTACATCCCTGGCCTGGGACGGCGCGGGCAGGAGCGGGCGCTGATCGAGGCGGTCCGGGTGCGTGCCGATCGACGTGGGGAAGGGCTCGGGCGCGAACTGCTCACCTGGGCGATCGAGCGGGCACGCGCCCGCGGATGCACCCTGGTCCAGCTCACCAGCAACAAGCGCCGCACCGAGGCCCATCGCTTCTACGGCTCTCTCGGCTTCGTGCGCAGTCATGACGGGTTCAAGCTGTCGTTCTGAGACGCCGGGTGAACAAGCGTGCAATACGTGCAATGACCGCCGGTGGTTGGACGCCGAGCGGGGTGGTCATGGTCCTGTGGGCGATGATGCGACGATCCTGATCGTGCGTACTTCGGGCTTTGCGATCAGCTCGGCGAGTGCCGGTTTCGGGTGTCCGTAGGCGACGAATCCGTAGATTCTGCCTTCATGGGCTGCCTGGCGTAAGCGGCGGAGGTTGAGCCCGAAGGACTTCAGGTTCAGTGCGTCGGTCCACTGCAACTTGGCCGCCCAACGTCTGTACAGCTCGATCGGCGAAGTGTTCTGGCATTCGGTTCATAGACCGCGCACCACCGCCAGCAGACAGGTTTGCCGGCCCTCCCGCGCGATCCGGAGAGGAACAGATAAACGGTGTCCGATCGGAGTCCTCGTACGCCCAGGGTGTTGGTCAGTTCGTTCTCGGTGATGGGGGGGCCAGTTCCACGACGGCTCGTTCCACGGCGGCGGGGCAACGGGCTCATCGTCGCCTCCGGCATGGCGGGAGCGGAGGTCATGCCCAGCACGTCGGTCACTATCTGTCCGTGCGCTGGACGACCTCGCAGACTCGGATGCACCTCGAAACCACCGACCGTCACGCCCATCGACAGGGGCCCACACTGACCTCGTGGTCCACGAAGACGTCGTACTCCGGATGCGCCACCTGAAAGGCGCCGCCATAGACCTCGCGCATGCGTTCTGTGCGCCCGCCGAAAAGGTGCACGCCTTCGGCCAGGCAGGCGAGCAGAATGAGCAGAACGACGATGACGTACCCGGTTCTGCGCGAATTCCAAGTGCGGCTGGCTGCGGTCAAGGCGGTCTCCCGTGCGCGCTGATGCCGGTCGATCAGTGATGATCAAACCAGATCGCCACCGGTACGGCACCGTTTGTTCCGCTGTGCCTGCCGGTTTGGCGGTGCCGCACTAAGATCGCGTCCCGTGTCTTCGGAACATTTATGGCGGTTTATCAGGATCGGATTAGTAAGTCTGATTGTTCTGGCGGCGGTCGCGGGGCTCGTGCTCGGCGACACCTGGCTCTGGGTGGCCGCCGAGTGGTCGCCGCCGGCTTTCGGCGATCTCTACGCGGGCGACGGATCTGACAGCTCAGCCTCTCTGGCGCTGTTCGGTGCCGCCCTGGTGAAGGCCGCGCTCCTGTGGCTGATCCTGCGTGCCCCCGCACCGGGGCCGCTGGACCGCAAGGAGAAGGCGCTGCGCCGGCTGCTGTATCTGGCGGTGGCCTACGGGCTCGTGCTGTGGTACCCGATCGCGCTGCTCCCGGACGCGGTCGATGCGGCGTTCACGCTCGTTCTGTGGGCCGCGGTCGACGTCCTCTACCTGCTGGTCATCCGGTGGCGGTCCCGCCTGTTGCGCGGGGCGGCCGGAGTGCTGTTCGCGGTCGAGCTGGTCGGGGCGGCCAACGAACTGCTCGACGAACTCGACCTCCCGGAGCTCGGACCGGGCGGCGTCCTCAACCTGGGTCTGATCGGCGGCGGAGTCCTGGCGACCCTCGTCACCGTCCTCGGGCAGTGGCGTGACGGCCGCTGGAGCCGGGGCACGCAGATCGCCGGGCTGTTGTCGGTGGGCGGTTACGCGCTGGCGATCCCGTTCAACCTCCTCATCGGGGGGGACTACGGCGGCGGTCTGGCGATGCTGGTCGTGATGGACGCGGTGGGGCTCGTCAGCACCGTGTGGATCGCGGCGACCGCTCGTGAACTGCCGGCCGAGGGCCGTCCGGCGGATCTCCCGGCCGTCGGGCGGCGCGGGTTCCGCGTCGCTGTGGCGGCTGTGGCCGTGCTGTCGCTCGTCGTACTGATCAACCCGGAGCAGAACGCGCGCCTGACCTACACCGCCGGGTCGGCGGACTGCTACGACCGGCCCAGGCTCGGCGACGTGAAACCCGCGGAACGCGACGCCGTGTTCCTGTGCCGGGCGCGCAGCGGAGACGGCGCAGCCCCGCCCATGTTCCCGGACACCACGTCGGACCAGGCGGTCCTCGCATACGGACGGGCGCTGTGCCGTGCGAAGGACACCGGCGAGCAGGAGGCGATCCTCGCGCGGGCCGGCAGCGCCCGGGCCGCCTGGCGGGTGGACCCCGAGGAGCTCGTCTACGTCTGCCCGGAGATCATCGGCGCCACGCGTCCCGACCTGCTGCGGTCGACGGCGGAGACTGAGGCGGCGAACGCGGCCTACATCGCCGGGGAGAACGCGAAGTGC
This sequence comes from Nonomuraea sp. NPDC005730, assembly GCF_040630865.1. Taxonomy (NCBI): domain Bacteria; kingdom Bacillati; phylum Actinomycetota; class Actinomycetes; order Streptosporangiales; family Streptosporangiaceae; genus Nonomuraea; species Nonomuraea sp. NPDC005730. Next base: position 99,857 of record NZ_JBEXYK010000033.1, read on the forward strand.
CGTGACCCGTGGCCCCGGACGAAGGGTGTCGTCCAGGCCACGGCCAAGTATTTCCTGTTCGTGGACGGCGATCCCGGATACCTGGTCCAGGACGGCGAGGGCGAGGCGGCCATGGAGGAGGCGGACCTGGCGACGACCCGGTCCTACGAAGACGGCGCCCTCATCGGGGTGGCCCGCGGCGCGGCGCTCATCGGGCACGTCGAGGACGTCGTCGATCTGTGCCTCACGGTGAAGGCGTTCCGCGCCGCGCCGCCACCGCGGACGGCCGGGTGGGATCAGGTCCACGAGGTGCCGATCGTCAGCCGCGGCGGCCGGCTCGCGGTGCCCGAGATGGCCGACGGCGGCGACGTGGGCGCGGGTGCCCCGATGCCGAACCTGGCGATCGCCGGGAAGGGCCGCTACCGGCTCCGTGTCTACGTGCGGGTCGGCGAGGAGGGGGAGCAGCACCTGGTCGTCGTGTTCCCGGGCGCGTCGAGGAAGAGGCTGAAGCTGAAGTCCTGATCGGCGGCCGGGCGCGCCGGGGGCTGATCGGCGCTCCCGGCCACCGGCGCCGGCCTACCTGGCCGTGGGGCCGTAGGGCCGTAGGTTCGCGCCCGCGCACACCTCTCGCCTGCATTTACATACATGATGTATGTATGTAACATCCATGGCGTCGTCAATCCTTCCGGGAGGGGGCGGTCATGCGGGCGATGCTGCAGTCGGCGTGGGGAGAGGCCGAGACCATGGCGTTGGCCGAGGTGGAACAGCCCGCGCCGGTGTTCGGTGAAGTGCTCGTCGAGGTCATGGCGGCCGGGGTCAATCCGGTGGACGTCTTCACCCGCCGGGGGCAGGCGTACAACCGGGTGCTGGACCTGCCGTTCATCAACGGCTGGGACGTCGCGGGCACAGTGGTGAGGACCGGTTACGGCACGACCCGCTTCCGGCCCGGCGACCGGGTGTTCGGGATGCCGTGGTTCCCGCGGGCCGCGGGTTGTTACGCCGAGTACGTCACCGCCCCCGCCCGTCACTTCGCCCGCATGCCGGAGGGCATGGGCTTCACCGAGGCGGCGGCGCTGCCGCTCCCCGGGCTGACGGCGTGGCAGATGCTGACCGAGGTCGCCGCCGTGGCCCCGGGGCAGCGGGTCCTCGTGGCGGGGGCGGCCGGGGGTGTGGGACATCTGGCGGTCCAGATCGCCAAGGCCCGCGGCGCCCACGTGACGGGCACCGCGAGCGCCGCCAAGCACGCCTTCGTCCGCGAACTGGGGGCCGACGAAGTGATCGACCATTCCACGACCGAGGTGTCCGACGTGGCGCGGGACATGGACGTCGTCGTCCAGATGTTCGGCGGCGAGGCCGGGCTCAGGGCGCTGGAGTGCCTGCGGCCGGGCGGCGTCCTGGTCAGCGGGCAGGCGGCCTGGACGCCGGGCCTGCACGAGCGCGCCACCGAGCTGGGCGTGCGCGCCGCGGCCTACCTCGTCGATCCCGACGGCGCCGGGCTCGACGCGCTGGCCGGCCTCGTGGCCGAGGGCCGGTTGAAGGTGCACGTCGACGCGGTGTTCCCGCTGGCTCAGGCGGGCGAGGCGCACGACCTGGTCGGCGCGGGGCGTACCAGAGGCAAGATCGTGCTCGCCGTCGGCGAGCCGAACTGAGGAGGAGCAGTGTCGGAACAGCACAGCCCACCCGCTGACGTGGTGCGGGACTACGCGCTGGCCAAGAGCCGCGCCGATGTCCAGGAGGCTCTGCGGTACTGCGGTACGGACGCCGTCTTCGAGACGATCGCGTTCCAGGCGGTCGCGACCGGCATCGACGAGGTCGCCCGGCAGACCGCCGCGTTCCTGCGCACCTTTCCCGACTACGGCGTGGAGCTGGAGTACCTCGCGGCGGCGGACGACCTGGTCGTCGGCGCCGGGACGATCCGGGCCACCATGACGCAGAGCCTGGTGGGCATCGAGCCCACGGGCAGGGCCTTCGCGCTGCCGTTCGCCTGCCACTGGAGAGTGCGGGACGGGCTGATCGCGCACGAGCGGTTCTTCTTCGACCTCCACCAGATGTGTGAGCAGCTCGGGCTGGCCACCGCCGCCGTCGCGGCGCGGTTCGCCGCCTGGCGCGAGCGGGCGCAGGCGGTGGCGCGATGACGACGTACGTCCTGGTCCATGGGGCCTGGCACGGCGGCTGGTGCTGGCGGCACGTGTCCGCGCGGTTGCGCGAGGCCGGTCACGAGGTCCACACCCCGACGCTGACCGGCCTCGGCGAGCGGGCCCACCTGGCCGGCCCCGAGGTCGGCCTGCGGACGCACGTGGACGACCTGCTGGGCCTGCTGCGGTACGAGGATCTGCGCGACGTCGTGCTCGTCGGCCACAGTTACGCCGGTCTGGTGGTGCGCGAGGCCGCCGACCGCGCGCCGGAACGCGTCTCCAGGATCGTCATGGTCGACGCCTGGGCGGCCCGGGACGGGGAGTCGCTGGACGACCTGGCTCCCGCGTTCTTCCTCGACTGGATCGGGTCGGCCACCGTGGACGGCATGATCCCGCCTTCGTCGGCGGCCGCCGTCGGCGTGACGGAACCGGATCAGGTGGCCTGGCTGGAGCCCCTGCTGACCGCCCATCCCCGGCGCACGTTCTCCGATCCGACCCGGTTGTCCGGAGCCGTCGACACGATTCCGTGCCGGGCGGTGCTCTGCACGCCCGGCGGTCCCATGCCGTTCGCGCGGCTGGCCGGCGAGCACGGCTGGGAGACCACCGTCCTGGACGTCGGCCACGACGCCATGGTCACCGCGCCGCGGGCGCTGGCGGACGTCCTCATGCAGCAGCCGTCCTGAGCCGGACCGGGCGGCCGAGCCGGCTCCGGTGAACCGAGGTCCCGCCGCTGCGGCGGTGGGCCCATGAAGAGAGGCGGCCACATGGCCGAAGTGAAGGCCGGCTACCTGCTGCCGACCCGTGACCAGGCCGTACGCGGCGACGACGACCCGGCGCTGATGATCGCCCAGGCCCGGCACGCCGAGGCGCTCGGGTTCGACTCCGTATGGGCCGGTGACAGCCCGCTGACCCGGCCGCGGGTCGATCCGCTGCTCCTGCTGTCCGCCGCGGCCGTCACGGCCCCGCGGCTCACGCTCGGCACCGCGGTGCTGCTGCCCGCGCTCCGTCACCCGATCCTGCTGGCGCACCAGCTCGCCTCGCTGGACCGGATCGCCGGCGGACGCCTGATCGTGGGCATGGGCGGCGGTTTTCCCAACGCGAGCACGGAGGCGCAGTTCGACACGATCGGCGTGCCGTTCAGGACTCGGGTCAGCCGGCTGGAGGAGTCGATCGAGGCGATGCGGCGGCTGTGGGGCGGCCAGGGCGCCTCGTTCACCGGCCGGCACTTCGACTTCCGCGACGTCTCCCTGGTGCCGGCGCCGTCCCGTCCGTCCGGCCCGCCGATCTGGCCGGCCGGAAGCGGCGAGCCGGCGCTGCGGCGGGTGGCCCGCCTGGCCGACGGCTGGCTGCCCTACCCGCCCGCCGTCGCGGACTACGCCCGCGAGCGGGCGACCATCGAGCAGGCGGCGTCCCGCCCGGTCACCAACGCCCTGTACGCGACGCTGTCCCTGGACGACGACCCCGCGCAGGCGCGTGCTGCCGCTGCTCCACCTGAACGGGCACCCGTGACGCCGCATATGGTCTTCTCATCTTGGGTTCGGAGCAAGAGGAGACACGCGGGTGGCAGAGAGCACGGGTGTGCGGCGGAGCCAGCACGAGCGCACCAAGGCGACCACGGGCGCCCTGGTCGCGGCGGCGCGTGAGCTTTTCGTCAGCGACGGATTCTCCGCCACCGCGGTGGACGACATCTGTGCCAGGGCCGGCGTGACGCGTGGCGCGTTCTACCACCACTTCAGCAACAAGGAGCACATCTTCCGCGAGGTCTACGCCGCCGAGCAGAAGGCGCTCTCGGTGATCGTCCGGGAGGCGTTCCAGGCCGAGCGGGACCCCTGGCGCGGGGTGTCGGCGGGCTGCCGGCGGTTGCTGGAGGCGTCCCTCGAACCCGCCGTACGCCAGATCACGCTGGTCGAGGCGCCGGGCGCGCTCGGCTGGACCGCCATGCGGGACATCCAGGCCGGGTGCAAGGAGCAGATGCGGCGCGGGCTGGCCATCGCCATCGAGGCCGGCTGCATCCCGGACCGGCCGCTCGACCCCGCCACCTCGCTGCTGTACGGCGGGATCTGCGAGATCGCCCTGGACATCGCCCGCGCCCAGGACCAGCGTGCCGCGCTGGCGGACGCGCTTGCCGAACTCGACCGGGTGCTCGCCGGCGTCGCCCGCCTCTCAGCCCCGGGCTGCCTGCACACGAGCTAGCCCCGTTTTCCGCACGTGAGTGATCTTCAGCGGATGTCTCGTGGATCGATGTCGAGAAGGTCCAGGAGATGCAGTTGAAGGTCGGTGGGT
>NZ_JBEXYK010000034.1:0-103355 GCF_040630865.1 Nonomuraea sp. NPDC005730
TTGTGAAATTAACTTCATCAGTCCCAAAAGGTGCCGGGCCGGGCCGACCCCGGCGCCGCTTCGGCATGTCCGGCACTGATCCCGGCGCCGCTTCGGCTTGGTCGGCGTTGATCCCGGCGCCGCTTCGGCTTGGTCGGCGTTGATCCCGGCGCCGCTTCGGCTTGGTCGGCGGGATCGGCGCCGGGCCGGTTCAGGGCTCCCGGGTCAGCGCCTGGTGGAGGCCCCGGCAGGCCCGGGTGAGCGAGGTCGAGCCGCGTCTGTCCGCGTGGGCGGCCACCTCCGGGATCCCGCCGCGCGCGCCGGCCCACATGGCGACCTCCGTGGCCAGCACGACGGCGTCGGTGTGCGCACCCCGGGCCCGCTCGCCCTCGCGCGGGAGGAGGACGGCCAGGAAATGGCGCAGGATCGTCCACACCTCGGCGTGCGCGCCCTGCCGGGCGGCCAGTTCCAGCGACGGCAGGGCGAGGCCGGCCCCTGAGCCGCTGCGGCGGCTCAGCATGCCCAGCAGGCGGCCCGTCTCGGCGGCGGGGAGCGCGCCCCTGGCCGCCAGTTCGAGCAGCGGGGGCACCGCGTCGTCGCCCTCCACCGTGAGCAGGTAGGCCAGTACCAGGGCCGTGGCCGGGCCGGACCCGCCTTCGGCCGGCGCCAGGCCGCGCAGGTCGTCGATGCCGGGCGGGACCGCGTGGTCGAGCAGGCCGAGCGCCAGATGGGCCGCAGCGAGCTCCCGGTGGTGGGGCGTCATGCCCGGCCAGAAGTCACGTGACCCGCGCCGGAAGCCACCCCTCCCGGAGGGCGCGGCCAGCAGGGCGTCGGCGTGGGCGAGGCCGGTGGGCTCGGCAGGCGGCCAGCTCACGGCGGCGATCCCACGCCGGTCGAGGGCATGGGCGTGGGGCGCCGAGCCGAGGTCGGGGGTCCAGGTCACCTCGACCCGCGGGGGAGGGGGCGCGCCGCGGCCGAGCCGGCGGGCCACCGTGGCGGCGGCCGCCGAGCCGATGCCCTTCGCCCGTTCTGCCAGGTCGGGGGCGGGATCGGGCGGGAGGCGCAGCAGGGCCTGTGCCAGATCGAACTGCAGCGGTTCGCGGCCGGAGCGCGCGCACCCGGCCAGGCGGGTGAGCAGGGTCTCGGGGTCGAGGTGGCCGTCGGCGCGGGTGGGCGTGGCCAGCAGGACCGGGGGCAGGGCGCCGGCCTTCGCGGCGCGCAACAGCTCGTCGAGGCGGGACAGCAGGAAGGCGTGGGGGCCGGCGCATCTTTCGGGGCGGGGGAGGCGGTTCCAGTCGGCGGGCGCCGGTCGGGCGCCGGGGTCGTAGGGGTCGGTCTCGACGTCGTCCGTCCGCAGCAGCTCCTCCTGCACGTCGTCGGGCAGCTCGTGCAGCGGGAGCATCGTACGCAGGCCGGGGAGCAGCCGGAAGGCCGTGGCCGCGAGGTTCACCATGCCGTCGTACAGGGCCTGTCCGAGGTCGTCGGGCGAGCCGGGCCCGCTCCGGTACGGCGGCCGCCGCCGCGGCGGACGCGAGCCGGGCGGCCCGGGATCCTCGCCCGGGTTGACGAGCTCCCTGGCCAGCGCGGTGCACCAGTCGCGCGGCGACTCCCACACCGGCATGTCGTAGAGCACCGGCCGCAGCTCCTCGCCGAACCGCCGGGCCAGCGTCTCCCGCAGCGGGCCGGGGTTCGCGTGGGCCTCCCGCACGACCGCCGCCAGCCACGCCTCGACGGCGATCCAGCCGGCCTCCGCCGGCGGTCCGGCCTCCGGGCCGCGGACGGGGAACGGGCCGGGGACGGTGGCATCGGGCAGTCGGCCAGGGGTGAAGTCGCCGGTCCGGCCCGCGCCGAAGCGTTCGTGGAGCCGCCGGGCCGCGGCCGGGGGCAGCAGCTCGGCCCCCTCCAGGATCGCGGCGGTGTCGGTGAGGTGGCCGGCGTACTTGAGGGTGAGGGCGACCGCGCGGTCGCGCACCTCGTGGGAGGCGTGCGCGAACGCGTTGGTCAGCGCCGTGACGTGGTCGTTCACCCGTTCCGGGTGGGCGCCGAGGTCGCGGTCGAGCCAGGTCAGGCCCTTCACCGCGAGCTTGGCCTCCGGGCGGAAGGTCATCGACTCGACGGCCTCGGCGACGTCCGCCGGGTCGAGCCGGGCCCCGCGCACCTGCCGCCAGGCCAGCTCGGCCACCGGGCCCGGCGCGGTGGCCAGCAGCCGCAGGTAGTCGCGCACCCGCCCGGCCGTCTCCGCCGGCGTGGGCGCCACGAGCGTGTGCAGCCGGACGAAGAAGCGCAGGTCACGCGCGTCGCCGCCGAGCAGGAAACGGCGCACGCAGCCCGCGATGACCTGCTCGCGCGGCAGCGCGCGGCCGGTCAGGGCCAGCCAGTGGGACGGCTCGGGGGTGAGCCTCTCCTCGGCCAGCGCCCGGCCCGCGCCGGCCGCCTCGAAGATCCGCGGAAGCAGGTGGGGCGTCAGCGGGTCGTCGGCCACGGCCGCCGCCGACAACCAGGCCGCCACCAGCGGCTCGTGGTCGGGCGGGGTGACCGCGCCGTCGCGCAGCAGCGCCAGGGCCAGCGGTACGGCCCGGTCGTCGGGACGGCGGACGCGGCGCGCGAGCCGGACCGCCAGGTCGGCCCGCCAGGCCGCCGGGCGGCCGGAGACCGCTCTGACCAGCCGGTCCGGGCTCGGCCCGCCGGACGTTCCGGGATCGAGGTCGCGCTTCATCAGCCAGGTGGCCGCGCCGGCCGGGCCGGGAACGGTCGCCGCGCCCACCATCATCAGCGCCTCGGCGGGGCCGGGGAGCTGGTCGAAGGCGTCCCAGCGGGCGGCGAGCAGCCGCGGGCGCAGCTCGCCGAGCAGGCCCGGCAGCTCGGCGGCGACGGCGGCCCGCTCGTCGCCGGTGAGGTTCGGCAACCGCGACGCCAGCCGCTCGGTGTCATGGGCGAGCACCAGGCGCCTGACCTCGGCGCGGACGTCGTCGGCGGTCATGACGTGGCTCCGGTGAGCTGGGCGTGGAGGCGCCGGCACGCGTGGGCGAAGCGGGTCGTCCGGCGGCTGCGCGCGAACTCGGCGACGACCGGGATCTCCCCGCGCGCGCCGGTCCAGAGCGCCACGTCGGTGGCGAAGGCGACGAGCCGGGTGTGGCTCACGGTGACGCGCCGCCCCTCGCCGGGCAACATCACGGGCAGCAGGGCCCGCATGACGCGCCACACCTCGTGGTGGCCACCGGCCTCGGCCAGCCGGGTCAGGGCCGCGATGGCGGGGGTGGTCTCCTGCCAGGTGCGGCGCAGCACCAGCGCGAGCTGGCGGCCGATCGCCTCGGCGGGCAGCTCGCCCCTGGCGGCCATGCGCAGCACCAGCGGGATCATGTCGGGCACGTCGCCGGCCAGGAGGAAGGCGAGGATCACCGCGGTGGACTCGCCCATCGGCCCCTGGGCGATCTCCAGGCCGGTGATCTCCGCCGGAGCGGTCCAGGTGCCCCAGTGGCCGCGAAGCAGGTAGGGCAGGAAGTTGACGGCCACGACCTCGCGGTGGGAGGGCAGAACGGCCGGCCACGCCCCCAGCGTGTGGCCGGACTCGCTGTCCATCCATTCGCGCGGTTCACGCAGCAGCACCTCGTCGATCAGCCGATGACCGGTCGGGGCCGTCACCCGCAGCACGGGCCGCAGCCTGACCTCGGTGAAGTGTTCCGGCTCACCGTCGCCGAACTCGACCATGGACGCGTTGACCATGTGACGCCACACGTGGCCGCACTCGGGGTCGGCCATGCCGTCACCGGCGAGCCGGCGGGCGGCCGACCGTGCCGCCTCCGACTCGACCTTGGCGGCCCGCTCGGCCGCCGCCGGATGGCGGCCCCGCGGCAGCCGCAGCAACGCCTGCGCCAGGTCGGCCGGGAGCGGCTCCACCCCGGCGGCGGCGCACGTCTCCAGCCGGCCGACCAGCACGTCGGGGTCGAGGTGGCCGCTCGTCCAGGTCGGCGTGGCCAGCAGCACCGGCGGGAGGGTGCCCTCGCGCAGGGCCGCGGCGAGCTCGGCGTAGCGGTGCAGCAGGAAGTCGTGGGGCGGGGCGATCCGGCCGAGGAGGGGCAGCCGGTTGCGCCGCCGCCACTCGTCCTGCTCGGACAGCGCCTCGGGCAGGTACGAACGCAGCCGCGGCGGGACGAACACGATGGTCACCTGCGCGAGCGGCTCGTCCGGGCCCGGCGGGGGCACCGGTTCCCCCAGCCGCATCGCCGCGATCCGGGTGGAGTCCACGCCGAGCGCGGCCATTTCGTCGTAGGCGTGGTCGAGGACGTGGTACGGCATGGCCTCCACGGAGTCGTCGTACCGGACGCCGGGCCTCTTCCGCACCGGGTGGAGATCGTCGGGTTCGTTCAGCCGGATCCGGCCTCCGGCGAAGGGGATCTCCTGGTCACCCTCGCGGGCCACCGCCTCGGCCGGGCCCTCGTCGCTGTTCCAGGTGATGACGAAGACGCGCAGCGGGGCGTCGTCGTCGAGGAAACGGCCGGGCCGGTAGCCGCCGCCCATCATGATCCGCCTGGTCGACGGCTCCGGTTCGGGCTCCTGCCCGCGGGTGACGGCGTGCACTCCCATGGAGTGGCCGGCGCGGTCCCAGAACCTCTCCGGCTGGATCGGCGGGAGCTCCGGCACGCTGCCGGGGGTGACGAGCTCGGCGGCCAGCGCCGCCTGCCAGTCGCCGGGATCGAGGCACACGTCCTTGAGCCGCCAGTGGCCGTGGGCCTGCTCGACGTGGAACGCGAGCGTGCTGCGCAGCTGCGCGCGGTCGTCGGCGACACCGGTGACGAAGGCCGCCAGCCAGCGCTCCTGGTCGATCCAGGGCTCGTGCCGGCCGGGGAAGATCGACGGCTCGGGGAAACGCCGCGCCTGCGAAGGTTCAGGCAGCGGCGGGAACTCCTTGGGCTCCAGCAGCTCCTCGACCGGGATCTCCCCGCCGAACCGCCCGGCCAGCTTCGCGCCCAGGTCCGCGGGGAGGTCGCGGACGGCGTCGAGGATCGCCTCGGCGTGCTCGGTGAGCAGGCCGGCGTGTTTGAGCGTCAGCTCGACCGCGCGGTTGCGCACGTCGAAGGACGTGTGCGCGTACGCCGTGGTCAGCGCGGTCACGAAGTCGGCGGCGGTCTCCGGCGTGGCCCGGATCGCCTGGTCGAGCCAGCGCAGGCCGGTGGCGGCGAGCTTGGCCTCGGCCCGGAAGGTGAGGGCGTCGACCGCCTCGACCAGGTCGGCGTGATCGAGCGGCATCGCGGCGCGTACCTGCGCGGCGGCCAGCTCGGCGACCGTGCCCGGCGCCGACGGCAACAACCGCAGGTAGTCGCGCAGGCGGGGAGCCGACTCCGCGGGCGTGGGATCGAGCAGCGTGTGCAGCCGGACGAAGAAACGCAGGTCCTGCTGCTCGCCACCGCGCAGGAACCGGCTCACGCAACCGTCGAGCGCCTGCTCCCTGGGCAGCGTGCGGGCGACGGCGGCCAGCCAGCGGGAGGGCCGGGGCTGCAGCGACTCCTCCCGCAGGACGCGGCCGGCGCCGTCGGCGTCGAAGACCCGGGGCAGCAGCACAGGGGCCAGCGGGTCGCCGGGCACGGTCGGCAGGGACAGCCAGGCGGCCACCAGCGGGTCATGGTCGGGCGGCACCGCGCCGGACTGGCGCAGCAGCTCCACGGCCAGCGGCGCGATGCGGTCGGCGGGACGGCGCACCCGCCGGGCCAGCCGGACCGCGACGTCCCGGCGCCATTCCGGGGGACGGGCGGCCGCCACCCGGCACACCTGGTCGACCCTGACGTCCGGCGCCCAGCGGCGGTTGACGTCGCGGCCGGTCATCCACGTCACCGCGGCGGCCGGGCCGGTGATGAGCCCGACGCCGGCCACCAGCAGCGCCCTGGCCATGCCGGTGAACAGCTTCTCGACCTCCCAGGAGACCATCTCCCCGAAGTCGTCGGGGTGCTCGGCGCGCACCTGCTCGGTGCGGACCCGGCGCAGCTCCTTGACCAGGCCGGGCAGCTGCCCGGCCAGCTCGGCGCGCTCCTGCTCGGTGAGCGTGACCAGCCGGTCGGCCAGGCGGCCGGCCTCCTTGCGGACGACGAGGTCGCGGATCTCCGTCCAGAGGGTCATCGGGAGACCTCCACGGCGGCGTGGGCGACGATCCGGGCGGCCAGCACGTGTTTGCACGGGCCACGGGAGCCGCGATGGTCCCACCACCACTCGCAGGTGCAGGAACCGTCGGCCAGCGAGACCTGACGCGTGCCGCCCGAGGTGCGGACGGTGGCCGACTCGCCGTCGAGCCGCACGGCGCCCGCCTCGACGAGCCTGCGCGCCTTGGCCAGCCGCGGGTTGAGCACGATCACGTTGTCCTTGTCGTAGGGCAGCTCGCGGTGGAAGTGGGCGGCCTCCGCCAGGTCGTAGCCGACCCGGCCGGCGACGCCGAGCTGCGTCAGCGCGGCCCGGACCCGGTCGGCGGGGATGCCGGCGCGGTCGGCCAGCAGGCCGATCTCGACCTCGGGCTCGAAGTTGAGCAGCATGCCGACCAGGTCGGCGTCGTTCTCGGCCTCGTCGGTGGCCAGGTCGTCGAGCACCGCGCCCTCGCCGGAGAAGCCGCGCCAGCGCTCGGGGGAGAGGGTGAGCGTGTAGCGCATGCCCGGCAGCTCCAGCTCCCAGGCGCTGGAGGCGGCGTCGGACGGGCCGTACACCCGCAGGGCCTTGGCGAAGCGGAGCAGCGGCAGGAGGGTGGCGAGCCGGTTGGGGCCGGCGAGCTGGACGGATCCGGGAACCCGGCGGTCGGAGACCTTCAGGTCGCGCCCCGCCTGCGCCACCCACACCGTGCCCTTCCTGGGCAGCCCGCGCAGGAAGCGCACCGCCGCCATGCCGGCCAGCTCGCCGCGCTGGTCCATGCCCGAGGCGATGACCTGCACCTCGGCGAACCCGCGCAGCCAGCGCTCGGGCAGCGGCACCTTCTTCTCCACCACCGCGCCGTCCGTCGTGGTCACGACCAGCTCGTCGAGGCCCACTCCCAGGTGCAGCGAGTCGCGCGCGCCGATGCGCGCCAGCGCCTCCCGCAGCGGGGCGTTCACGTCGACGTTGGTGGTGCCCCGGTCGAACACCTCGCCGTCGAGGGCGCCGTCCAGCAGGTCGAGCCGGGCGTACACGCCGCCGCAGGCCGAGAACGACTCGAACCGCAGACGGTCGCCGTTGCACGTCACCACCGGGTCGCGCACCCAGCCGGGCCGCTCCTGCGGCTGGTGGTAGCGGGCCAGCGCCACGTCGGCGACGCCGAGCAGGGCCGCCGCGGCGGGGGCGGCCTGGGTCACCACGCCGCTGAAGAAGCGGGGGGCCACGGCGGGGCCGGACAGGGCACGGCCGCCGGAGGTCGCGAACCCGAGGCGACCGTCGATGAGGGAGGAGGGCGCGGCGTACGTGTACGCCTGCGTCGCTGAAGTCATGGCCGGGACGATAGATCGCGCCACCGACAAGATCTTCGTGTCGCCTTCCGCCAATCTTGAGGCCAGATCATCTTTAATTCCGGATGGTCTACTCATTTCGGACACGCCGGTTTATGCTCTGGGCATCTTGAAGTGGATCACTCCCCGGGAGGCGCCCATGAAGAAGATGACCATCCGCCGCAAGAGCACGCAGCGCCTGATGTCCGGTGCCCGCCGGCTCTGGATCGAGTGGTGCTGGTAGGTGCCGAGACGGCGGGCGCTCTCGGGTGCCCGCCCCTGCGGCTCCCGGTGCGGCCGTGAACCGCTTCGACTGCCATCGCGGCCACGGTCCCTACGCCGGGGTCGCCGGATTCCTCGCCACGATCGCCGCCGAGCGTCCCCGCCTGGCCGCCCGCCATCGGGTCGAGCTGTACGCGATCGCCCCCTGGCTCGACCGCACGGCGCGGCCGGCCGCCGAGGAGGAGCCGATCAGGTTCCACCCCGCCCGCCGCACCGCCTGCCTGGCGTACGGCGCCGCCGAGTTCGCCGCCGCCTGGGCCGGCACCCTCCGCCGCCCGGTCACCGTCACCTTCGACCACGTCGCGAACGCCGACGAGACCACCGCCGAACTGCTGGACACCCTGGTCCCGCGGACCGCCGCCACCCCGCTGCGCCTGGACCTGCGTGACGACGGCCCCGCCGAGCCGCCGCCGCTCCCCACGGCCCCGGACGCCGTCCGCGCCGCCCTCGGCGACAGCCTGGCCCGCGGCTTCTACCACCACGCGGCCCGCGTCGCCGCCCACGGACGCGCCCTCGTCACCCCGGACGGCGACCTGCGGCAATGGTGGGCCTGCAGCACCGGCCTGGCCACCGCACTGGCGGCGCTGGAGCGCGCCGAGGAGGCGCTCGATCTCTACGACGAGGCCCGCGCCGCCACCGGCGACCTGAAGATCAACATGTCCGCCGCGTACGCCACAGCCATGTTGTACGCCCGCCACCTCCCGGCCGCCCGCCAGGACCCCGCGCGGGCGCGGCACTGGCTGGAACAGGCGCTCGAACTGGCACAGGGCGTGGACGACCCGCGCCACCAGGTGATCTCCACCGTCTTCTACGAGCAGGGCCTGGCCTTGCTGGACGCGAGGGCAGGCGCGCCCGACCAGGCGCTGCGGCTGGTCGACGACGGGCTGGCCAGGCTGACCGCGGTGCTCGCGCCGGGCGAGCACCCGCAGCACCTGGCCCGCCTGCGGCACAACCGCGCCCAGGTGCACCTGGCACTCGGCGACCCGGAGCGGGCCCTGGCCGACCTGGACAGCGTGATCGCCCACGATCCGGACAACAGCGAGTACTACGTGGACCGGGCCGCCCTGCACCGGGCGGCCGGTCGCGTCCAGCCCGCGATCAAGGACTACGGCACCGCCATCAGCCTGGGGCCGCACCTGCCCGAGGCCTACTACAACCGCGCCGTGCTCCACCTGGAACGGGGCCGCGACGAACGGGCCCGCGAGGACCTGGAGCACGCGCTCGCCATCGACCCCGGCCACCTGGACGCCCGGATCGCCCTGGTCAATGCCCACCTGGAGCGCGGCGCGCTCGACGCCGCCGAACGGGACGCGCTGGCCGGCCTCGCGCTGGCCCCCAAGGACCCCGCGCTGCTGTGCACGCTCGGCCTGATCCGCTCCGAGCGCGGCGAACCGGCCGAAGACCTGTTCACCCAGGCGCTGGAGGGCGACGAGACGCTGGTCGAGGCGTGGACCAACCGCGCCGCGGTCCGCTTCGAACGCGGTGAGGTGAGCGCCGCCGTGGCCGACCTGGACCGGGCGGTTGCCCTGTCGCCCGCGCCCGAGCCGCGCTACAACCGGGGCACCGCGCTGGCCCGGCTCGGCCGCTGGGAGGAGGCGGCCCGCGACTTCGCCGACGCGCTCGCCCAGCCCGGCCTGGACCGGGCGCTCCGCCGCGACCTGCGCGCCGAACTGGCCCGCTGCCAACGCTCCGGCTGACCCGCGGCGGGGCTCACCCCGCCGGTCGATCCGCGGCCGGGGTCACCCCCGGCCGGTCCCGTCGCAGGTGGTGTCCTCGCCGGGCAGGACGCCGTCCACCAGGTACCGGTTGACGGTGGCGTCCACGCAGGTGTCGCCCGCGGCGAGGTAGGCGCCGTGGCGGAAGGCGCCGCGCAGGGTGATCATGCGCGAGCCGGTCAGCGCCCGGTGCATGGACCGCTGGCCGGCGAAGGGCGTGACGGGGTCGCCGTCGGCCCCGACGACCAGCAGCGGGACGTCGTTGCCGAGCTCGGTGGGCGCCTCCACCGGTGCGCCCGGCCAGAAGGAGCAGGGGCCGAGGTTGCGGGTCATCGGCCCGAACAGCGGCTCGTCCGCGCGGTGGGCCTGGATGTCGCGGTAGTAGGACTCCAGGTCGCGGGAGGCGGCCCGGTCCGCGCAGAGGATCGGGGTGCCCGACCGGTCCTCGGCCGGCCCCGACCCGGTGAACAGGCCGTCGAGCGTCTCCATCAGCGACGCCGGGACGGTGACCGCGTCGCCGCGGGCGGCGCCGGCCAGCGTCCGCACCTCCGCGGCAAGGCCGGCGTACGCCTTGGCGCTGTCGTCGTAGAGGCGGATGAACAGCAGGTAGGGGACGTGGTGGGCGCCGATCCGGTACGCGCCGACGCGCAGCGGACGACGGGACGCGGCCCGGTTCACCCGCTGCACGGTGGCCAGGACGTCGGCCTCGGTGGCGCCCAGGCCGTACTCGGAGTCGCGGGCGGCGGCCCAGGAGGCCCAGTGCCTCAGCGCGGCGTCGATCGCCGGGCCGTTCGCGGACAGCAGGTCGGGGCCGTAGACGTCCGGGTCCACCGCGCTGTCCAGCACGAACCGGTCGGCGCGGCTACCGAACAGCTGCGCGTAGACGGCGCCCAGGTAGGTGCCGTAGGAGTAGCCGAGGTAGGACAATCTGGGCTCGCCGAGCGCGGCGCGGATGACGTCCATGTCGCGGGCGGTGTTGCGGGTGGAGGCGTGCGGAAGCAGGTCACGGTTGCCCTGGACGCATCCGGCGGCCAGCTCCTTCATGAGGGTCGCGCTCTCGTCGAACGTGCGGCGGGTCGGGCCGGCCGACCGGGTGGGGGTGTCGGTCGTCCACCGGCAGCGGATCGGCGTGCTGCGGCCGACGAAGCGCGGATCCATCCCGATCAGGTCGTAGCGGGCCGCGACGGCGGGCATGAGCCTGCCGAGCAGCGGCTGTCGCAGCCCGCTCCCGCCGGGACCACCGGGATTGATCAGCAGGACGCCCCGGCGCGCGCCGGGATCGGCCGCCTTGATCCGTGAGATCGCCACCGACACGGTCCGCCCCCGGGGCCTGCGGTAGTCCAGCGGGACGGTGACCTCGGCGCACTGGGCGCCCGCCGCGTCCAGAGCCGCGCCGGTGTCGTCGCCCGGACCGGTCGCGCAGCGGTGCCAGGCGAGCGCCTGGCGGTGGAACCTCGTCACGCCGCCGGTCCCGTTGTCACGCATGACGTCCGCCGACGCCTGGCCGGTGACCGCCATCCCCGCCATCAGGGTCGCGCTCGCGGCGACGGCTGTGACGACCTTTCGTGCACGCACAGAAAGCCCCCTCTTCTGATGATGTCGGCACCGACGCTAGGGGGAGTGCGGTTGATCTTGATCGGCCGAACGGCCGACCGGGATCGGCCGTTCGGACATTCCGGCGTCCTGACCCGGGCGGGATCCGTTCAGTGGCCGTCGCAGCAGGCGGTGCGGGCCTGGTCGAGGTGGGCGGGGGCGTTCCACCAGTGGCCCGCCGTGCTCGGATGGACGGGGACGCGGGCCTTGACCCCGCCGCCAGGCGCGGAGACCGCGGAGGCCGCCTGGTCGGTGGCGGTGGCGGACGGGTAGGGCGCGAGAAGCCGCTCGACGGTGTGATGCCTGCCGCCGACGACGACGGCGGTGACGTTGGCCGCGTCCTCGATGCGGGACAACGGGTCGCCGTCGACGATGGCCAGGTCGGCGTACATGCCCTTGGCGATCCGGCCCAGCGGGAGGCCCAGGTACGCCCCGGACGTGCTGGTCGCGGCGGAAAGCGTCTCGCGCGGGGTCAGGCCGTAGCGGACCATGGCCCGCAGGTTCATGTGCAGGCTGAGCCCGAGGTGGTCGATCGGCGCGTCGGTGCCGGCGGTGACCACGCCGCCGCCCCGGATCATCGCCGTGAGCTGCGCGACCTGGTTGGCGAGGTTCGTCCGGACCACCTGGACCGTCGCCGGGTCGGCGGTCTGCGCCGCGGTGACCGTCGCCCGGAGCGCGGCCATCCGCCAGTTCGGGTAGAGCCGGCGCACCCGTTCGTCGGTGACCAGCGAGGTGTCCTCCCGGTACAGGGTCGAGGAGTTGAACAGGGTGGGCGTCCTGGCCATCTTCGAGGCGTTGAACATGGAGATGACGTCGGAGTACGCCGAGCCGACGTTCGTGACGGTGCGCGAGTAGCCGAACCGGTTGGTGGCGCCGACGTGCTCGGTCTGGTCGCCGCCCATGGCGATCGCCGGATAGTGGTAGTGCGAGCTGACCGGCTTGCCCTGGCGGTGGGCCCAGTCGATGACCTCCCGGTGCCAGCCGACCGGCAGCCGCACGTAGCACTTCAGCAGGTCGTAGTCGAGGGCGGCGGCCCGCCGCAGTTCGAGCCGCAACTGCTCGTGCGAGTACGTCGGGCGCATGAAGTTGTAGTAGATGCGCGCCCCGTCGATGGCCTCGCCGGTGCCCAGGTAGCGCGGCGCGAGCCGGGCGCCGGACTGCACCGACTCCCGTTCCTCGACCATGTGGTACGCGGGCGAGCCCGGCGAGCGCGTGGTGGTGACGCCCAGGGCCAGCCACAGCGGCCCCTGCCGCGACCCGTAGGCGTAGCCCTGCATCTCGCGGTGGTGGTGGATGTCGATCAGGCCGGGCATGACGAACCTGTCGCGGGCGTCGATCAGGTCGCCGGGCCGTCCGTCCCGGTGCGGCTCGATCGCGGCGATGCGCTGGCCCCGTACGACGATGTCGACGTCACGGACGACGCGGCCCGAGACGCCGTCCCACATGCGGCCCGCGTGAATGACGACCTGGTCGGGGCCGGGGTCGTTGCGCCAGGTCAGCCGCACGGGGACCGGCCGGGCGGGTCTCCCGTCGAGGCTCGCCCTCTTGAGACGGCCCTCGTTCAGGTAGAGGAGGGTGGCCGAGTCGCCGGCCCAGACGGGGGCGTCGGAGACCTCCCGGGTGACCTGACGGGCCGCGCCGGTGGGCCGGCCGGTCCGGTCGACGGGCAGCACCCACAGGAGCGACTCCATGGCGAAGGCGAGCATCGTGCCGTCGGGTGACCAGACGGGGCCGTCGTCGCCGCGGGTCTGCAGGGACCGGTGGGGCGCGGGGTCGACGTACGTGCCGGCGCCCGTGGCCCGGTCCACGAGCAGGATCTTGGACAGCCCCTCCCGGTAGCGCCGCGAGTACGGCACCACCGCGGCCATCGCCAGGGTCCTGCCGTCGGGCGACCAGGTCGGGCGGCCCGGTTCGAAGGTCGCGTCGTAGATCTTCTGGCGGTCGCCGGTGGAGACCTCCACGACCCACAGGGCGCCGTCCTGGTCCAGGTAGGCGATCTCGTTCCCGTCCGGTGACCAGCGGACCGACAGGGCGGCGGAGTCGGTCAGCCGGGTCACCTGCCGGTCGGCGCCGGTGTCCAGGTCGCGGACCCAGACGTTGAGCGTGCCGGTGCGGTCGGTGACGAATGCCAGCCGCCGGCCGTCCGGGGAGAAATCCGGGTCGGCTTTCCACCAGCGGTCCCGGAAAAGCGGTTCGGGCGTTCCGTCGCCGCGCATGAGATAGATGTCGTTGAGCGCGCGGAAGGCGATGGCCGAGCCGTCCGGTGAAACGGCCGGACTGCCGATTCCGGCGACCGGGAACGAGCCCGGCTCGTCGAATACCCGGACCTTTTTCCGGTACTTGGGAGTGGTCGTCGTCAGCGCGGCGGTGAAGCCGACCGTGCCGGCGGTGGCGGAGCCGAGGCGGCGGACCTTGATGGTGCCCGCGGAGGTGTAGTAATAGCGTCCGTCCGCGGCGAACCGGGCGCGGAACGGGAACACCTCCTCGCCGGTGACCAGGGCGCCCGCGGTGCCGGCCAGGTCGTTGGCGCCCGAGTGGAAGTGGTGGTAGGCGAGGTCGGCGCCGTTCGGCAGCCAGGACGGCTGGTGGACGACCTGCCCGGCGGGCACCGTGACCGCGGTGGCGCGCGTGCCGGTGGCGACCTCGACGACGTCGATCCTGGTGTCGGCGACGACGAAGGCGATCCTGCGTCCGTCCGGCGACCAGGCCGGCTCGTACTCCTCGGCGGCGCCGTCGGTCAGCACGCGGCTCGCTCCGGTGGCGACGTCGAGCAGGTGGATGCCGTAGCTGCCGCCCGCGTCGGAGGAGTACGCGATGGTGCGGCCGTCCGGGCTGTGGCGGGGCTCGCGGTGGTCGAACGGGCCGGTGGTCAGCTTCCTGATCGCGGACCCGTCGGGCCGGATCGTCCACAGGTCGAAGACGCCGTCGCGGTACGACTGGAACACGATCGTCTCGCCGTCGGGGGACCAGTCGGGCTGGGCGACGTCGTACAGGTCGCTGGTGAGCCTGCGGGCGGCGCCCCCGGAGGACGAGCAGACCCACAGGACGCCGAGCAGGTCGAGGGCGAGCAGGCGGCCGTCGGGCGAGGGCGCGACGGCGAAGTCGGTGCCGGAGGTGACGGCCGTCCGGCCGGCGTCCCGCGCCACGCGGGCCCGCGCCGGTGCGGCCGGGACCAGCGCGGCGGCCAGCGCGGTGCCGCCACCCGCCAGGACGGCCCGCCGGGACGGCCCTGACATCGATCCGGACGGGGAGGGGAAGGCGTCGGAGGGAACCGGTGCGTGGGACATCGCGAATTTCCATTCCACTGTTCAGATGGTCGGCGAAAGGCTGAACGTGACGACGCGGATTCATGGTCCCAGGCGAATTGCCCAATCGCCTCGGAGTTCGTCTGATCGGCAATCGCTGCGTGGCTGGAATATGCCATTAGGAAGGTAGATATGTCGGTCAAAAGAATAAGTCAAGAGGGGCGGGCGGGACGGGGGCACTCGATGGGTCTTCCGCGTCCGACGGGGCGGAGGCGCGACAGGCGGTCGCAGAAGTGGGTCCAGCCCCACCCACCCGTACGGCCAGGCCCATGTTCCGGCCCGGCGGGTGCTTCCTAGGCTCGCTGCCACAACGACACGGAGGAGACAGATCATGACGAACACCGGCGACCTCACGACCGCGACGACGGCCCTAGGCGACGCCCGTACCCAGGAGGCCTTCGCCATGGTGAGGAAGTGCGTCACGCTCTTCGGGGCCGTCGGTGTCATCGTCCTCGGCGTGGTCGCGGTGATGGCGTTCACCGGCGGCGAGGCGTCCGCTTTCATGTGGATCCGGGGGGCCGTCCTGGTCGCGGCCGCTCCGCTGATCCACCGGATGACCGTCCGCGCTGCGGAGGGGTCGTACAAGGCGTTCGACCGGGTGCGCACCCTGTCCACCGTGCTGCCGATCGCGATCATCGGCGTGGACCTGATCCCCGGCCTCTGCCCGGCCTGGTACGCCGTGCTCCAGGGCCTGTCGGCGTCGGCCCTGGCCGGCGTCGCCGTCATCACCCGCGGCTCCGCGCTGCGCGCCGCCTTCCCCGGCGAGAAGTGACGCCCCCGGGCCCGCGCGGCAGGGGGGTCAGGCGGGCGGCCGGAGCATGGGCACGAGGAAGCGCCTGGCCACCTCGGCGAGCTGCCCGTCGTCGTCGAGGTCGATGACGGCGCTGGGGATCGCCAGGAAGGAGGTGGAGATGCGCACCATCATCTCCGCCACCAGGTCGGCGTCGAGGCCGTCGGACACGTTGCCCGCGCGTTGCTCCCGGCGGAGCTGGCCGGCGACGAACTGCCGCACCGTGGCGAGGGTCTGGCCGCCGTCGGTCATCATGGACGGCACGAGCAGGTCGGGCTCGGTGGCGATGAGACCGCCGATCAGCGGGTTGCCGCGGATGGCCCGCAACGAGCTGACGAAGCCGAGGACCACCCGGTCGGCCGGGGTGTGGGCCTGCTCTATGTCGATGAGGAACTGGTCGAAGTAACGGCGGAACTCCCGGCGCACCACATGCTCGACCAGCGTGTCCTTGGTGTCGAAGCGCCGGTAGACGGTGATCCGCGACACCTTGGCCAGGCGTGCGACGTCCTCCATGGTGGAGCGCCTGATGCCCATCCGGCAGAACTGCTCGTAGGCCGCGTCGAGGATGCGCGTCCGTAACTCGTCGGGGTCGCCGACGCGTTCGACGGCGTCGACGAAGGCGCGCTCCAGCAACGACTCCGAGCCCGACGGCGCCATGAAGCCGGACAGCACGGATTCCACGATCACCTCCTGGATCGATTCTGCCTCAGGGGCGGGTCTTGTGATGTCCATCACAACGTGCTCTCATGATGATACACAGACTCATGGTTTGTTTCTCAGTATCACCCACTTCTCGGCCCCGGACGAGAAGGAGGAAGCGGCGTGGGAGAACTCAGCAGGCGTGATTCCGGCGACGGCGCCGACACGCGCTCCCTGTTCGGTGGATCTCCGGCGAGCCGATCGAGACTGCCCTGAGCGGGACCCCCCATCTCGAAGGAGTGCAGAGCATGGCAGAGCTGAGCAGGCGCGAGATACTGATCTCGGGCAGCGCCCTCGGAGCCCTCGGCGCGCTGGGGATCACCTCCCCGGCCCAGGCCAAGACCCTCGCCGACGGCTGGGAGTGGCCCGCATCCGGCTCGGTCGAGGGCTCCGGCACCGGCGCCGACCCTCGATGGGTGTGGGACGACGTCGCCGACCCGCTCCTCGCCTCGCTGTTCGACCGCGGGCTCATCCCCGAGGTCAACCGGCTGCTCCACGACTGGAACCGCAACGACCAGCCCCTGCCCGCCGGGCTGCCGGCCGACCTGCGGGCCTTCATCGAGCAGGCGCGCCGGCTCCCGTCGTGGGCCGACCAGAGCAAGCTGGACGCCGCGTCGCGGTTCCACGCGCTCAAGGGCAACTACATCGTCGTGCTCACCATCGTCGGGGCCGGCATGCTGGCCACCGCCATCCCCAAGGAGGCGCGCGCGGTCTACTACTCCGCGGGCGGCGCCGACCTGAAGGACCGGGTCGCCAAGACGAACGTCCTGGCGTACGCGGTCAGGCCCCAGAACGCCTGGGGGCCCGGCGGGACGGCCGTGGTCGAGGCCGTCAAGACCCGGCTGGTGCACGCGGCCGTGCGGCACCTGCTCAAGTCGTCCCCCCACTGGCCGGGGCCCATCCCGATCAGCCAGGAGGACATGCTGGTCACGTGGCACACCCTGGCGACCTACTCCATGCGCGGGATGCGCGAGTGGAAGGTGCGCATCTCGGCCACCGAGTCCGCGGCGTACCTGCACTCGTTGCAACTGCTGGCGCACATGCTCGGCATCAGGGACGAGTTCATCCCCGCCACCTGGGAAACCTCCTACGCCCAGTCGGACATCGTGCTGCCCAGGAACATGGGGCCGACGCCGGAGGGCGTGGAGCTGAACGACATCCTGCGCGGCATGCTCGCGGAGCTGACCAGCCCCGGCAGCATCGACAGGCCGCTCGTCAACGCGTTCTCCAGGTACCTCACCGGCAACCAGGCGGCCGACTGGAACGGCATCCCGCGCCAGCCGCTGTGGGACCCGGTCGTCAAGACCGCCTGGCCGCTGCTGGTGGCGTTCAGGGAGGGCGTGATCGGGCTCCCGCTGGTGCCCGCCGCGGCCTGGCTCCTCGACGAGATGATCAAGAAGTGGACCACGTTCTACCTGACCAAGGGCGCGCAGACCAAGATCGTGATCCCGACCGGCAACCGCCCCGGCTGACCCCGGCGGGTCCGTCCGGGAACGCGTACAGGACAGCCCCGGAGGTCGCGGCGGGCCGGGCCACCGGCCCGCCGTCCCCGGTGGTCCTCGGATAATCGGGTCGACAGGCGGGCTCGCGGTGCACTGTGATGGTCCGGCCGCCCGCCGCACGGAGCGGGCCCGTCGCTGGAGTCGTCCTTGGCAGTCCCGGGCACCGCGCACGTCCGCCCCACGATCGACGCCGCCCTGGTCAGGAGGCTGATCGACACGCAGTTCCCGCAATGGGCCGCGTTGCCGCTGCGGCTGCTCGACCCGGCCGGCTCGGACCACGTGATCTACCGGCTGGGGGAGGAGCTGTCCGTCCGGCTGCCCCGCCACGCCGACGCCGTCGGGCAGGCCGACAAGGAACTCGAGTGGCTGCCCAGGCTCGCGCCGCGGCTGCCCCTGGCCGTCCCGGTGCCGGTGGAGGTGGGCGAGCCCGGCTTCGGCTACCCGTGGCGGTGGGCGGTGTCCCGCTGGCTGGAGGGCGAGGTGGCCACCGTCGAGGCGCTGGCCGACTCGTCCGCGGCCGCCGAGGGGCTGGCGGAGTTCCTGGTCGCCCTGCAGCGGTTCGCGCCCGGGTCCGTCCCGTCGCTGCAGGGCCGCCCGGACCTCGCCGGGCAGCCGCTGGCGGGCCGCGATCGCGCGACGCGGGCCGCCATCGCGGCGCTCGGCGGCGTGTTCGACCGCGCCGCCATGACCGGGCTGTGGGACGCGGCCATGAGCGCCCCCGGCTGGGACCGTGCGCCGGTCTGGTTCCACGGCGACTTCCACACCGGCAACGTGCTGACCGTCGACGGCCGCGTCAGCGCGGTCATCGACTTCGGCGGGCTCGGCATCGGCGACCCGGCCGCCGACCTGATGATCGCCTTCACCCTGATGTCGGCCGGCAGCCGGGCCGCCTTCCGCGCCGCGCTCGGCGTGGACGAGGCCACCTGGACCAGGGGCCGCGGCTGGGCCCTTGCCACCGGCCTGAACGCGTACACCGCCTACGCCGCCGTCAGCCCGAGGGTCGCCGCGCAGACCACCCGCCAAATCACCGAGGCCCTCGCCGGCTAGACCGGTTCGCGAGAGATCCGGAACCAGGATGTAAGAAAGCCGCCCTTCGGACCACATGTTCTACGAACGACTCATCCGCGACCGAAGGACACGGTTTGCCCGACCCACACGAGCGCTTCACCGTGCTCTACGACACCTACCGGCCGCGGGTGTACGCCTACGCGGCCGGCCGCGCCGGGCACCAGCTCGCGGAGGAAGTGGTCAGCGAGACCTTCCTGGTGGCCTGGCGGCGGCTGGACGACATTCCGGCCCACGCCGAGTTGCCGTGGCTCTTCCGCGTCGCCCGCAACGTCCTGCGCGACGACTTCCGGCAGACCGTACGGCGTCAGGCCCTGGAGGCCGAGCTGCGGACCTGGGTCGAGGAGGCCGCACTCGACGCGGGCGAACAGGCCACCGAGCGGGTCGCCGTACTGCGGGCGCTGGCCTCCTTGTCCGAGGCCGACAAGGAGCTGCTGACCCTGACCACCTGGCACGGCCTGTCCACCGCGGAGGCGGCCGAGGTGCTCGGCTGCACCAAGGCCGTCTTCTTCGTCCGGCTGCACCGGGCGCGTCGCCGGCTGCGGTCGGCGATGGAGGCCGGCGGCACCGCCACGTCCCCCCAGCCCGTCACCGTTCCAGGAAGGAAGCTCCGATGAGCCGCAAGCCCGACCCGATGGACCTGCTCGCCAAGGCCCGCCCGGCCTCGCTGGACCGCGGCTCGCGGCTCTCCGCCGCCGACGTGCTCGCCCTGGCCGCCCTCGACTCGCCCGGAGAGCCTGGTCGCCGGCGCCCGCGCCCGAGACGGAGCCTGCCGGCCACCCTGCGCTTCACCGCCGTCGCGGCCGTCGCGGTGGCGGCGGTCGTACTCGTGCGGAGCACGGACCACCGGCCCGCGGCGCCTGCCCCCGTGTCCGCCCGCACCGTGCTGCTCGCCGCCGCGCAGCGCATCGAGACCGCGACCCCGGTGACCGGCCGCTACTGGCACACCGTCGGGCAGAGCATGGCGCTGCAGAGCGCGGGACAGGGGCCCCCCGGCGGCGGGACCCCCAAGAGCGTCAGGTACCGGGTGACGTGCGCCCACGAGCTCTGGATGGCGAAGGCGGCGCGCGAGCCCAGCTGGCTGGTGGTCACCGCCCAGTCGGGCAAGCCGCTCACCCCGGTCGATGAGGAGATCTGGCGCGGGCAGGGCGCGTGGCGGCTCGGCGACTGCGCGGGAGCCGCCGTGCCCGGGGTGGGCGGGGTGCTGCCCGCGCCGCCGTTCGCCAACCGGCTCGACGACAGTCGCAACCCGGAGGTGTCCTACCCCCAGGTCGGTGCCGCGCACGTCACCACGGAACAGGTGATGGGCCTGCCGGACGATCCGGCGGCGCTCAAGAAGGTCCTCCAGCGGTGGACCGGGCCGATCGGTCAGCCGTCCGACGAGTCGTTGTTCGCGCAGGCCACCAGCCTGCTGTCCCAGCTGCCGACCACGCTCAAGGTGCGGGCCGGGCTCTACCGGATGCTCGCGGGCCTGCCGAGCGTGCGGAACATCGGCGCGACCGGCGACCCTCTGGGGCGCGTGGGGACGGGGATCGAGCTGCTGGGCGGATCGCGGCGGATCATCATCGACGACGCGTCCGGCCGGCTGCTGGCCGTGGAGGACCGGCTCTCCGACGGCGACCGGGCGCAGGTCACCGCGTGGACCGCGCTGACGGCGTCCGGCTGGACCGACGCGAGCCCGGTGCTGCCCAGGAAACTCTGACCCCCCGCCGGGACGCCGGCCGACTCGGTCGCGCACGGGAATGCGGCGTCAGCGGTGGGGGCGGAAGGTGCGGCGGAGGTCTGTCACCCATTCGTCGGGGATCTCCCACGGGATGAAGTGCCCGCCGCGCTCGTGGGAGGTGATGTCGGCGTGGTTGTACCAGGCGGCCCGGTCGCCGTCGAGGAAGCTCCGGATCCGCTGTTCGCCGGTCGTCACGCCGGGCGGGTTCTCGAAGTCGACGAACGTGATGCCCGTGGGCGCCTCGACGACCGGCCACCGGTCGTGCGACGGCGTCCAGGGGTAGCGGTTGTTGTTGGCGTAGGTGCGGATCGAGCTGTCGATCGTGTTGCCGGCCCAGAAGATCGTCGCGTGGGTGAGCAGGTCGTCTTTGGTGAACACGTTCTCGACGTCGCCGTGGTTGTCGGACCACTTCGTCCAGCGTTCCAGGATCCAGGCCAGCATGCCGGCGGGGGAGTCGGCCAGGCCGTGGCCGAGCGTGGACGGCGCCAGCATGTGCGCCGCCAGATGCACCGCGAACCGCCGGTCCAGCTCGACGAACCGGGCGTGCACGTCGGCGGGCAGGCCGTCCGGGATGGGCATGCCGCCGCTCAGGTCCCAGGCGCGGTCGCCGTTGAAGAAGGTGAGCTTCTGCGCCGAGCCGATGTGGATCGCGTACAGCTCGTCGGCGTACTTGTGGCCGAGTTGGCCGGTGACCAGCGCCCCGACGTCGCATCCGGCGGCGGCGTACCGGTCATGGCCGAGGACGCCGGTCATCAGCTCGTGCCACACGTCGGCGATCTTCCAGAAGTTCATGTCCGGCCGGCCGTCCAGCGGGGCCGAGAAGCCGAAACCCGGCAGCGACGGCACGATCACGTCGAACGCCTCCGCCGGATCCCCTCCGTGGGCGCCGGGGTCGGCGAGCGGGTCGATGACCTTCGACCAGTGCCAGAACGTCCAGGGCCAGCCGTGGCTGAGGATCAGCGGCACGGGGTCGGGGCCGACGCCGGGCTTGCGCATGAAGTGCACCGGCACGCCGCCGACGTCCACCCGGTGGTGCTCGTAGGCGTTGATCGCCCGCTCGGCCGCCCGCCAGTCGAAGCCGTCGGCCCAGTAGGCGACCAGCTCGCGCAGGTACTCGCCGCGCACGCCGTAGAAGCCGTCGTCGTTCCCGGCGGACGGCGACCATCGGGTCATGGTGAGCCTGCGGCGCAGGTCGTCGAGCACCTCGTCCGGTACGTGCAGCGGCTCCGGGCGCAACGGGAAGGGGCGATTCGTCAAGGGAACTGTCCTCCTAGTCTTCGACACGCGCGGCGATCTCGGTCAGGCGGCCGAGGACGCCCGCGTACCGGGCCAGCTCCGCGCGCTCGTCGTCGCTCAGGTGCGCCACCAGGCGGGCGACCCGCGCCACCCGGTCGGCGCGCCGGGAGCGCACGATGTCCCGGCCCTCCTCGGTGAGGGTCAGCAGGACGGCGCGGCCGTCGCGCGGGTCGGGGCGGCGCGAGACCAGCCCGTCCCGTTCGAGCCTGGCGACCAGGCTGGTGAGCGCGGGCTGCTTGAGCTGTTCCGTCGCCGTCAGGTCGGTGAGCCGCATCGGGCCCTTGCCCGCCAGCGTGTGCAGCACGGACAGGGTCGAGAAGCTGAGCCGCCTGACCGAGGGCAGCCGGATGAAGTACGCGTTGAAGTCCTCGATCGCGCCGACCAGCTCGTCGAGGTCGAGCGCGGGGCCGGGGTCCGCCTGAGAGGATGCCACGCCCTATTCATATCGAACTTCGATATAACTCCACGAAGGGCCCGGCAACGAAAAAGGCGCGAAGGGTCGCCAGGTTTCCCTGGGCCTTCGCGCCTTGGCTCGATATATTCGGTGGACTACACCATTAATGAGGAAGGGGGCTCCGCGACCGACAGGTCGATCTCCGGGTCGAAGAGCACCTTGGCCAGATGCTCGACGCCGTGGCACACGGCCCCGATGGCCACGCACTCGTCCCCGAGGACGGAGGCCCGCAACTCGGGCGTGCGCAGGCACATCGTCTCCAGCTCGACCCTCAGCGGCTCCATGAGCACGTCGGCCGACCGCGAGAACCCCCCGCCGAGCACCACCAGGTCGGGGTCGACGGTGAGGGCCATCGCGGTGGTGGCCAGCGCGAGCACCTTGACGTAGCGCAGGACGGCCCGGCGCGCCTCGACGTCACCCTGCCTGGCGGCCTCGAACACCGCTCCCGCGACCGCCTCCGGCGGCGTGCCGGGCTCGACCGACGGGACAGTCTGCAGCAGCTCGCCCACGTGACCGAGGTTGAACAGCGGATGCACGCCGATCTCCCCGGCGGCGCCGCCGCTGCCGCGCAGGGGGACCCCGTCGAGCACGACGGCCGCGCCGGCCCGGCGGCCGACGTGCAGGAAGATCAGGTTCCGCGCGTCGCGGGCGATGCCCCTGCGGCACTCGGCCAGCGCGGCGAGCCTGCTGTCGTTCTCCACCAGGACGGGGCAGCGCAGCCGGACGCCGAGGTGGTCGGCCAGCGGCACGTCCGACCAGTCCTGGATGGCCCGCGAGAGCACGACGCGCCCCTGCAGGTCGACATAGCCCGTGCTGCCCGCGACCGCGAGCCAGACGTCGGGGCCGGCGGTGCCCGAGCCGGTCAGGCAGGCGTCGATGGCCCGGTCCACGGCGGCCAGCCGCTCGGCGCGCGGCTGCTCGGGGGTGACCGGCTCGCGGGTGGTGTGCAGGACGTTGCCGTCGAGGTCGGCCACGACCACGAGCACCTTGTGCGCTCCTATGTCGAGCCCGAGCACCCGGCCCGCCTCCGCGTGGAACCGGTAGCGGCGCGCGGGCCTGCCCTTCTCGCCGCCGCTCGGATCCATCTGGACCACCCAGCCCAGCTCCATGAGGTCCTTGACCACCACCTTGATGGTGGCCCTGGCCAGGTCGGCGCGCTCGGCGAGCTGGGTCAGCGTCGCCGGCCCGCCGGCGCGCAGGGCCGAGAGCGCGGCGAGCGCGTTGAGCCGCCGGAGCCGCTGAAGGTCGCCGCCGGTCACGGAGAGCGTCACTGATGACCCTTCTTGACGAATCTTAATGGTGAGCTCCATCATAAATCCTGATCGAGGCGCTCACCGAGAAAAAAGAGGCCAGATCACGGGCATGGCCGCGGGCGGCTCGCGGCGACCGGAAGCCGAGCGCCATGCTACGACCCGCCGCCCGCCCTGTCACCGACCGACGATCCCGCCCCCCGAACCCCCCAGGGACCTGTCTTGCTGCTGCCACGACCCGTCCATGTGACCCCAGACGGCGGGGAACCCTTCGCCCTCACCGCGACCACAGTGATCGCCGCCCCTCCCGGACTGTCGCGGGTGGAGGGCTGGCTGCGGGCGGCGCTGTCGCCCGCGACCGGCCTGCCGCTGCCCGCCGGAGCGCCGGGCCCGGGGGCGATCGAGTTCGTCCTGACCGCCGGGCTCGGCCCGGAGGGCTACCGGCTGGCCGTACGCACCGACGGGGTGCGCGTCGAGGCGGGTGACGCGGCCGGGGCGTTCTACGGCGCGCAGACCCTGCGCCAGCTCCTCCCGCACGCGGCCTTCCGCAGGGGTGCGGTCGGCGAGCGGGACTGGCTGCTCGCCCCGGTCACCGTCGCCGACCGGCCGCGCTTCCGGTGGCGCGGCTGCCTGATCGACGTGGCCAGGCACTACCTGCCGAAGCCCGACCTGCTGCGGTACATCGACCTGCTGGCCGCCCACAAGCTCAACGTGCTGCATCTGCACCTCACCGACGACCAGGGCTGGCGGCTGGAGGTCAAGGGGTATCCGAAGCTCACCGAGGTCGGCGCCTGGCGCAGGGAGAGCCCGCTCGGGGACCGCCGGCACGGCGTGTTCGACGGCCGCCCGCACGGCGGCTTCTACACCCAGGACGACCTGCGCGAGATCGTGTCGTACGCGGCCGACCGGTTCGTCACCGTGGTGCCGGAGATCGAGCTGCCCGGTCACTCGCAGGCGGCCATCGCGGCCTACCCGGAGCTGGGCAACCTCGACGAACGACTGGAGGTCGCCACCGGGTGGGGCGTCTCTCCCCACGTGCTCAACGTCGAGGACACCACGCTCGCCTTCTACCGGGACGTGCTCGACCAGGTCATGGACATCTTCCCCGGCGAGTACGTCTGCGTCGGCGGCGACGAGTGCCCCAAGGAGCAGTGGCGGCAGAGCCCCTCGGCCCAGCGCCGCATCGCCGAGCTCGGCCTGCGCGACGAGGAGGAGCTGCAGGGCTGGTTCGTCCGCCAGTTCTCCGACCACCTGGCGGCGCGCGGGCGGCGGCTGCTCGGCTGGGACGAGATCATCGAGGGCGGCCTGCCGCCGGGGGCGACCGTGGCGTCCTGGCGCGGGACGTACGGCGCGGTCGCGGCGGCACGCGCCGGGCACGACGTGGTCACCTGCCCCTTCACCGAGCTCTACCTGGACTTCCGGCAGTCCGACCGGCCCGACGAGCCGGTCCCGATCGGCAACGTGATCTCGCTGCGCGACGTCCACGCCTTCGAGCCGGTGCCGCCGGAGCTGACCGAGGCCGAGGCCGGCCGGGTCCTCGGCGCGCAGGCCAACCTCTGGACCGAGCACATCGACTCGCCCCGCGGGCTCGACTACATGGCCTTCCCGCGGCTGTCGGCCTTCGCCGAGGTCGTGTGGAGCCCCGCCGGAGGCGACTTCGACGACTTCCGGGCGCGGCTGCACCACCACGAGCGCCGGCTCGCCGCGCTGGGCGTGGAGTACCGCAAGGAGACCGGTCCCGAGCCGTGGCAGACCCGGCCGGACGTCCGCGGCCGGCCCCGGGAGCGGGCGGAGACCGAGGCCGAGGTGGCGGCCTGGACCCGCGGCCTGCGGCGGAACCTGAGCGAAGGGAAGCGAGCATGATCAAGCGTCTGTCCGTCGTCCTCGTCGGCCTGTCCTGCCTGCTCGGCCTGGGCATCCCGGCCCAGGCGGCGGCTCCGGAGCTGTCGGCGTACTTCAGCAGGCCGAGCGTCGACGGCACGCTCGCCGATCCCCTGCCCGCGAAGGTGCTGGAGCTGATCGGGCTGGCCGCCCCGGACTCCACGCTGCGCGTGGCGACCTTCGTGCTGGAGATCAAGGCCGTCAAGGACGCGCTGGTGGCGGCGCACGCCCGGCGGGTCGACGTACGGGTGGTGTCCGAGGGTTCGGGGCACAACGCGTTCCTGGACGAGCTGGCCGCGGCCGGCGTGCCCGTCACGCTCTGCGACAAGGGCTGCAACGGGCCGGACACCGACATCAGCCACCACAAGTTCCTCGTGTTCAGCCGGCTCACGGACGGCAGGACCGACGTGGTCGTGCAGAGCTCGCAGAACCTCGCCCCCGACAACGGCCTGCACCAGAACATGCTGATCAGCTCGGGCGACGCCGCGCTGGCCGAGGGCTACCGGCAGGTGTTCGACACGCTCGTCTCCCAGGTGCGCACCTCCTGGCGGGCGCCGTTCACCGCCACCAGCGGCAAGGTCACGGTCTGGATGGAGCCCCGCGACACCGCCTACGACCAGAGCACCTACGGCAGCGCCGACCTGGTCGCGGCCATGATCCGGGACGTGGGCTGCCCCGGCGCGATCCGCGTGGTGCAGTCGCAGTTCGCCACGGACCGGCCGCTGGTCATCGCCGAGCTCAAGGCCAAGAAGCAGCGGGGCTGCGACGTCGAGGTGCTCGTGGCCGAGGGCAACCAGACGGTCGCGACCGCCGCGGAGCTAGCCAAGGGCGGCATCGTGGTGCACACCTTCCGGCCCGGCGGCTGCCACTACCCGGCCGGCGACACCTGCGCGCCGGACAGCATTCACTCCAAGATCATCCTGGTGGACGGGCCGTCGGCGGCGGCGGGCGGCGCGCGGCGCAGCTACGTCTACACCGGCTCCCACAACCTCAACGGCGGCTCCCTGACCGCCTCGGACGACTCCTTCGTCCGCGTCGACGACCCGGCCGTCTACGCGGCCTACGACGCCGACTTCGCCGCCATGAAGGACGAGGTCGTCAAGATCGTCCCCAGGGCCTTCCCCGGGGCCGAACTCCAGATGACCGCCAACGGCCCCGACGACCAGCGCGCGCCCAGGGCCGCCGCCGTGCGGTCCGGCTACACGGCCGTGGCCTGGGAGGACGACCGCGACCGCGCCTCGGTGGAGGGCACCGAGGTCTACGCGCGCATCTACCGCGACGGGCAGCCGGTGACCGGCCCCGTCAAGGTCTCGATGGGCGGCGTCGGCTGCGCCACCGGCTGGAACCACGTGCAGCCGTCGGCCGGCGTCGACGACGCGGGCAACGCCTACGTCGCCTGGGCCGAGGACGGCGACTGCCGGGGCGAGCACAACATCGCGGTGCGCAGGCTCTCGCCGACGGGCACGCTGAGCGCGACGATCTGGGCCAACGACCCGCAGTGGAGCGGCGACCAGACCCGGCCGAGGATCGCGGTCCGCGGCGCCGGCGGGTTCACGGTGGCCTGGGAGGACGGCCCGACCGGGACCGTCCGCGCGGCCGGCTACGCCTCGCTGACCGCCCGTTCCTTCGCGCCGCTCCAGGTGGGCACGGGGGACCGGCCCGACGTGGCCGTCGACGGCGCGGGCACCGCGACCGTGGTCTGGCAGCAGGCGCCCGACGTGTACGGCAGGCGGATCTCGGCGACCGGCGCGACCGTCGCCCCCGCCACCCGGATCAACACCAACGCCGCCACCCAGCACCTGGCCCCCGCCGTGGCGACGACCCCCGGCGGCGACAGCGTCGTGGTCTGGAGCGACAACGTGGCGGTCACCGGCGGCGACGTGACGACCGTCTGGCGGGTGCGGACGCGCGGCCTGACGCCCTCCCTGGGGCAGCGGTTCGCGGAGACCCCCGTCGCGTTCGGGAAGTACGCGCCGAACACGCCCTCCGACGGCGGCAAGGAGTACCCGCCGCTCTGCGGAAAGATGGACCAGACCTATCGCTGCGCCGTCCAGGGGTCGCCGTCCGTGGCCGTCGACGACACCGGGCGGTTCGTGGTCGGCTGGACCGAGTCCGACCTGTGGAACGCCGGCCGTTCCCACGAGGTGTACGCCCGCGGGTTCAACGCCGACGGGACGACGACCGGCCGCTTCCCCTGCGAGCGCATGAACCCGAACACCGCCGGCGACCAGTCGGGCACCGCCGTCGCCGCCGACGGCCGCGGGTTCCACCTCTTCTACGTCGAGGACTTCGACGCCAACGGATACGGCGACGTCGTGGCCAGGACCGGCTTCACCAACACCGGACTCTGAGCCCGCCGAGATCGAGACCCTGATCATCATCCCCCCGACGCCGTGCTCCGGCTTGCCCGCCGACGGCTTCTAGAGAAAAGGAAATGCCCGTGCGCCTGCGTATGGCACTCGCCGCCGCCCTGGCGATGACACTGGCCGGTTGTGGCTCCGGCTCCGACACCACCGCCACCAAGCCAGGAAAAGTCACGATCAGCTACGCGATCTGGGAGAAGAACGACCAGCCCAGCACCCAGAAGATCATCGACGCCTTCCAGAAGCAGCACCCCGACGTCACGGTCAAGCTTGAGATCACCCCGTGGGACCAGTACTGGACCAAGCTCCAGACCGCGGCCACCGGCGGCGCGGCCCCGGACGTCTTCTGGATGAACAGCCTCAACGTGCGCATGTACGCCAAGGGCGGGGTCATCGCCCCCTTCGAGAACGCCGACGTCAGCGCCTTCCCGCAGGCCATCGTGGACGGCTACCGCTATGAGGGCAAGCTGTACGGCATGCCGCGCGACGTCGGCGTCCCCGTGCTCTGGTACGACAAGGAGCTCTTCGACAAGGGCGGCGTCGCGTACCCGACCGCCGACTGGACCTGGGACGACCTCAAGGCCGCCGCCAAGAAGCTGACCGACCCGGCCAAGAAGCAGTACGGCCTGCTGGCCCCCCTGTGGGACCAGGGCGGCTTCTACCCGACGATGATCCAGGCCGGCGGCCACGTCATCTCCGCCGACGGCAAGAAGTCCGGCTTCGACGAGCCCGGCTCCATCCAAGGCCTGGAGTTCTGGACCGACATGATCAACAAGGACAAGGTGGCCCCGCCCGCCCAGGCGACCACCGACACCAGCCCCGTGCAGCTGTTCATGACCGGCAAGTACGCCATGTACTACGGCGGCTCGTGGCTGGCCACCACGTTCAAGGCCAACACCGAGCGCGGTGGCAAGGTCGACGTGGCGCCCCTGCCCAAGGGGCCGGCGCAGGAGGCCGTCATCCTGCTCGGCCTGGCCAACTCCGTCTCGGCCAAGAGCGAGCACCCGGCCGAGGCCGCGCAGTTCGCCGCGTTCCTCTCCTCCGACGAGGCCGAGAAGATCCTCAGCGACTCCGGCGGCGCCTCGGTCTCCTCGCGGGCCGGCACCCAGGACGGCTGGTTCGCCGCCTTCCCCGACTACCACCTGAAGGAGGCCTTCGACGCCTCGATCCCGAACGGCGTGCCGTACCCCGTCTCGCTCAACACCGCCAAGTGGCAGGACGTGCAGAACAAGCTCCTGGCCGAGGCGTGGGCGGGCAGGCGGCCGACCGCGGAGGCGGCCAAGGAGATCGCCGCGCAGATGAACGAGATCCTGGCCAAGGAGTAGCCGATGGTGCTGACCGAGGAACGGGCCGCCGTCAAGGCGGCGGCCCCGCCGGGGCGGCGGTCGCGACGCGACTGGCTGTGGGGTTACGGGCTGATCGCGCCCATGGCCCTCGGGCTGGCCGTGTTCTACCTGTGGCCGATCGTCCAGACGCTCTACCTCAGCTTCACCGAGTCGGGCGTGTTCGGCGGGCAGACGTGGGTGGGCCTGGACAACTTCGCCGCCCTCCTGCGCGACGAGGAGATGGCCGGCGCGCTGCGCAACACGCTGCTCTACTCCGTGCTCGTGCTGATCGGGGTGCCGCTGTCGATCGTGATCGCGGCGCTGCTGAACGTGCCGGGGCTGCGCGGGCTCGGCTTCTACCGCACGCTGTACTTCCTGCCGGTGGTCACCATGCCCGCGGCCGTCGGCCTGACCTGGCGCTACCTGTACAACGGCGACTTCGGGCCGATCAACTACCTGCTCGGCCTGGTCGGGATCGACGGGCCGTACTGGGTGTCCGACCCCGAGTCCGCGATCTACGCGGTCGCGGTGGTCGGGATCTGGACCTCGCTCGGGTACAACGCGGTGTTGTTCCTGGCCGGGCTGCAGGGCATCCCCAAGCACTACTACGAGGCCGCCTCGATCGACGGCGCGGGCCGGCTGCGGCAGTTCTTCCGCATCACCCTGCCGCTGCTCACGCCCACCACGTTCTTCGTCGTGGTGATCACGCTGATCAACACGCTGCAGGTCTTCGACCTGGTCTACCTCATGATCGACACCAAGAGCCCGGCGCTGGCGGGCAGCCGCACGATCGTCTACCTCTTCTACGAGCAGGGCTTCGTGCAGAACAGCCGCGGCTACGCCGCCGCGATCGCGGTCGTGCTGCTGGCCCTGATCCTCATGCTGACCGCCGTCCAGTTCCGACTGCAGAGGCGGTGGGTCCACTATGAGTAGGCGCTGGATCGTGCACGCGGTCCTGCTCACCGGCGGCCTGATCATGGTCATGCCGTTCGTCTGGCAGCTCGTGGTCTCGCTGCAGACCATGACCGAGTCGATGCGGGTGCCGCCCACGGCGGTCCCCTCCTGGCAGTGGCACAACTTCGCCGACGTGTTCCGGACCGTGCCGCTCGGGCGGCAGTTCCTCAACACCGTGGTCGTGACGGCCGCGGTGACGGCCGGGCAGCTGCTGTTGTGCTCGCTGGCGGCCTTCGCCTTCGCGCGGCTGGACTTCCCCGGGCGCGGGCCGGTCTTCATGTTGTTCCTGGCCGTGCTGATGGTGCCGGGGGAGCTGTTCCTGCTGCCGCGGTACGAGATCATGCAGGGGCTCGGGTGGCTCAACAGCCTCCAGGCGCTCATCGCCCCCGGCGTCTTCGGCGCCTTCGGCACGTTCCTGCTGCGGCAGTTCTTCAAGACCCTGCCCAAGGAGCTGGACGAGGCGGCGCGGCTGGACGGCGCCAACCCGCTGCAGATCTACTGGTGGATCATGTTGCCGCTGGTCCGGCCCGGCCTGCTGGCGCTCGGGCTGCTGACCGTCATGTGGTCCTGGAGCAGCCTGCTCTGGCCGCTGGTGGTCAACACCGACCCGGAGATGATGACGCTCTCCGCCGGGCTGGCCTCGCTGCGCGGCCAGTACCTGACCAACTACCCCATCCTCTTCGCCGGGTCCGTCGTGGCCTCGCTGCCGGTGATCGTTCTCTTCGTGGTCATGCAACGGCAGCTGATCGCCGGGATCGCGTTCACCGGCTCGAAGGGCTGATCCGCCAGTCTTTTCTCCCGCTATATCCCCTTATTTAGGAGTATGCGTGTCTTCGTTCCGTAAGTGGATCATTGTCGCCTTAGGCGTCACTCTGGCCTCGTCCGCCTCACCGGCACTGGCCGCGCCCAAGCCCGTGGACGTGCAGTTGCTGTCGATCACCGACTTCCACGGCTACATCACCCCGCAGAGCAGCGCCACCGACGGCACGATCAAGGATCCGCAGGGGAACACCCTGGTGGTGGGTGGCGCGCCGTACCTGGCGGCGCATCTCGACCGGCTCCGGCAGGGGCACGAGAACACGGTCACCTTCTCCAGCGGCGACAACTTCAGCGGCTGGCCCACCGAGGTGTCGTACCACGCCGACGAGCCCACGATCGAGTTCCTGAACAAGATCAAGGTGGAGTTCACCACGGTCGGGAACCACGAGCTGGACCGGTCCCTGGAGTTCCTGCGCGACCACATGGGCAAGGGGGAGTGCTTCGGCGAGGTCGGGCTCGACAGCTGCTTCACCGACTCCGACGGGCAGCCCTTCCAGGGCGCCGACTTCGACATCTCCACGGCCAACATCACCATGAAGGGCGACACCCGCCCGGTGCTCCCGCCGTACGTGATCAAGCGGTTCCAGGGCATCCCCGTCGGGTTCATCAACCTGACCACGCCCACCACCGTGGACGGCTCCACCTCCTACCAGCCGTCGCTGGACAACCTGCCGCTGGTGGAGACGGCCAACAAGTACGCCGAGATCCTCAAGCGGCGCGGCGTCAAGGCCATCGTCGCCAACGTGCACGAGGGCGGCAAGGCCGGCGAGGACTACAGCGGCTGCGGGGACCAGAAGGCCGGCCCCATCTGGGACTTCGCCAAGAACGCCTCGCCCGACATCGACGCCATCGTCACGGGCCACTGGCACTGGTACTTCAACTGCTCGATCCCCGACCCCGCGGGCAACCCCCGCCCGGTCGTCGAGGCCGCCAACCACGGCCGCCTCATCAGCGAGGTCAACCTCAAGCTCGACCGCCGTACCCGTGACGTCATCAGGACCGCGACCACCGCGGCCAACCACCCGGTGACCCGCGACATCGCCCCCGACCCCGCCATGGTGAAGCTGGTCGACCACTGGAACGCCATGCAGAAGGAGACCTACGCCAAGCCGTACGGGACCATCACCGGCGACCTCACCAGGACCCGCGACGTCACCGGGCAGAGCACGCTCGGCAACACCGTGGCCGACGTGGAGTACTTCGACTCCCAGCAGACCGAGGGCGGCAAGGCCGACCTGGCCATGGTGGCCGTGGCGCCGACCAAGGGCTCGAACTCGCTGCGCGGCGACCTCAAGTTCGCCAAGGGCGCCAACGCCGCCGACGCCGACGGCAAGGTGCTCATGGGCGAGTCGTGGGCCGCGTGGGGTTACGCCAACCCGGTGGTCACGGTGTCGGTCAAGGGCTCGCAGCTTGAGCAGGCCCTGGAGCAGCAGTGGCAGACGCAGGCCGACGGCACCGTGAAGTTCGCGCCGCTGGCCGTGTCGAAGAACGTGCGCTTCTCCTACTCGCCGAACCGGCCCGTGGGCGACCGGATCAACCCCGCCGACGTGGTCATCAACGGGCAGCCGCTGGACACCGGCAGGACCTACCGGCTCGCGGCGCTGGCGTACACGCTGCTCGGCGCCGACGGCTACACCGCCTTCGCCGGGTACACCGACGCGGTGCGCGGCAGCCGCGACTACGAGGCCATGCGGGCCTACCTGCGACAGGGGACGGTGACCCCGCCCGCTCTGGACCGGGCGGTGGCGCTGCCGTAGGGCTCCGGGTGCGGGGGGCCTCGCGGCCTCCCGCGCCCCGGAGTTGCGGCACGCTCAGATCATCGGTATATATCGTCGGTATGACTTCCAGGGCGATGCAGGAGCCGACGTTCCTCATCCTGACCGCGCTCGCGGCCGGGCCGCAGCACGGCTACGGCATCATCACCGACGTCGTGCGGATCTCCGGCGAGCGGGTGCGGCTGCGGGCCGGCACCCTCTACGCCGCCCTCGACCGGCTCCAGGCCGAAGGGCTGGTGGCGGCCGACCGGGAGGAGGTCGTCGACGGGCGGGCGCGGCGCTACTACCGGCTGACGTCCGACGGCGAGCTCCGGCTCGCGGCCGAGGCCGAGCAGTTGCGGCACAACGCCGACACGGCCACGGCCCGGCTGCGCGGCCGGGGAGCATGGCGGTCCCGCGGGGAGCTGGGATCGGCGTTCGCGGGGCCACCGGGGGCGCTCGGCAAGCTGTCCGCGACGTTCGGCGGCCTCCCGGTGGCGCTCGGCGGGCCGGGGAGGTCGTTGTGACGTCCCTGGAACGGCGTTGCCGGCGGCTGCTCGCCCGGTGGTACCCGGCCGACCACCGAGCCCTGCACGAGGAGGAGATGGTCGCGGTGCTGCTGGCCGGCGCGCGCCCCGGCCAAAGACGGCCCGGCGTGCGGGACACCTTCGACCTGGTGCGGGGCGGCCTGGCGATCCGGGTGCGGCGCGGGGCGGGCGCCCAGTGGCGGGCCGCGGTCGACGTCGCCGCCCTCCTCGTGCCCGTCGCGCTGCTGCTCAGCGCGCTCGCGCGGGCCGTCACGTTCGGAGCGGCGGCCTGGCAGCCGCCCTTCGTGGACGACGAGCTCCGGCAGTTCCTGCGCATCCTCACCTTCGCCCTGCCGTACGCGGTCGTGGTGCTGCTGGCCTGGCGCGGGAGGGCCGGCGCGGCGGCCGCCTGCGCGTGGGCGTACGCGCTGGTGATCCTCGGGGAGCACGTTTGGGGCAGCGTGTCCGCGTCGGTCACGTACACCGTGGTCGGCGACGGGGTGCTCCTGATCGGGGGCGTGCCGCTCGACGTCGGCGGGATGGCGATGTCGGCGCTGCCGCTGCTCCTGTGCGGGGCGATGCTGCTCCTCGCGCCTTCTCCCGGGCCCGGCGCGCTGGGCGGCCGGCGGCTGCTGTGGTGGATGGCCGTGCTCTTCGGCGGCGCGGTCGCCGGGGCGGCGATCTCGTCCCGGTGGGCCTATCCGCCCGTGTGGGCGCTGGCCGTGGTGGCCGCGGGGCTGGCGCTGCGGTCGCCGGTCGGGCGCCGCGCGCTGGTGGTGCTGCTGCCGATGGTCGGCGTCTACGCGGGTGGGCTGCCCGGAGTCGGCCACCTGCTGAACTCGGTGCTGCTGGGAGTGCTGGCGGCCGTGGTGCTGGGCGTGACGGCCTGGATGGCCAGGGTTGCCGGAAATGCCTCGGCGCCGTCTCGCATGGGACAAACCGGTCAGTGAATGACTGGTAACGTCTGCGCGATGACGATTTCTCATGACGTGGCAGGCGACGGACCGGCGCTGCTCCTCCTGCACGCGGGGGTCTGCGACCGGCGTATGTGGGACCCCCAGTGGGAGCCGCTGATCGCCGCCGGGTTCCGGGTGGTCCGGTGCGACCTGCGTGGCTTCGGGCAGAGCCCGCTGCCCACCGAGCCGTACAGCAACTCCGGCGACGTGCTGGGCCTCCTCGACAGCCTGGGCATCGACCGGTTCTTCCTGGTCGGCTGCTCCTACGGCGGGAAGGTGGCGCTGGAGGTCGCCGCGAGCAGCCCCGAGCGGGTGGAGGCGCTGGTCCTGCTGTCCGCCGCGCTGCCCTGGCGGGAGCCGAGCGCCGAGCTGCGCGCGGTCGGCGAGCGCGAGGACGCGCTGGTCGAGGCGGGCGACCTGGCGGGCGCCGCGCAGCTGATGGTCGACCGCTGGCTGGGCCCCGAGGGCGGCGAGGAGGCCGGGCAGGCCGTGCACGAGATGCAGCTTCGGGCCTACGAGCTCCAGCTCGCCGAGGGGGTCGTCGGCCCGGTCAAGGTCCAGGTGGACCCGGCGGCCGTGACGATGCCGTGCCTGGCCGTGTCGGGCGCGCACGACGTCGCCGACTTCCGGCACACCGAGGCCGACCTGCCCGCCGCCCGCAACGTCGAGCTGCCCTGGGCGGCCCACCTGGCGAGCATGGAACGGCCGGCCGAGGTCACCGAGCTGATCGTCGAGTTCCTGCGTGAACAGGCCCGCGCCTGACGCGCCAGGTCACGAGGAGGGGCAGTGAGCCGGCACGTCGACCGCGAACTCGTCCAGGGCGCGTACGAGCTGGACACGGTCGTCGCCGTGGGGGACCGAGAGCGCGGGGTCGTCCCGCCGTGCGGCCGTTGCCGTCAGGTGCTGCTGGACTACTTCCCGGCCCTCCAGGTCATCGTGGGCGACGGCGACGGTCTCCGTACGGTCGCCGTGGCCGACCTGCTGCCCGAGACCTACGTCTGGGCCGACCACCAACTGCCTCCCGGCACCCCGGACTGACCTCTCGCGCGGACCGCGCCGGCGAGGGCATGCGGGGTGCCGGCGCGGTCAGATGAGGCCCAGTGCGAGCATGGCGTCGGCGACCCGGCGGAAGCCGTCGATGTTGGCGCCCGCCACGTAGTTGCCCGGCATGCCGTACTCGTCGGCGGTCTCCAGGCAGCGGCCGTGGATGTCCTGCATGATCTCCTGGAGTCGGCGCTCGGAGAACTCGAACGTCCAGGAGTCGCGGCTGGCGTTCTGCTGCATCTCCAGCGCGCTGGTGGCCACGCCGCCCGCGTTGGCCGCCTTGCCCGGCCCGAACGCGACGCCCGCCTCCAGGAACACCTTGATGCCCTCCGGCGTGGTCGGCATGTTGGCCCCCTCGCCGACCGCGACGCAGCCGTTGTCCACCAGGAACGCGGCGTCCCGGCCGGTGATCTCGTTCTGCGTGGCGGACGGCATCGCCACCTCGCAGGGCACCTCCCACACGCTGCGGTCCGGGACGAAGACGGCCTGCTCGCCCCGGCGCTCCGCGTACGCCTCCAGGCGGCCCCGCTCGACCTGCTTGACCTGCTTGAGCAGGTCCAGGTCGATGCCCTTCTCGTCGAGCACGTAGCCGGAGGAGTCGGAGCAGGCCACCACGACGCCGCCGAGCTGCTCGATCTTCTCGATCGTGTAGACGGCCACGTTGCCGGAGCCCGACACGACGACCCGCTTGCCGTCGAACGACGTGCCGCGGGCCTTGAGCATCTCCTCCACGAAGAACGTGCAGCCGTAGCCGGTGGCCTCGGTGCGTACCTGGGCGCCGCCGTACACCAGGCCCTTGCCGGTGATCACGCCGGATTCGTAGCGGTTGGTGATGCGCTTGTACTGGCCGAAGAGGTAGCCGATCTCGCGCCCGCCGACGCCGATGTCACCGGCCGGGACGTCGGTGTACTCGCCGATGTGCCGGTAGAGCTCGGTCATGAAGCTCTGGCAGAAGCTCATCACCTCGCGGTCGGAGCGGCCCTTGGGGTCGAAGTCCGAGCCGCCCTTGCCGCCGCCGATGGGCAGGCCGGTCAGGCCGTTCTTGAAGATCTGCTCGAACCCGAGGAACTTGACGATGCCCAGGTAGACCGACGGGTGGAAGCGCAGCCCGCCCTTGTAGGGCCCGAGCGCGCTGTTGAACTCCACCCGGAAACCGCGGTTGATCTGCACCTCGCCCCGGTCGTCCAGCCACGGCACGCGGAAGATGATCTGCCGCTCGGGCTCGCAGATCCGCTCGATGATCTTCGATTCTGCGTACTCGGGATGCTTGCCGAGAACCGGGCCGATGCTTTCGAGCACCTCACGCACCGCCTGGTGGAACTCGACCTCGCCGGGGTTCCGGCGCAGGACGTTGTCGTAGGTCGACGACAGTTTCTCGTGCAAGAAGGGCTCCCTACATCACTGGTGCAATCGTGCTCACTTTACGATTCGGCCACGCGTGAGCAGCAGCCGCCCCGCCCCGAGGACGCCGGCGGCGGCGCCAGGACGGCGACGGTAAAGGAAGGTTTGCCCGGCCGACCGAGTGCGGCAGAAGGGCGGGGTAGCGCGGATCATATGACCGGCAAGCGCAAGGACGATCCGTCCGTGGGTGACGAGGTCTCCTGGAAGAGCCACGGGTCCACGGCCCGCGGCAAGGTGGAGAAGAAGATCACCAAGAGGACGAAGGAGGCCGGCCGTACCGTGGCGGCCTCGCCCGACGACCCGCAGTACGTCGTGCGCAGCGACAAGAGCGGGCGCGAGGCCGTGCACAAGCCGTCCGCCCTGCGCAAGGGCAAGGACAAGGGCGCGAAGTGAGCGGCGACCGGGACGTGGCGGCCGAGTTCGGCCAGGCCGTCAACATGACCGCGCACGAGCTGGAACGCTGGCTGGAGTCCGCGGAGTCGAAGGAGGTCGGCCAGAAGCAGGACGGCGGCGAGTCGACCGGCCACGCCTCCGGCCGGGAGATCGTCCGGCTCCTCCGCAAGGGCAGATCCTCCTGGACCGGCCACGACTACGAGCACATGACCAAGGTGATCGGCTACATCCACCGGCACCTGGCGCAGCGCCCGTCCGGTGACGTCCGGGAGACCCGGTGGCGCCACTCGCTGATGAACTGGGGGCACGACCCGCTCAAGTGAGGCGGACGAGCGGCGCTCGCCGCTCAGTCGTCGTGGGCGATGAGCATGAGCTGCCGCCACAGCAGCACCACGAACACCGCCGAACCGGCGAAGGCGAACCAGAAGGGCGCCGCGACGCCGAAACGGGTGGCCAGCACGCCGCCGATCAACGAGCCGACCACCAGGCCGGCGTAGACGCAGACGGTGTTGACGCTGCCCACCCGCCCCTGCAGCTCCTGCGGGACCGCGCGCTGGCGGACGGTGCCCGAGGTGGTGCCCCAGATGAAGGCGTGCGCGCCGAAGACCAGGAAGATGGCCCCGGCGACCCACGGGGAACGGGTCAGGGCCAGGCCCAGGTGGGTGAACGTCTCGACGATGAGCCCGATCCGCATCAAGGCGCCGAGGCTGACCCTGCGGGTGATGGTCCCGTACAGGCCGGTGCCGATCAGGCCGCCGATGCCGCCGATGGTGGTCATCAGCCCGAACCCCATCGCGCCGAGGCCGAGCTGCTCCTGGGTGTAGAGGACGAGGACCGACCAGGCCGCGCCGAAGGTGAAGTTGAAGATCAGGATGGTGAGCGCCAGCGTGCGGACCGCCGGGTGCCGCACGGTCCAGCTGAACCCGGCGACGAGCTCGCGCACGGTGTTCGGGCGCGGCGCGTCGTCCGGCCGGACCCGCGGTGGCAGGACGATCCGGGAGACCAGGACCATCCCCGCCAGCACCAGGAGCAGCTGGCTCGCGAACGGCCAGGTCAGGCCCAGCCCGAACAGCGCCGCGCCGATCGGCGGCCCGGCGAGCTGGTTGAGCGTGATGAACCCGGTGCCCAGGCGGGCGTTGGCGACGATCAGGTCGTCCCTGGCGACCATCATCGGCGTCAGGGTGGACGTCGCGTTGTCGGCGAACACCTCGGCGATGGACCGGAGCGTGAGCGCCGCCAGCGCCGTCGCCACGGTCACGGTGCCGGTCGCCATGAGCACGACGAGCGCCGCCAGCACCACGGCGCGTACGGCGTTCGCGACCAGCACGATCCTGCGGCGGTCGTACCGGTCGGACAGGACGCCGGCGTACAGGCTGAACATCAGCGGCGGCGCCCAGCTCACCAGGGCGGACAGCGAGATCATCAGCGGGTCGCGGGTCAGCGTCGCGATCAGCAGCGGGCCGGCGGCGGCCGCGATCCCGTCACCGAGATTCGTCAGCCAGCTCGACGTCAGCAACCATCGGAACCCTGTCCCCAACCGGGCCGGCAGGACCCGCTCCACCACTGTGACCACGAGCGCAAAACCATACGTTTCACCGAGCGTCCGGGGCAACGCGTTTTTCGCCAGGGCCCGAGCGCCCGCCCCCGGGCCGTCACGGGCCGTCACGGGGTGCGGAAACCTCGGAAGGTCACGGTCCTGCGGGTGCGGAAGCCGAGCCGCTCGTAGACGGCGATCGCGCCGGTGTTCGCCTCGGCCACGTGCAGGAACGGACGCTCGCCGCGAGCCACGATCCGCGATACGAGCGCGCCGACCAGGCGGCCCGCGTGGCCTCGGCCGCGTGCCTCGGGCGCGGTGCACACGGCGCTGATCTCGGTCCAGCCCGGTGGCCGCAGCCGCTCGCCCGCCATCGCGACCAGCTTTCCGCCGTCGAAGACGCCGAGGTAGGCGCCCATCTCGCGGGTACGCGCCCAGAACGGCCCCGGCTGCGTCCCGGCGACGAGGTCGAGCATGTCCGGGACGTCGTCCGCGCCCAGTTCGGTGACGTCGCCGGGCGCGGCGGGGATGGGGTCGCCGCCCCAGACCAGCTGGCGGCCGTCGAGGGCGAACACCGGTTCCCAGCCGGGCGGCGGCGTCGCCGGGGAGCTGAACAGGTCGGCCAGCTCGCCCGGCCCGAGCAGCCGGGCCAGGTCGGCCCACGCCCGCTCGTCCGGCTCGGCCGGGACCGAGGAGAAGGTCGCCACCTCCGCCCGGTACGTGGCCGCCGCGCCCAGCCGCCGGGCGAGGTGCGCGTGCCGGCCGCGCAGTGACGCGCCTACCGGGTCGTCGAGGGGGGTGGCGTCGCGGTCCGCCATCGTGATGTGCGCCTCTCGGGTGGTGCGGGGGAGCCGGCTGGAGGGACGGGGGGTCGTCCGGCGCCGGTCATCCTAGTGACCTCGCCACCGGTGCTCCTGTGCCGGGCCCCGAGCCGGGCCCCGAGCCGGGCCCTGGGCCGGGTCAGCGGTGGGACGCGGCCTCGATCGCCTGTCTCATCTCCGCCGCGCCGTACCGCATCCGCAGGCCGACCTCGGCGGCGCGCGCGTCGGGCAGCACGTCGGTGATCCAGATCAGCCGGCCGGCCCCCTCGCCCTCCGGGCGGACCTCGAAGGAGGCGTGATGGTGGGCCAGCGGCGGCCTCGCGCCCTCCACGACCGCGTAGGCCAGGCGGCGGGCGTCGTCGTCGATCGCCACGATCAGCTCGCGGATCACGTGCCCGTCGGGGAACGTCAGGAACCGCTCGTCGCCGTCCAGCCTGGTGTCCTCGACGCGGCCCGGGAGCAGCCGTTCGTGCACGGCTCCGACGTCACGCAGGACGTCCCAGATGTGGTCGGGGGAGGCGTCGATGACGACTTCGTGCCGGATGGAGGCCATGGGGGATCCTTTTCTTTACGTACTTCATAAAGAAGTACTTCGTTATGTTAGCGAACGTCCCAGTCCTCCCTTCGCGGCGGGTAGGCGAAGGTCTGGTGGTGGGCCCAGTCGCCGCGCACGACGCGGTAGTCGTGCGCGGCCTCGCTCGCGGGGTGGTCGGGGCCCACGTCGACCCGGTCGGCGACCGACCAGACGCCGTTGATCCGGTGCTCCACGGTGTAGAGGAACTCGTTGAACCCCGAGTCGGACACACACGTGTTGACGATGGTGAGCGCGCGCCGTCCCGCCGTCAGCCCCGGCGGGAGATCGACGATCTGGTTCCGCCACTTGTGCACGGCGTCCTCCAGCAGGGGCCGCCACCGCGCCGCCGGCGCGCCGTCGACGGTGATGGTCGCGTCCTGCAGGCCGACGCCGGCGTCGAGCCGGCGAGTCAGCCGTACGCCGGTGTTGGCCGGGCTGACGCTCACGGTGAACCGGCTCGACCCGCCGCGGGGGAACGCGCGGCCGTCGTCGGTGACGATGTGGCCGGGGTCCACGGCCTGACCGGACGCGCCTTCGGGCCGCGGCTCCGGCCGTCCCGTCAGCCGCAGGGCGAGGACGACGGCCAGCGCCAGCGCGGCGGCCACCGGCACGGCGATCCCGGCGAACAGGACGGCCCGCCGCGGCCCGCCGCCACCCAGGACCGACGCTGCCCGGCGTGGCGGGACCGGTCCCGCCACGCCGGGCGCGGCCGGCGGCGGGCCGTCGGACGCCGGCGAGCTGCCGGACGCCTGCGGGCCGTCGGACGCCTGTGGGCCGTCGGACGCCTGTGGGCCGCGATCGTCCCAGGCCCCGGCGGGCAGCCGGCTGATCCGCACCCGGTCCCAGGCCCGCTCCCACGCGGGGAGCTGGTGGTCGGGCACGCGGCACCCCCGCAGGAACGCCACCATGACCGCCTTCTTGGGAAAGCGCCGGCCGGCCAGCATGTCGGCGCACGTGCTGCGCGGCAACCTTGCGCCGCCCGACCTGTCGGCCCGCGCCTGCAACTCCCGCAGCGACACGTCGGCCCGGGCGAACTGTTCGGCCAGCAGCCGCACCAGGTCCTCGTGACAGGTCACCGACTCAGGGCCGGTGGCCTCCGCGGCGCCCGGCGGCGGCCCGCCGTCGTGG
The DNA here is from genome assembly GCF_040630865.1 of Nonomuraea sp. NPDC005730. NCBI lineage: Bacteria > Bacillati > Actinomycetota > Actinomycetes > Streptosporangiales > Streptosporangiaceae > Nonomuraea > Nonomuraea sp. NPDC005730. The sequence continues at coordinate 40,561 of NZ_JBEXYK010000034.1, forward strand.
ACCTCGCTCATCGCTCCCCACCCCGCCCTCTCTTGACCGGGCCGTAAGGCCACGCAGACCAGCGACAGAAAGTGTACGGACGGTCGCGCCGCGTGTCCGGATTCTCGGGTCCGGCCGTTGCTACGCTCCTGTGCCGTGCGGGAGACGCGGCTCGACACTGCTCGGATCCGGGCGGCACGCCCGATGATCGACCGCATGTTCCTCGACACCCCGCTGTTCCCCTGCCCGGCGCTGGAGCCCCACCTCGGGTGCGCGGTGAGCGTCACCGTCGTGGCCCCCCGCTCCGCGCCCGCCGCCAAGCTCGACCGCATCCGCGCCCTCGACGCCCGGCTGGAGCTCGTGGACGGCGACTTCGGCCTGGCCCGCGAGCGGGCGGCGGCCATGGCCGGGCACGACGGCATCCGGTTGGTCGAGGACAGCCTCGACGTCGAGACGTGCGAGGGCGCGGCGACCATCGGCCTGGAACTGGCCGGGGCCGTGCCGTCGTACGACGCCGTGCTGATCGCCCTGGGCGGCGGGGCGCTGGCCACCGGCGTGGGGCACGTGCTTAAGGAGCCCACGACCGCTCAGCGTTTCTCCTGGGGTTCGCCGGCCAGCCAGTCCCAGCTGGTGATGGTGGTGCGCATCAGGCGGGCGGCGGTGGACAGGTGGCTGTCGGCGCCCCAGAACAGGGTGAGCGTACGGCGGCAGTCGGGGTCGTCGACGTCCACCCAGGTGAGCGGGGCGCGGGTGGTGGAGCGGAGGGCGAGGGACGGGACGAGCCCGATGCCCAGCCCCGTGCTGATCAGGTCGGCGATGGCGCTGGGCTCGTCGCCCTCGCAGACGATCCGCGGCGTGCGGCCCCTGGCGGCGAAGAGCCGGTCGAGCAGCCGGCGTTGCCAGTGTCCTTTGCGGGCGGTGACGAAGGGCTGGTCGGCGAGGTCGTCGATGGTCACCGACGCACGGCCGGCCAGCGGGTGGTCGAGCGAGGTGACCAGCCCGACCGGCTCGTCCAGCAGTTCGGCCGCCTCCAGCCCGTCGGTGTGGATCGGCTGGGAGGCGACGCACAGGTCGAACTCCTGGGCGCGCAGGCGGCGGGTCATGTCGTCGGCGGGGGCCCAGTGGAGCTCGATCTCGACGGAGGGATGGGCGCGCTTGTAGGCCGCGAGCGGCCCGGTGAGGGTCAGGAAGGTCTCCGAGGCCAGGCGGACGGTGCCGAATCCCTCGCCGGCGGCCTCGGCGACGGCTCGCCGTCCGGCGTCGAGCTCGCCGAGCGCCCGTTCGGCGAAGCCGCGGAACAGCATGCCCGCGCCGTTCAGCCGGAGCCGGCCGCCGCGGTCGAACAGCGGCGTGCCCAGCTCGCTCTCCAGCCGCGCGATCGTCCGGCTCAGGGACGGCTGCGCGACGCGCAGCTCCTCGGCGGCGGCGCTGAGGTGTTCGAGCCGGGCCACCACCAGGAACTGGCGGAGCGCGTTCAGATCCATCATGCCTCCCAACGCATAACAGCATAGCAATATAGATCTTGGACAAGATAACTCGGGAGCCATAGCGTCGGAGGCGATTCACCAGGACGGACATGAGGAGGACCCCCGATGCTCAGCGTGCTCGACGGGCCGCGAGCCGATGCCACGCGCCGCACGGCACCCGTGGGCTGGACGTTGCGCGCGACGGTCAGCGCCCACATGGTGGCGATCGCCGGGCAGCCGGTGTTCGCCGGCGTGTACCTGACCGGCGACTACGACAGCCTGCGCTGGCACTCCATCGGCGCCGACGTGGTCACCTCCGTCGGTTACCTGCAGCTGATCGTGGCGATCGTGGTGTGGGCGCGCCTGCGCCGCAGCGGGCCGTTCCTGGCCACGGCGGCGGTGGTGGCGGCCGAGACGGCGCAGTACTTCGCCGGGCTCGACGGCGCGTTGTGGCTGCACATCCCGCTGGGGGTGGCGACCGTCGCCGCGCTCACGGTGCAGTTCATCGACGTGTGGCGCCGGCCCTTCCCGCGCCGGGCGGCCCGCGATGCCTGAGCTCGACCGGCCGGCCCGCGGCGTGACCAGGCGGCAGGCGCTCGGCATCGGCGGCGCGCTCGGGCTGATGGCGGCCACCGGGCTCGGCGCCTCGGCCGCGATGGCCCGGCGGCCCTCGATCACCGGCGCCGAGCTGCGCAGCGACCTGCCGCTGCCGCCGCCGTTCCAGGTGCCGCTGCCGATCCCCGCCGTGCTGGCGCCGTCCGGCACCGCGGGCGGCGCCGACCGTTACGAGATCGTCCAGCGCGAGACGACGCTGGAGATCCTGCCCGGCGTGCGGACCCGGGCCTGGACGTACGGGGGCACCTTCCCCGGGCCGACGATCGAGGCGCGCCGGGGCCGGCCGATCACCGTGACGCACCGCAACGACCTGCCCGTGCCGACCGTCGTCCACCTGCACGGCGGGCGCACCCCGGCCGCCTCCGACGGCTACCCGACCGACCTCGTGCTGCCCGAGGGCTGGACGGAGCCCACCATGCACATGGCACACGGCTCCGGCATGGGGAACATGCGCGACCCGCGGGCCGTGCTGAGCAGGCGGACCAGGGACTACACCTTCCCGCTGGACCAGCGGCCGACGTTGCTGTGGTACCACGACCACCGGATGGACTTCACCGCCCCGGCGATCTGGCGCGGCCTGGCCGGGCTGCAGATCGTTCGCGACGACGCCGAGCAGGCACTCGGCCTGCCCTCGGGGCCGCGCGAGCTGCCGCTCATGATCGCTGACCGGGCGTTCACCGCCGAGGGCGAGCTCGCCTACCCCGCCCTGGACCCCACCCTGCGGGAGCGGCCGGGCGTGCTCGAACCGTACATAGCCGGGGTGCTCGGCGACGTGATCCTGGTCAACGGCGCCCCCTGGCCCGTCCACGAGGTGGACGCGGCCCGCTACCGGCTGCGCCTGCTGAACGCCTCCAACGCCCGCCACTACGAGCTCGAAGCCGTGCTCGACGACGGGCGTCGGCTCGACCTCGTGCAGATCGGCGCCGACCAGGGGCTGCTCGCGGCCCCCGTCACCCACCAGGTCCTGCCGATCGCGCCGGCCGAGCGCTACGACGTGGTCGTGGACTTCGCCCGCGTCCCGGTCGGCGGGCGCGTCCGGATCGTCAACCGGCTCGGCTCGGGCCGTACCAGGGACGTGATGGCCTTCCGGGTCGCGCGCGCCGCGGCCGACGACAGCCGGGTCCCGCGCGTGTTGTCCACCGACCTGCCGGAGTGGCGGCGGGCTGACGCCGTACGGGTGCGCGAGCTCTCCTTCCGCGCCGGCCGGATGCACGACGGCCGCGGCTGGCTGATCGGCGGGCTGCCGTTCGACCCCGCCCGGTCCGACGTCACCGTGGGCCTCGGCGACGTCGAGGTGTGGCGGATGGTCGCCGACGTCCACCACCCCGTCCACCTGCACCTGGTCGGCTTCCGGGTGCTCTCGCGCAGCGGCCGGCCGCCGTTGCCCCATGACGCGGGGCTGAAGGACACCGTCTCCCTGCGTCCGGGCGAGTCGGTGGAGATCATCACCCGGTTCGACGGCTACCGCGGCCGTTACCTCTTCCACTGCCACAACGCCGAGCACGAGGACATGGCCATGATGGCCAACCTCCAGGTCGTCTGACCCCTCGTGCCACCCCGTCCCGTTCACAAGGAGCGTCCCCATGCCCGCCGATCCCGGCATCGTCATCATCGGCGCCAGCCTCGCCGGCGCGCAGGCCGCGCGGGCCCTGCGGCTCGACCACGGCTACGACGGGCCGATCACGCTCGTCGGCGACGAGCACCCCCTGCCCTACCAGCGTCCCGCGCTGTCGAAGGGCTACCTGCTGGGCACCACCGAGGCCGCCGAGCTCGACGTCCTGGACCCGCGGTTCTACGCCGCCCAGGACGTCGCCCTGGCCCTCGGCGCCCCCGCCACCCTGCTCGACCTCGACGGCCGGCGGGTGAAGCTGGGGCGCAACGTGGAGCTGCCGTTCGGCCAGGTGCTGATCGCCACCGGCGCCCGCCCGCGCCGCCTCCGGGTTCCGGGCGCCGACCTCGACGGCGTCCACTACCTGCGCGACCGCGAGGACAGCGAACGCCTCGGCGCGGCCCTGCGCGCGGCCTCCGCCGTCGTCGTGGTCGGCGCCGGCTGGCTCGGCTGCGAGGTCGCCGCCGCCGCCCGCGCGCTCGGCGTGCGCACGACCGTCGTCGACCCGCTGCCCACGCCGCTCTACCACGTGCTGGGCGACCGGATCGGCGGCGCCGTCGCCCGCCGGCACCTCGACCACGGCGTCGAGCTGCTCACCGGCGACGGCGTCGAGGCCGTGCTCGGGACGGGCTCGGTCGAGGCGGTACGCACGGTCGCCGGGCGGCGTGTCCCGGCCGACCTCGTCGTGGTCGCCGTGGGCGTCGTCCCCAACACCGAGCTGGCCGAGGCGGCGGGGCTGCGCGTCGACGGCGGCATCGTCACCGACGGCCACCTGCGCACCTCGCACCCGGCCGCGCTGGCCGCCGGCGACGTCGCCCGCCACCGGCACCCGCGCTACCTGAAACCGGTCCGGATCGAGCATTGGGACAACGCCGTCGTCCACGGGACCGCCGCCGCGGCCACGCTGGTGGGCGAGCCGGTCACCATCGACCACGTCCCGTACTTCTTCTCCACGCAGTACGGCTCCACCCTCGAATACGTCGGCCTCCCCACCACCTCCGACCGCGTCGTCACCAGGGGCGAGCCGGGCGAACCCGGGTTCACCGCCTTCTGGCTCGACCGCGGCGTCCCGGTGGCCGCCCTGACCATGGACGGCCAGGGCGCCGCCGGCCACCTCAGGGCCCTGGTGGCCGCCGGGCACACCGCCGATCCGCGCCGGCTGGCCGACCCCGGCGTCCCCGTGGCGGAGCTCCTGCCGCACGCCCCCGCCGGTGCCTCCTGAACGGCGGCCCGGTTCAGACGCGGACGACCGCCGTACGGGTGTGCCCGCGGCTGCCGCCGACCTCGACCTTGACCGCCCGCTTGGACCGGCGCACCCCCCGGTCGCCCTCCTTGACCGACCTGACCGGCCACGGCAGCTTGATCCGCACCTCGTCGGCGGTCCTGGACGGGTCGGAGACGGCCAGCCGGACCCGGTGGCGGCGGTCGTGACGGAGCAGCACGGCGCACGGGCCGTCGGCGGCCAGCGGCCCGTGCGGGGTCTCGACGGCCCCCGCGCGCCAGAACACGGCGGCGATCAGGTCGTCCCGGCTGACGGCCTGCACCGTGCGGGAGTTGGCCAGGATCTCGACCCGCCCGCGGTAGGCCGCGGTCTGCTCGGCGGTGGCGTCGGGCAACACGGCGTAGGCGTAGCGGGCCCGGCGCGGATCGACGCCGTGGTCGACCAGGATCGTCGTGTAGTGCCTGGTGACGGGGGTCCGGTCGCCGCCGGTGGTGGCACCGGTGTCGATGTCGCGCCAGCGGCCGGTGCGCCGCTCGCGGATCACCTTCGCCTCGGCGCCGTCGAGTAGCGCGTATCCGGCCACGCCGGACAGGTGGACCCAGCCGTCGCCGCGGGTCAGCGGGGGATGGGCGCCGTGGGTGTTGCGGTTCTCCACGACGGTCTCGACGCGGCGGCCGTCGGAGGCGGTGATGCCGGACCCGAGGGCGATCACGCCGTCGTCGAGCAGGAACCACGCCTTCCTGGCCCGCAGCGAGGAGCCGTCGGCGATCAGCCTCATCGCCGCCACGCCGTACTCGCCGTCGAGCGCCGCGCCGCCCGCCCACGGGGTGGGCGGCCGGCGGCGCGCGCCGTGCGGGAGGTCGGCGCGCCCGCGGGTGTCGACCGTGGTGCCCGGCAGCCGGTACGGGTCGATCGTCGGCCACAGGTCGTCGTTCCAGTGGGTCAGGTCGGCGGTGTAGAGGTACGTCATGCCGTCGCCGGTGTACCAGCCGTGCAGGTTCTCCTGGTTCATGCCCTCGGCCGCGCCGATGCGCTCCGAGCTCATCGCGATCGCGTACGCCCAGGTCGGACGCCGGTGCACGACCCGGTCCATGTCGGCGAAGACGTACGTGCCGGTCGTGCGGGGGCCGACCGGCACCGAGGCGTCCGCCAGCAGGGCCTGCGCCCGCGCGACGCTCGCCAGCGGGGCGACCGCGGCGTACGGGACGGCCTGGTTGCGGGTGAGCCAGCCCTTCACCATCGGCCGCCAGCGCCGGGCGTGGCGCTCGGGCGCCGTCTCCAGCAGCGTCAGGATGGCCTCGACCGCCTTCTGCCCCGAGTGGTGGTCGCGGTGGCCCTGCACCGAGATCTGCCGGCCGCGCACGCAGTCCATCATCAGCCCGTCGAAGATGAACGGTGTGAACGAGCGGTCGACGATGTCGTAGACGTTCCCGATGTCGCGGATCTCCCACGGTGATCTGGCGAGCATGGCGATCAGCTTGGCCACGCTCTCCAGGTAGTCCACGCCGTAGCTGCCGTTGTAGGGGAACACGCCGTGCTGGATGAAGGACCCGTCGCGGTAGAAGCCGTCGCCCGGCCCGCCGGTGCGGCGCAGCAGGTCGGAGACGGCCTTCCTGGCCCGTTTGAGCAGGCGGGCGTCGTGGGTGAGCAGCCCGCGCATCGCCACCGCCATGGCCTTGCTCGCCCGGTTGGCGCCGGTCTCGACCACGCCGGGATGGCTGACGCGGCGCTCGGGGTCGGGGCACCAGTGGCGCAGCGGACGCAGCCAGCGGCGCAGGTCGTCCTTGGGCAGTCCGTCGTAGAGCAGGGCGCAGGTGTCGGTCAGCGCGCGCGGGACGCCGATCTCCCACCAGTACCAGTTGCTGCCGCGGCGGTCGAGGCCCTCGCGGTAGGCGTGCTCGTACAGGAAGTCCAGCGCCCTGGCCGCGGTCTCGGCGACCCGCTGGTCCCGGTGCATGTCGGTGCCCGGCGTGGCCCAGCCGAGCGCCAGCGTGCGCATGCGGTTGTAGGCGCGGTTGAAGTTGCCCGTACGGGGGTCGTCGAGCGGCAGGTCGGGCCACAGGCTCGGCCGGCCGGGCGCGGGGTTCATCTTGCGCAGCACCGCGTTGGCCGAACCCTCGACGGCCTGCGTCTTGTCCAGGTACGCCGGGTCGTACGTGGCGCCGGCCAGCAGGCTCACCCATCGCTCCCGGGCCGCGTCGAACGCGGCGGCGCCGGCCGCCTCGGCCGGCTTCTCCCACAGAGCGACTCCGGCCACGGCCGCGGCCCCCAGCAGGGCGGACCGGCGGCTGAGGGGGTGGGTCATGGAAGCCTTTCGACAATCGGCCATCTACCAGATGAAAAGATCCTATGTCGGTGACAGGGGCGATCATTTCGCCTTCGCGATGGGGTACCCGGCATCAACCGCATTGAACTGCCATGAACCGTATTGAACTGTTCGCTCCGGCGATCGATCATCGAGGGCAGTAGCGCTTCCTCGCGTCAGAGAGGATCTCCATGATTCGCCGCGCATCGCTCGCCGTCCTGCTCGCCCTCGGCGCCCTCACCGTCGTCGGCTCGCCCGCCCAGGCCCGCGCCTGCCAGATCGACTTCCACTGCGAGACGTACTACTACAGCGACTCCACCCGCACCACGGTGGTCGGCGTCAAGTACGAGAACTGCGTGGGCGACGTGACGTGGGTGGGCACCCGCGGCTCGTACCCGGAGTTCCACGAAACCCCCTGCTAGGGCGCCGTCGCGAACCCCTGACGCCGTACCGGGCTAGTAATGGATGTAAGCCCGCAGTACGGCGATAGGACATCGATGGGCCCACCTGACCTGCTCGGCGAGGAGAGGGACGACGCGCTGCTGGTCGCGCGTTCCCTGGAGGATCCCGGCTGCTTCGGGGAGGTGTTCCGCAGGCACGCCCCGCCGTTGCACCGCTACGCCGCCCGCCGCCTCGGCGGCGACCTCGCCGACGACATCGTGGCGGAGACGTTCCACACGGCCTTCAGGATCCGCGCCCGCTACGACCCCGGCCGGGGCGAGGTGCGGCCGTGGTTGTGGCGGATCGCCACCAACCTGATCAGCCGGCACCACCGGTCCGAGCTGCGCATGTTGCGCGCGCTGACGCGCACCGGCGTGGACCCGGTGCTGGACGGCCACGCCGATCGCGTCGCCGAGCAGGTCAGCGCGCAGGCGGAGAGCCCTCGGCTGGCCGCCGCGCTGGCCGCCCTACGCAAGGGCGACCGCGACGTGCTGCTGCTCACCGCCTGGGGCGAGCTGAGCTACCAGCAGGTCGCCGACGTGCTGGACATCCCCGTGGGCACCGTGCGCTCGCGCCTGAACAGAGCCCGGACGAAGGTGCGCGAAGCGCTTGGAGGAACCGCCGATGCGTGAGATCGAGCAGGTCGAGCGGATGAGGGCGCAGATCCCGCTGCCCGACCCCGGCGAGCTGGCCGCCCGGATCGGCTGGCGGCCCGGGGAACGCGCGCGGCCACGGCGCGGGCGCGTGCGGCTGCTGGTGCTCGCGCCTGCGACGGCGATCCTCGCGGCCGTCCTGCTGGCGGTCCTGTCGGCGCTGCCGCCCGGAGTGGTGACGTCGTACGCCAACGCGGCCATCGCGGTCACCCGGGAGGGCGGCGCATGGGTGGCCAGGATCAAGGACCCGCTCGCCGAGTCCGCGAAGTACGCCGAGGCGTTCGCCGCCGTGGGCCTGGACGTCGAGCTCCAGCTCGTACCGGCCTCGCCCGCGCGGGTGGGGGACCTCGTCCTGGCCAGGGGCGTCCGGGCGGACGGCCAGTTCCAGGGGGGCCTCGAACCCGAAGGCTGCCGGATCGGCCAGGCGGGGTGCCACCTCACGTTCCGCGTTCCCGCCGGCTTCACGGGCCCGGTGCGTGCCCAGCTCGGCAGGCCCGCCGTCCGCGACGAGCTCTACCGGGCGGCCGCCGGGGCGACGGAGCGCGGCGAGAGGCTCGAAGGCGTCACGGTGAAGGACCGCCGGGTGGGCGAGGTACGCGCCGAGCTCCGCGGACGCGGCCTGGAGGCCGTCTACGAGCGGGTCCGCGACGATCCCGGCAACACGGAGATCAACTTCATCGACGGCATGAGAGGGGAGTTCCATCTCACCTACGAACCTGCCGGCGCCGCCGACGTCGGCGACGACTGGCTCGTCTGGGAGGCGCTGTCGTATCGCGAGGGCGTGGTGAAACTCCAGGTCACGCCCCGCCCGCTGCGCCCGGTCGGCGCCCGGGGCTGACCGGCTCACACGGTGATCACGACCTTGCCGAACGGCCCGCCCGACAGGTAGTGGCGGTAGGCGTCGGGCGCCTGGTCGAAAGGGAAGACGCGGTCGATGACCGGGCGCAGCCGGTGGGTCTCGATGAGCCGGTTCATGGCCAGGAACTGCGCGCGGCTGCCGACGGCGATGCCCCGGAGCGTGGCTCCCGCCCGGAAGACCGCCCGCGCGTCGAGGGGCGGCGGGTCGCCGAGGACGAACCCGACGCTGGCGACCTGGCCGCCGATCGCGCTGGCCGCCAGCGACAGCCCGAGGTCGCCGACGACGTCGATGACGTGGTCGGCGCCCTCGCCCGCGGTCAGCTCGCGCACCCTGGCCGCCCAGTCGGGGGTGGCCCGGTAGTCGACGACCTCGTCGGCGCCCAGCGCGTACAGGCGCTCGGCCTTGGCCGGGCTGCTGGTCGTGGCGATCACCCGGGCGCCCAGCGCCTTGGCGAACTGCAGCGCGAACAGCGACACCCCGCCGGTGCCCTGGGTGACGACGGTCCGGCCGGGCAGCGGGCCGGAGCCGTCGCCGGTCAGGGCGTTCCAGGCGGTGACCGCGGCGCAGGGGAGCGTCGCGGCCTCCTCGTAGGACAGGTGGGCCGGGATCGGCACGAGCGCGTGCTCGTCGAGCAGCGCGTACTCGGTGAGCATGCCGTCCAGCGAGCCGCCGAGCTGCGGCAGGTGCCGCAGGGCGAACGGGCCGTCCTGCCAGCTGGGGAACAGGGTGGCGGTGACCCGGTCGCCGACGCCGACCGACTCGACGCCGGGGCCGGTCGCGACGACCTCGCCGGCGCCGTCGGAGATAGGCACCACGTCCGGCTTCACCGGGAGCACGTAGTCGCCGCGCAGGATCAACAGCTCGCGGTAGCTGAGGGAGGTGGCGCGTACCGCGACCACCACCTGCCCGGGGCCGGGAGCCGGGACGGGGTGTTCCTTGATCGACAGGCCCTCGATGCCGGCTCCGCTGTCGACGTGGTAGCTGCGCATGACGTCCATCAGGCGGTGGCCAGGGGAACTTCGCCGGCGGTCTTGCTGAAGCCGAGTGCCTCGACGATCTGACCGTCGCGGACGCGCATGAGGTTCACGCCGCTGACCCAGTCGGAGGGGCCGGGGCCGTAGCGGTAGTGCCAGTGGATGGTGGCACGGTCACCGGCGACGATGACCTCCTGCGGCTCGAACGCACTGGTCAGGTCGTCCACGAGCGCGCCCCACCAGTCCAGGCACGCCTGGCGGCCGGTGACGCGCTCGCCGGTGGGGGCCGGCTGGACGGACTCCATCACGCAGTCCTCGGCGACCAGGTCGCCGAGCAGGCCGCGGTCACGCTCGACGAAGGCCCGGTTGAAGCGCTCCATGACGTCGGCGGTGGACGGGAAGGACACGGTTCCTCCAGAAGGAAGCGAGTAGATCGATCGGTCTATCTATGTATATCGACCGGTTGATCTACTCGTCAACCCGTGGCAACCTGAACGCATGACAGTTCGTACGGGACCGGGCCCCCGGGAGCGCCTGCTGACGGCCGCCGACCAGCTGATCTACAGCCAGGGCGTGAACGTCGGCGTCGACGCCCTGCTCAAGGCGGCCAACGTGGCCCGGCGCTCGCTGTACGAGCACTTCGGCGGCAAGGACGGCCTGATCGTCGAGGTGCTCAGGTCGGCCGCCGACGCCGACGCCGCCGACTACCGCCGTACCATGGACGCCGCCGGCCACGACCCGCGCGAGCGCCTGCTGGCCGTCTTCGACCGGATCGGCGAGATCGTCGCCATGCCCGGCTTCCACGGCTGCCGTTACCTGGCCGCCGACCTCGGCCTGACCGACCCCGGCCATCCCGCGCACGAGATCACCCGCGACTACCGCCGGCACGTGCACGAGCTGCTGGCGCGCGAGCTGACCGCGCTCGGCCACCCGCGCCCCGACCACGCCGCCGACCAGCTCCTCATCCTCATCGACGGCACCCTCGCCGTCGGCGCGACCCGCCCCGGCACCGGCCCGGCCGCCGCCGCCCGCGAGCTCGCCGAACACGTCATCGCCCCCTGACGGGCGGCGCGCGGTCTTCGGAGGTCGTGGGCGGCGCCTACCCGGCCGTCACGGTCAGGGTGGTGTGCGGGCCGGTCGTCGCGCCCTCCGGGCCTATCAGGTCGAGCGTGAAGCCGTCCGCCGTGCTGCGGCCCAGCAGCCGCGCCGGGTGCCCGCAGAACAGCGGCCGGTTGTTGCGGTGTGCGACCCGCGTCACCCGCTCGGGCCGTCTCTCCAGCCGCAGCGTCTCGGCCAGGGCGAGCGTCATCAGCGGCCCGTGCACCAGCAGGCCGGGATATCCCTCCACGCGGGTGGCGTACGGCCAGTCGTAGTGGATGCGGTGGGCGTTGGCGGTGGCGGCCGAGAACCGCATGAGCAGGGTCGGATCGGTGTCGAAGTGCCACTCCCAGGCGGCCGCCCTGCGGAACGGGGAACCGGCGGCACGCACCGCCACGGCCTCCTCGGCCGTCGCCGCCGGGCCGGTGGGCGCCACGGCCTCGCGGTAGATCAGGTCCTGCCGCTCCTCCAGCCCGGGACTGCCGTCCTGGCCGGTCAGCCGGGTGCGCACGACCACCACGACCAGCCGTCCCGACCGTCCGGACTTCTCGGCGACCGACTCCACCGTGCTCTGCCTGCGTACGGTCTCGCCGACCCGCAGCGGCCCGTGGAACACGACCTCGCCCCCGGCGAACATCCGCCGCGGCAGGCCGACGGGCGGCAGGAACGAGCCGCGTACGGGATGCCCGTCGCCCCCCAGCGCGGACGAGACGGGCCAGCGCGCCAGCGCCGCCCAATGCCAGAGCGGCGGCAGCTCCGCACCCGGCCCCGGGACCGGCACGCCGTCGTCGAACAGGGCCGCGAGCGCGGCGACCGGCGACGGATCGACCAGCTCGTCACTGACGACAGTGGACGGCTCCCACCCCTGCACGCTGCTACCCGCCCTCCGCCGTGACCGCCGCGAACCACGGTACGCCCAGGCCGGGCCCGGGGGGCAGTGCACGGTCGCCCCGGGGGGAGGGCGAACGTCAGCGGGCGGTGATGATGCCGCCGGGCAGCAGGGCGCCGAGGGTGGACGTGTCGTTGACCATGTTGAACACGTCCAGCACCGGCTGGAGCAGCGCGCCGACGGGCCCGCCGGCGGCCAGCGAGTCGGCCGCGGCCGGGGTGGTGAACGCGACGGTCAGCAGCGCGCCACCGGCCACGGCGCAGGCGATACGGCCCTTGAGCTTCATGGACACCTCCATGGGAGTTACCGAGAGTGATCGTCCAGCACTCTATGTGACAGGAGGGCGTCCGGCCGGTAAGGCGCACGGTCAGGGTTGGACGGGCAGCATGACCTCCACCGTGGTGCCCGCCCCCGGGGCGCCGCTGACCAGGCAGATCCCGCCCAGTTCGGCCGTGCGCTCGCGCATCGAGGTCAGACCGACGCCGGACCGGTGCTCCGGCGGCAGGCCCCTGCCGTCGTCGGCGACCAGCAGGCGCAGCGCGCCGGGCTCGCGGCGCAGCTCGACCCGGACGCGGGTGGCCCGCGCGTGCCGCCGCACGTTCGTCAGCGCCTCCTGCGCGATCCGGTAGACGGCCACCTCGACGGCGGCGGGCAGGCCGGTCAGGTCGCCCTCGGCGATCACCTCCGCCGCGGGGCCGTCCGGCGCGGCCAGCGCCCGTACGGCGGCGGCCAGGCCCAGGTCGTCCAGGGCGGGCGGGCGCAGGCCGTAGACCAGCTGCCGCAGGTCGCCCGTGACGGCGTCCATGCCGGTACGCAGCTCGCGCAGCAGCCCGTCGGCCGCCTCCGGCGAGCTCTTCAGGCTGAGCCGGGCCATGTTGACGGTCATGGCCAGCCCGCTGAGCGTCTGGCCGAGGCCGTCGTGCAGGTCCCGGCGCAGCCGGCGGCGCTCCTCCTCGCGGGCGGCCAGCATCCGTTCGCGAGAACGTTGCAGGTCGGCGGCCAGGCGGACCGCGTGGGCCACGTCGGCCGCGTACGGGACCAGCGTGTCCAGCACCCGCTCGTCGTGCGCGGCGGGGAAGCGGCGCGCGGCGGGCGGGCCGACCAGGAGCCGCCCCACCCATTCGCCGTGCCAGATCAGGGGCACCTCGCGCGGGGAGTCGCCGACCTGCCCGCGGTCCGTGCTCGCCACGCTGACCGGGTGGCCGGGCTCGCCGCTGGTCACCTCGACGGCGACGCCGCGTACCGCCAGGCCCTCGCGCAGGACGCCGATCACGGCCGCCAGCGCCTGCGCCGGATCGCCCCGGCGCACCTCCTGCGCCAGCCGCTCGGCCAGCACGCGCGGATCGCCCACCGGCCCGTAGAGCAGGCGGTCGACCGCGCGTTGCAGCGCCCGCCGCAACGGCTGGAAGAACGCGCCCGTGAGCAGCGCGGAGGCGAGCCCGGCGACCTGGTGGTACCCCGAGACCAGCAGGCTCGACAGCGTGGCCACCCCGAAGTAGACCCCGCCGACCACGGCCAGCAGCCCGGCGGCGACGAACGTCCGGCTGACGACGGTGTCGATGCCGTAGAGCCGGTAGCGGGTCACCGAGATCACCATCGACACGGGGATGATCGTCGCCCACCCGATCGACAACCAGTACAGCTCCGGCACGACGACGCCGGCGAGCATGAAGACGATGTACCCGCCGAAGGAGAACAGCGGCCAGCCGATCTGCCGCCGCACGACCGGGTCGGCCCGGCGGAAGCGCAGCAACATCGACCACGCCGCCAGCGGCAGCGTCGAGAGGATCCCGGTCCAGGCCACCACCGTCACCACCGGCCAGATCGGCGCCAGCTCCGGGACCTGTAACGGGTTGGGGATGACCGCGGGCAGCGGATAGCCCTCGGCCGGCGGGTCGGGACGCAGGAACATGTGGGCCAGCTCCACCGCGGTCGACACCGCGCCGAGCAGCACCACCAGACGCCAGCGCCGCGACGGCAGCCTGCTGTCGGGGGAGTACAGCGGCAGCAACATCTCCAGCAGCAGCCCGGACACCGCCCAGCCGACCTGCGCGGGGAACCTCAGCAGCCCCGCCAGCGCGAGGTCCCCGCCGGCCGCGGCGGCCAGCATCGCCGACTGGCAGAACGTGTTGACCGCGCCGCCGAGACCGCCCGCGCACATCAGCCACGCCAGCCTGAGCCGCGGCCGGTGCACGATGAGGAACGCGCTGAAGGCCGGGAAGGTGACCCCCGCCGCGGCCAGCGGGCTGAAGATCTCCGGCAGCCGCCACTCCGGCGGCAGCGCCGCGTACATCAGGACCGCCGCGAGCACCAGCACCGGCGAGACCACGGCCATGACGACGGCGACCACCCGGGCTGCCCACGCCATGCGTCCCCGCCTTCCGGCTGCCGTTCCCGCCCGACCCTAGCGTGCCCGCGGAACGGTCCGCCATGAGCGGGCCCGCCGGCCGGATCGGCCGGCGAGGGGCGGGTCAGCGCAGTGATCGCAGCAGGGCGCCCCGGTCGAGGGCGTCGACGGGCCACGTACGGGAGCGCAGGGTGCCCCGGTCGCGATAGGCACGCATGATCGCGACGTGTTCGGGCAACCGGACGAACCCCCGCAGATCCTCCTCGCTCCGCCACACCGACAGCGAGCCGACCCGGCGGCCGGCGAGGTCCACCCAGAGCCACATGCCCACCGCGCCCGGCAGGCCGGGCCAGTGGCGGCTCAGGGACCGGCCGTGCCGGGCGATGCCGGGCAGGTCGAGCAGCCGCCGCATGCGGAAGTCCGTCAGGGCGGCGACCAGCGGCCCCTGCCGGTCGCTCTCGGGGCCGGGGATCCAGCGTGAGGTCAGCATGCGGCGCACGGGCCGGCGGCGGTCTCGGACGTCATGCCGCCAAACTATATTAACGACCGATCGTTTGTATATCTGGAGGTGGTGTTCAGGCGCGGCCGGGGGAGAGGGCGCCGGCCAGCTCGCGCCAGTGGGGCATCGCCGTCCGGCCCGGCTCGATCCCGATCACCTGCACGGCGACGTGGTCGGCGCCCGCGTCCACGTGGGCACGCAGCTTGCTGACGACGGTGTCCAGGTCGCCCCAGAAGACGAAGTCGTCCACCAGGCGGTCGCTGCCGCCGCCGGTGATCTCGTCCTCCGCGTATCCGAGCCGCCGGAACTTCGCCACGTTGTACGGGGTGCCCAGGTAGGGGCGCAGGTGCTCGCGGGCGGCGGCGCGGGCCTTGGCGGGGTCGGTCTCGAACAGCACCGGATGCTCGACGGCCAGGAACGCGTCCGGGCCGAGGAGCCGCCGTGACTCGGCGGTGTGCGCGACGTTGACGTGGTAGGTCTGCGCGCCGGCCGCGCGGTCGCGGGCCAGTTCGAGCATCTTGGGTCCGTACGCGGCCAGCAGGCGGCGCACGCCTGACTTCGGGGCGGGGTTGACGGTCTCCAGCTCGTCCAGCTCGTCGAGGTAGGCCCGCATGGCCGTCAGCGGGGTCGTCCCGGGGCGGGGCTCGCCGCCGAAACCCAGGCCGAGGACGTGCCGGTCGGGGTAGGCGTCGGCCAGCAGCAGGGCGGCGCCGTACGTCCACCTGGCCTCGCGGGCCCAGATCTGGGCGATGCCGTTCACGATGTGCATCCGCCGCGTGCACGACAGCAGGAAGCCGGCGTGCGTGAGCGCCTCGCGGCCCAGGAGCTCGGGCATCCAGAACGCCCCCCACCCCTGCTCCTCCAGCTCCTGGATCGACTCGCGCATGTGCGCGGCAGGCACGTGCTCGAAGTCGAACGTGTAGATCCCGTACGTGCCGAAATCCAGGCCGTCGATGGTGCCCATGGGACATCCCCTTATCGTCATGTCGATCGCCAGGATGATAGACATATCGCGAAACGTCGATATATGGAAACCGGCCTCTGCCGTAGGGCGGGTACGGCCGGCTTCTACAACGTGCGGCCGAGTGTGGCGACGAGCTGGGCGATGCGCCGCTCGTCGCGCTTGTAGTGCGTCCACTTGCCCACGCGGGTGGCGCGTACCAGCCCCGCGCGCTGCAGCTCGCTCAGGTACGCCGACACCGTCGACTGTGCCAGGCCCACCCTGGCCTGGATGTGCGTCACGCACACCCCGACCTCCGCCGGGTCGGCGATCGCCCCCTCCAGGGAGAAGTGGCGCTCCGGCTCCCGCAACCACGACAGCAGCCGCAGCCGGGTCGGGTTCGCCAGTACCCGCAACGCCTCGGACAGCTCGGAATCGGTCATAAGTGGAGCCTCCGCCATGGATCAGATCATAGTGACTCATCGACGTATCGCGGTAATGCGATGCGTGCCAGCTCGGAGGGCCGCGCGGGTTTTCCCAAGGGGAGGCAACGCCTGGGTAGATTTCCCGCACCCGCAGTAATCCATCCAGTCAAGACGATTGCCTCAAATAAGGCGATCGCCTTATATTCCGAAGTGTCGGGCTTTCAAGCTGGAGGACGCATGACCGCTGACGCGATCCCCGATTTCCCCTTCGACCGCCCCACGGCGCTGGAACCGCCCCCACAACTCGCCGACCTGCGGGAGAAGTGCCCCGTGGCCCACGTACGCCTGCCCAGCGGCGACGTGGCGGCCCTGGTGACCAGGTACGACGACGCCCGCGCCGTCATGGCCGACCCCCGCTTCAGCCGCGACCTCGCCCGCGAGGGCGCCGCCCGGCTGTCCACCACCGAGGACGGCGGCCTGTTCAACCGGCGCAAGGACGCCGGCGACATCGGCGAGGGCGAGGGCCACATGCGCTGGCGGCGCCTGCTGAGCCGCTGGTTCACGGCCCGGAAGATGGAGGTCTGGCGCCCCCGGGTCCAGGCCATGGCCGAGGACCTCCTCGACTCCATGCTGGCCAAGGGCTCCCCGGGCAACCTGTCGTCCGGCCTGGCCCTGCCCCTGCCGGTACGGGTCATCTGCGCGCTGGTCGGCGCGCCGAGCTCGGACCAGGACAAGTTCGCGCACTGGTCGCGCACGATGCTGACCCTGACGCGCAACACGCAGGAGGAGGTCGACACGGCCTACCGGGAGTTCAACGCGTACGTGTCGGACCTGATCGACCGCAACCGCGCCGACCCCGGTGACGACCTGCTCAGCGAGCTGACCCAGATCACCGACGCCGAGGACGGCAGGCTCAGCCAGGACGAGCTCATCGCCACCGTGCGCGGGCTGCTGCTGGCCGGCCACGAGACCACGTCCAACATGATCGCCATCATGACGGCGATGTTGCTGTCCGACCGGCAGCGCTACGAGGCCGTGATCGACGACCCCGACCTGGTCCCGGGCACCGTGGAGGAGGTCCTGCGGCTGGACAGCACGTTGTCGGCCATCGGCGGCGTGCCCCGCTTCATCACCGAGGACGTCGAGCTGAGCGAGGTCACCGTGCCCGCCGGCAGCACGCTGATCCCCAACATCCCGGCGGCAAACCGCGACCCGGCCAAGTTCGCCGACCCCGACCGGTTCGACCCGCGCCGGGAGAACAGCGGCCAGCACCTCACCTTCGGCGCCGGCCGCCACTACTGCCTCGGCCAGCCGCTGGCCAGGGTGGAGCTGCAGGTCGTCCTGGACCTGCTGACGCGGCGGCTGCCCGGCCTGCGGCTCCGCGACGACCCCGGCGAGCTGCGGCTGCGCACGGGCGGCCTGTCCGGCGGCCTCCAGGACGTGTGGGTCACCTGGTGACCCGCTGACCTCCGCCGGTGGCATGGGATAGCGTTCGGGGACGGTGGTGGAAACGAGATCGAGGACCGGTCATGGACGTCAGTACGGCGGTCGCCGCGCCGTCTCCCCGCTCGATCCGGGCCAAGGACAGGATCATGCAGACCGCGGAGCGGCTCTACGCCGAGCACGGCTTCGCGCACGTGTCGATCAGGATGATCCGCGAGGCCGCGGGCCAGCGGAACAAGTCCGCCGTCCAATACCACTTCAGCACCCGTGACGAGCTGATCCACGCGATCCTGTCCCGTCACGCGGCCGCCGTCGACCGGCACCGCCTGCCGATGGTGGCCGCGCTGGAGACGTCGGGCGAGGTGTCGCTGCGCGACTGGATCACGTGCGCGATCGCGCCGAGCATCGAGCACCACATCGAGCTGGGCACCCCGTCCTGGTACGGGCGGTTCCTCGCCCAGGCCGTCGTGGAGCCGTCCCTGCGCGAGTACGCGGCGCGGGCGACGTTGAGCACGCCCTCGTTCCGCCGGCTGGAGCTGCTGCGCCCGCCGTCGATGCGCGACCGGGAGCGCGAGCTGTCCGAGCGGCAGGCGGCGATGATCCGGCTGCTCGTCGTCCACATGAGCGCCGAGCTGGAGGCCGACCTGGCGGCCGGCCACGCCGCCGCCGGTTCAGTCGAAGAATCCTGGCGGGCTCTGGGCGAACATCTTGTCACCGCCGTCTGCGGACTCAGCGGCGCCCTGCTGCCCTAGAGACTCTCTGTCCGGTACCCGCCCGATCCCCCCGCCGGTGCCGCGAGGGGCGCCGTAGTGGCGGACCGCCTGGTAGTACAGCTTGGCCAGCGCGTTGCAGCTCGGCTGACGGAAGAACGGGTACTGGGTGCACACCTGCTTGAGGTCGAAGAGGAACGCCCGGTCGATGTGCTCCTTGTTCGCCTGGAAGTCGCCGACGGCCTGGTAGTTCCGGTAGCCGAAGTCGTGTCGCCGGCACGCGATCGAGAAGTCGAAGCCGAGCGGCTGGTCGGGGCTGCTCGTACAGCCGTCGCTCGACCAGTCGAAGCCGAAGTCGGCCCACGACCCCCGGTCGGCCCAGGCGTCCCGCCAGGCCTCGGCGCTGGACGCGGTGGGTTGCGTGAACCCCGAGAGCGCGGTGAGCTTCTCCTCCAGCGTCACCGCCTGGGCCGGCGGCGCGACCGCGAGGGTGGCGACCAGCGAGAGAGCGAGCGGGACCGGCGCCACGAGAGCCCGTCTGACCATGGGAACCTGCCTGTTTCGACCGGGACGGGAACATGTCATGGTCAGGTTCACCCGCCGGCCCGCCGCGGCCTGGGAATTCCGGGAAAACCCGTGGCAAAGGTCGTGTCCGGTTTCTGAACCGCAGGCCGGCCGTTCATCGTCCGAGGCCGGGGTGGTCGGGCGTGGGCGTCAGCCCAGGCCGTCGGCGTGGTTCATCTCCTCGGCCTGGGCCAGGGCCTCGGCCAGCGGCGGGACGTCCCAGACCGTGCGTTCGGCGTCCGTGGTGACGGGATCGACGCGGTAGAGGGACCAGCGGCCGCCGGTGTCGACGTACTGGGTGCCGTAGCGCTGGGGCAGGCCCATGTGCAGCAGCCACCGGTCGAGGGCCGAGGCCGCCAGCCGGCGGGCGGGCCGGCAACCGGCGTCGGCCGCCCGCCGCGCCAGCTCGAAGGCCAGGTGGTAGTGCTCGGCCAGCCCGCCGTGCTGCATCACCGTGGCCAGGTGGTAGTAGTCGCCCGGCGAGCGGACCTCTCCGGCCGCGAACTTCTCCATGCATCGCGCCCGCCGGGCCAGGCCGCGCTCGCCGCCGTCGCCGGGCACGCCGTCGCGCCGGTCGTCCTGGTCGCGTTCGAACAAGTCACGCAGCTCCGGATCCCCGGGCGCCTCGCGGTCGGGGTCGGCGAGCTTGGCGAGGATTTCCGGAAGGCTGAACATTTGGCTGCGCGGCGCGGCCGACCATCTGCGCGCCGCTCGCGCGCGGCCCTTTCCAGTACGGTTATCCGCCACGTCTGCCAGCGTGCCGGGACAACCCGGGGCGCGCAAGACGGCGCCACGCCGCAATATAGGGAAAATGTAGGGCCGTCGCCCGTTGACGCTTTATTGGGCCGGGGCGATGATGGCCGCGAAAGGGGCGCCAGCGCCTCCGCCGGAAATGAGGGAATGTGTGACCCTGCTTAAGGATGCGAATACTCGACACCCCGGGGCGCCTGCCGGCGTGCCCGCCAGGCGCCGTTACGCGGCCGTGAGCTGCGGGTTCCTGGCAGGTGGTGGCAGGGGCTGAGCAGATGAAGCCCGCGCCTGGCACTCCGGCGCTCCTTCGCGCCGGCCCCGCCGAGTTCGCCGCCGATTTCCGGGCGCATGAATTCATGCCCTTCGGTCCGGAGGCCCCGCCCATTGACTCGGGGTGGTCCAGAATTCTAGAACGGTCATCGCCGGGAAGCGTTTCCGGTACAGCCGCTGATAACGCATGGTGGATGCGGATCGCGATATTACGCAGAAGCCGCGCGGGCAAATGGCTCGGCCGCGCGAAGAGGGCGTACGAGGAAGCGCATGGCATTCCGGGCCCGCCGCTCACCGGCGGCGCGGCATGAGTGATCTCGTCACCTCCGCCGCGGACGCCCTGCGCGCGCTCGACGAGGCGCTGCTCGGTCTGCTGAAGGCGCTCCCGCCCGAGGACCCCGGCGCGCGGGCGGAGCTCCGGGCCGACCTCGAGCGGGCGGGCGTCACGGACGAGGTCGCCGGCCGCTGCCTGCGCATCCTGCGGATGGTGTTGTCCGGCGAGCACGCGCGCCCGAGCGACTGGATCGGGGTGACGGCGGTGTTCCAGTGCGGTTTCTGCGGCTCGGCGCCCGACCCCGCCGACCTCGTCGTCGGCAAGTCGGTCTCGATCTGCCTGGGGTGCGCGCTGCTGGCGACGGCCGGGACCGTGCGGGGCGAGCGGGAGCCGGTGGAGCGGCCGTGCGCGTTCTGCGGCGCGCGGGCCGTCCCCGCCCACGTGGGAGCCGACGGGGACATGACGGTCTGCCGCGCCTGCGGCGAACTGGTGCTCTACATCATCGCCGGCAAGAAGCGCGCCGATTGACGCCCCGGAGGACGGCGGAGCGTGCGCGGGCATCAGCCGCCCTGGGTGTAGATGGTGCGCCACCGTGAGCACCGGCCGACGGGCCGCGCGGAGGTGCCGCGGCACACCTGCGCCCGGATCTGCAGCGCCCCGCCGACGTTCTTGCGGAAGGAGCCCGTGCCCGGCACGCAGTTGTAGACGCCGTGCGTGCGCCAGCGGCCGTTGCTCGCGCTCTGGTACCTGATCAGGACCCACGAGCAGCCCTTGCCGTGGTCGTCGTCGAGGGTGCCGGTCACGGCCAGGCCCGACTGGCCCGCCACGACCTTGCCCCGGGCGGTCGCCAGGCCGTCGGCCGAGTGCAGGGCGCCCCACCTCCAGCTCGCGGGGTCGGCGGCGGCCGCCGTGCTCAGCGCGGTCAGCGTGAGGACGGCGGCGCCCAGGGAGGTAAGGACGCGGATCGGAAGATGGTTCGTCACCGGTCCAGGACTACCGGCCGGTACTTGTGGCCGACTTGGAAGCGGGCTGAGGCGTCAGAGTGAGGGGCAGCGGGCGGGGGCGGTGCCGTAGGCGTACCGGAGGAAGTCGACCAGGTAGGCCGACCAGGCGTTCCAGTCGTGGCCGCCCCTGCTGTAGCAGTAGCGGTGGCCGACGCCGAGGCCGGTCAGCGTGGCGTCGAACTCGCTCGCGTACGCCCCGAGGATCGGCTCGCTGACGGCTGCGGCGTCGTCGCTCGCCCTGGTGTCGTAGCCGCACGCGGCGGGCGCGGGCTCGGTGCCGTCC
This sequence comes from Nonomuraea sp. NPDC005730, assembly GCF_040630865.1. Classification (NCBI taxonomy): domain Bacteria; kingdom Bacillati; phylum Actinomycetota; class Actinomycetes; order Streptosporangiales; family Streptosporangiaceae; genus Nonomuraea; species Nonomuraea sp. NPDC005730. Next base: position 62,180 of record NZ_JBEXYK010000034.1, read on the forward strand.
GGGACGCGTGGGAGGCTCGCGCAGCCGCCGGCGTACAGGGCCAGCCGTCCGTCGTAGGGGGCGTACCTGCCCTGGGTGACCAGGTCGGCGGGGTTGGCGGCGGGCCAGTCGTCGACCGTGCGGCCGTGGAAGACCGTGGTGGTGTGCGGGCCGAACAGGGTGTCCAGGCGGTAGCGGCGCTGCACCTCCTGGTCGAGGACGGGCAGCGGGCTGCCGTTGTCGTACTTGTTGACGCGGAACTCGCCCAGGTCGGTCAGCTCGATCGCCGCGCCCGACTGCCACATGGAGTCGGAGATCGTGCGCTGTGCGGGCCTGGCGCGCAGGTCGATGCCGGGCGAGAAGGCACCGATCACCGAGAAGACGCCGGGATGCGCGGCCGCGTACCGCAGCGTGCCGTAGCCGCCCATGGACAGGCCCGCCAGGCCGCGTCCCGACCGGTCGGCGACGGTGTTGAAGTTCGCGTCGATCCACGGGATGAGCTGCTCGATGTGGTACGTCTCCCACTTCGGCGCGAAATATCCGTCCGTACGGCCGGCCCAGTCCGCGTACCAGCCGGTCATCCCGCCGGTCGGCATCACCACGATGCCGTCGAAGGAGCCCGCGGTCCGGACGAGGGAGACGAGGTCGGCCTTGGTGGTCCACGAGTCGTAGCCGTCGCCGCCGCCGTTGAGCAGGTAGAGCGCCCGGTAGGGGGTGGCGCGCGAGGGGTCGTAGTCCTTCGGCAGGTAGACGCGGACGGTGATCGGGCGCGACAGCGGGTCGATGACCGGGGTACCGCCGGACGCCTGGAAGATCGCCGTCGAGGTCATCGTGACGTCCCGCAGCTCCGAGTCGTCGCCCTGCGGGCGACGTCGCACGTCGAGGCAGGTGATGCCGTGGCCGTCGGGCCGGGGCAGCACGGCCGCGCACCCGGCCGCTGGTGTGGGCGCCGCCTGCGCCACCCCCGGGTTTGCGAACGTGCCTGCGAACATCAGTAATCCGGCAAGGGCGGACGTGAACCGCATCGTTCTCCTTCGGTTCGGGCTCCCGACCGCCCCAACTTACGAGGGGACCGGCGGCCGGCGCGTCAACCGCCGGACCGAAGGAGGTCAACTTCTGCCGTACTCCTCAGCGCAGGTGCGCGGCCGTCCAGCAGTCGGGCGCGCCGGGTCCGCCGCATGTCGTCAGCCCGCGCAGGACCCCGGCCAGGTACGCCGTCCGGGCGTTGCCGGGGTCGTTGGACTCCTGGTGGGGGTCGGTGACGGTGTTGTAGTACTCGGGCTTCGGGTCGCCCTCGTACTCGGCGTACAGCTCTCCTGCGGTCCGTACGGCGTTGTAGGTGGGCGGCTGCGCGTTGCCCTGCTTCAGCCGGTCGGCGTCGGGGTCGGGCCTGCCGGGCGTCCGCGGGTCGGGCTTGACGTGCTCGACCAGCGCCGCCTGCCGCCAGTCGGCGACCTGCCGGCCCTGGATGAGGGGGAGCAGGCTGCGGCCGTCCCGGCTGTCGCGGATCGCCGGGGCGAGGCCGGCCATGTCGAGGAAGGTCGCGAACAGGTCCACGTTCTGGGCGATCGCGCCGGTCACCCGCCGGTCGTGCTCTCCGGTGACCGGCCGCCTGACCAGCAGCGGGACCCGTACGTCGTGGTCGTAGGGGGTGGACTTGCCGCGTACCAGGCGGTGCTGGCCGAGGTGGAAGCCGTTGTCGCTGGCGAACACGACGTAGGTGTTGCGGCGCTCCGGCTCGGTCAGCGTGGACAGCACCCGTCCCACCATGTCGTCGACCGACTGGACCATGCGGATCCGGTCACGGAAGTCCTCGCGCAGCTCCTCGGCGCGCTTCGCCTCGATCGGCGCCCGGCGGACCCAGGACGGTTTGTCGGCGGTGTCCTCGTCGTAGGAGGGCAGGGTGGTCACGTCGATGCCGTCGCAGTCGGGGCCGCCGCAGTCGCCGTGCGGGAACTCGCCGGCCGGGAAGCGGTCCTTCGGGCGGTCGCGCGGCGCGGGCGGGAAACGCGGTTCGGTGTCGCCGGGCTTGACGTCCACCCGGTTGTGCGGGGAGAAGGGCGAGACCTGGAGGAAGAACGGCCGGTCGGGGGCGTGCTCGCGGGAGCGCTCGATGAAGCCGGTCGCGCGCTGGGCCAGCTCGTCGACCAGGTAGTCGCCCTTGGAGGGGGCGATCGGGCGCCGGTCGCCCGACTCCTCCCTGACGTAGCGGGTGAGCTGGTACCTGAACTCGTTGTAGCCGCCGCCCGCGGAGACGTGCCACTCGTCCCAGCCGGTCGGCACCTGGTAGCCGGGACGGGCGGGGTACTCGTTGATGTACTTGCCCAGGTAGCCCGTGCGGTAGCCGGCCTGGTGGAGGGAGGCGGCGTAGGTGCGGCTCTCGTGCCGGGCGAACGCCTCGTAGCCGCCGCGGTCGTAGCCCTGGTTGGTCCGTACGCCGGTGTTGTGCGGGAACTGGCCGGTGAACATCGAGGCGCGGGAGGGGCAGCAGAGCGAGTCGGACACGTAGTAGTCGGTGAACGTGGTGCCGCCCTCGGCGAGGCCGCGGACCGTGTCCATGTAGGGCAGCAGGTCGGCCGACAGGTCGTCGACGAGGAAGAAGATGATGTTGGGCCGGGCGGGGGTGTCGGCGGCCGCCGGAGGCGTGGGCGAGGCGATGAGCAGAGCGAGAACGACGGCCACCGCCGCAGCCACACTTCTCCTGATATTTCGGGACAACGACATGCCTGCCTCGTAAACGGTGCGAAAGGGAGCAACGGCGCTGCCCAGTAATACCAGACAAACTACCCACAAACCACCAAACCACCACCTCTCCCGCCCGCATCCCCCCAGCTCAACCAGCCTGTGGTGCGAAGGGCGAGGGGGTGGAGGGGGGAAGGGCGCCAAGGACACGGAGGCCACCAAGGCCCGGACAGGCGCGGACGGCGCGATGGGCGGAGGGCGCGCAGGGCGGTGGGCACGCAGAGCGGTGGACACGCAGGGGGGTGTGAGGCGTGCGGAGGTGTGGGGCGGGTGGGGGTGGGTCAGGGGGTGAGGATGCGGGTCAGGGTTTCCTTGACCGTGGCGCGGACGGTGGCCGGGTCGTCCAGGTCGAAGCCCACTACCAGGCCGTCTCTGACCAGGAGGAGGATGTCGGCGGTACGTTCGGCGTCGGTGTGGCCGTCGGCCGCCAGGAGGTCGCGGTACAGGTCGCGGTGCCAGCGCCGGTGCTCGGCGATGGCCTTCCGTACGGGATGCGCCGGATCCGGGTACTCGGCCGCCGTGTTGACGAACGGGCAGCCACGGTAACCGGCGCCGGACCCGAACTCGCACATGAACGCGAAGACGGCCGCCAGCGTCTCCCGGGGTGAGTCCGCGCGCAGCGTGTCGACCAGGGCCCGCTGCACCGCGCCCTGCTCGGCGATGTACGCCCGGACCAGCTCGTCCTTGCTCGGGAAGTGGTGGTAGAAGGTCGCCTTCGCGACGCCCGCCGCCGCGATGATCCGGTCGATCCCCACCGAGTGCACGCCCTCGGCGTAGAACAGCCGCGCCGCCGTCTCCAGGACCCGGATGCGGGCCGGGCTCGGGCGGAGGTCGTTCGCCGTCTCTGCGCTCACCCCTTGACGCTACCAGACAGACCTGTCTAGTCTCAGGCTCAACGAGCTAGACAGACAGGTCTGTCTAGCAGAACGAAGGGCAACCGGTCATGAGCATGTACACCGCCATCGCCACCTCGGCGGGCCGCGACGGGCGCGCGGTCTCCTCCGACGGCAGGCTGGACGTCAAGCTGGCCCTGCAGAAGGAGCTGGGCGGCGACGGCGAGGGCACCAACCCCGAGCAGCTCTTCGCCGCCGGCTACGCCGCCTGTTTCGCCTCGGCCATGCGGCTGGTGGCCGGACAGAGGCGGATCGACGTCTCCGACGCCTCCGTCACGGCGGAGATCGGCCTGTCGCCCAACGGCGCGGGCGGGTTCCAGCTCGACGCCACGCTCCGCGTCGAGCTGCCCGACGACATCGCCCCCGAGGTCGCCCGAGAGCTGGTCGAGGCCACCCACCAGGTCTGCCCCTACTCCAACGCCACCCGCGGCAACATCCCGGTCAACCTGATCGTCGAGTGACGGGATCCGCCTCCCGGAAGATCGGCCGGAGGTAGAGACGAGAGACTTGAAGTGTGACATGTTACATGCCATGCGAATCACTCTCTCCGCGGCGGCCGCCCTGCTGGCGATCGCCGCGCTCGGCGTCCCTCCCGTCTCCGCCGCGGCGGCGGAAACCGCGGCGCCACCCGCGAAAAAGGTGAGCAGGGAGATCTCCCCGCTCAGCCCGCAGCAACGCGAGCAGGCGGCGCTGCGCAGGCAGGCCGTCGAAGGCGTCTTATCCCCGGACGCGGCGGCGTCCAAGGCGCGGCCCGGCCGCTCGGTCAAGGTCGGCCACCGCTACGTCGAGCTCGCCCAGGAGCGCAAGGACCAGGTCTTCGTCGTCCTGGCCGAGTTCGGCGACAAGGTGGACAACGAGACGAAGATCGACGGCCAGATCAAGTACGGCGGCCGGCCCGGCCCCCGCCACAACGCGATCCCCGACCCGCGCGGCACCGACGACAACCACACCCTCTGGCGCCCCGACTTCGACCGCGCCTCCTACGCGAAGTCCTACTTCGCGACCGGCGGCAACTCCCTGCGCGACTACTACCGCCTCCAGTCCTCCGGCCGCTACGACCTCGACGGCTACGTCAGCGACTGGGTACGCGTGCCGTACAACGAGGCCCGCTACGGCAGCGACCGGTGCGCCCCCGAGGAGGGCGGCATCTGCTGGAACAACTGGGACCTGGTGCGCGACTCGGCCAACGCCTGGTACGAGGCCGAGAAGGCCAAGGGCAGGACGGTGGAGCAGATCCGCGCCGAACTGGCCAAGTATGACGTCTGGGACCGCTACGACCACGACAACGACGGCGACTTCGACGAGCCCGACGGCTACCTGGACCACTACCAGGTCGTGCACGCCGGCGTGGACGAGACCTGGGGCGGCGGCGCGCAGGGCGCGGACGCCGTCTGGGCCCACCGCTACTTCGCCTACTGGCCCGAGCGCGGCCAGGCCGGCCCCGAGGGCAACCGCAACGGCGGCACCCAGATCGGCGACACCGGCATCTGGGTCGGCGACTACCTGACGGCCGGGGAGAACAGCGGCGTCGGCCTGACCGCCCACGAGTTCGGCCACGACCTCGGCCTGCCGGACCTGTACGCGGGCGGCGGGGACAACTCGGTCAACTTCTGGTCGCTGATGTCGTCCGGCTCCTACCTGAGCTCGCGGACCGGCCCGCTCGGCGAGTACGCCGGCGACCTGGACGCCTGGAGCAAGCTCCAGCTCGGCTGGCTGGCCTACGACCGGGCGCGCGCGGCCACCCCCTCCACGCACACCCTCGGCGTCGGCTCCTACAACACCCGCGATCCGCAGGCGCTCGTGGTGGACCTGCCGGCGCGCGAGATCAGCACCCCGCTGGGCCGGCCGTACCAGGGGGAGTGGCAGTGGTGGAGCGGCAAGGGCGACAACCTTGAGCAGACGCTCACCCGGCAGATCGACCTCTCCCGGGCCACGGAGCCGACGCTCAAGGCGCACGCGGCGTACGCGATCGAGCAGGGTTACGACTACCTGTACGCCGAGGTCTCCCGCGACGGCGCGGCCTGGACGCCGGTCGGGCAGCCGCTCACCGGAAGCTCGGACTGGCGGGAGATCGCCTACGACCTGAGCCCGTACGCGGGCGGCAAGATCTGGTTCCGCTTCCGCTACTCGACCGACTCCAACACCTCCGAGTCCGGCTTCCGGGTGGACGACATCCAGGTGCCCGGCGTGTTCGCCGACGACGTCGAGCAGGGCGAGGGCGAGTGGACGGCGGTGGGCTTCGCCCGCAGCGGCGAGGTGGGCGTGCAGCGCTTCTCCCGCGCCTATCTCGCCGAGAACCGGCGCTACACCGGCTACAACGCCTACCTGCGGACCGGGCCGTACAACTTCGGGTGGACCGGCAGCCAGCGGGTCGAGCACTACCCGTACCAGCAGGGCGTGCTCATCTGGCTCTGGGACGCCTGGTACGGCGACAACACCACCCGCGACCACCCCGGCGAGGGCATGATCCTGCCCGTCGACGCCCGGCCCGAGCCGCTGCGCTGGGCCGGTGGGGCGGCGGCCGGGGCGCGGCTCCAGGTGTTCGACGCGCCGTTCGGCAACGCGCGCACGGACCGGCTCCGGCTGCACTCGGCGGGCGTTCCCGCCGTGTTCCCGGCTCGTCCGGGCGTCCCCGTGTTCGACGACCACCGTGGCGTCTACTGGCACCCCGATCTGCCGCAGCTCGGGGTGAAGGTGCCCGACACCGGCACCCGGATCGCCGTCCTGCGTGACGGGGACCGCGCGCTGGTGCGCGTCTCGGCGTCCTAGCGGCTTCGGCGCGGCCCGCGCGCGGGGACGCGGGCCGCAGATCACTGGGCGTTTACGACCGTTTTAGGTGGTCAAGGGCAGGGTTGTGGTGATATATCCCGTAGAGAGGAAAGATCATGACCTCTGGGCCTGACGGATTCGGCAAGGCGGAGACCCTGGGGCACGAACCGCCCAGGCGCCGACTCCCCCGTTCCGTACTGCTCGCCGCGACCACCGCGGTCGTCCTGGCCACCGGCGCCGGCGTGGCCGCCGCCTCGGCGCTCTCACCGGCGCCGTCGCCCACCGGCACGCCCCCGTCCGCCGGGAGCCCCTCGGCCGTCCCGTCGGGCTCGCCGTCCGACAAGGGACGCGGCTGGGGACGTGGGTTCGGCGGCCCGCCCGTCCACGGCGAGTTCGTCGTCCCCGACCGGCAGGGCGCGTACGTGACGGTGGCCACCCAGTACGGCGAGGTCACCGCCGTCGGCCAGGACTCCGTCACGGTCAAGAGCGAGGACGGCTACACCAAGCAGTACGCCGTCAACGCCGACACCCGGGTCAACCGCGACCAGGGCATCGACGCGATCAAGGCCGGCCAGAAGGTCATGGTCAGCGCCAAGGTCACCGGCGGCACGGCCACCGCCGTCACCGTCCACGACGTGACCGCCCGCGACGGCCGCGGCCGGCACGGCGACGACCACTGGGGGAACAGGGACGGCGAGAGGGACGGCGGCAAGGGCGGCCCCCGACACGGCGACCACCAGCCCGCGCCGTCACCCAGCTCCACCTCCTGAGGGACGCCGACCCAGTTTCTGCGATTATGCCCCCCGTATATACCCTCGGTATATAGTGCGGGGGCATGAGCGTTCCTCTTGCGCTGCTCGGCCTCCTTGAGCGGGAGCCGAGCCACGGCTACGACCTGAAGCGCGACTACGACACCTACTTCGGCCGCGGCAAGTCACTGCCCTTCGGCCAGGTGTACTCCACCCTCGGCCGGCTGGCCAGGGACGGCAAGGTCACCGCCGGGGAGAGCGAGCCCGGCGACGGCCCCGAGCGCAAGCGTTACGCGATCACCCCGATCGGCGCGCGTGAGGTCGAGGCGTGGCTGAGCGAGCCGGTCGCGGCCGAGCCGTACCTGCAGACCGTGCTGTTCACCAAGGTCGTGCTGGCGCTGATGCTGGGCCGCGACGCGGCGGCCTACCTCGACCTCCAGCGCGCCACGCACCTGCGGCGCATGCGCGAGTTCGCGCAGATCAAGCGGGGGGACTCGCTGGCCGACGCGCTGCTCGCCGACCACGGCATGTTCCATCTGGAAGCCGACCTGCGCTGGATCGACGTCACCCAGGCGCGGCTGGACGCGCTGGCCGAGCTGGTGCGGGGGGCGTCGTGATCCTGGAGGCGCGCGCGATCAGTCGCTCCTTCGGCCGCACCCCGGCGCTGCGCGAGGCCGGTCTGGAGGTGGCGGCCGGGGAGGTCGTGGCGGTCATGGGCCCCAGCGGCTCGGGCAAGTCGACCTTGCTGCACTGCCTGGCCGGGATCTTCACCCCCGACAGCGGCGAGGTCTGGTTCGACGGCCGCCGCCTGGACACCCTGAGCGACGACCGGCGCACCCGGCTGCGGCGCACCGCGTTCGGCTTCGTGTTCCAGTTCGGGCAGCTCGTGCCCGAGCTCACCGCGGCCGACAACGTCGCCCTGCCGCTGCTGCTCGCGCGTACCGGGCGCAAGAAGGCATACCGGCGGGCGGCGGGCTGGCTGGAGCGGCTGGAGCTGGCCGAGCTGGGCGGGCGGCGCATCGGCGAGCTGTCCGGCGGGCAGGCGCAGCGGGTGGCGATCGCCAGGGCGCTGGTGACCGGGCCGCGGGTGTTGTTCGCCGACGAGCCGACCGGCTCGCTCGACTCGCTGACCGGCGAGCACGTCATGGAACTGCTGGTCGGCCTGGCGCGTGAGGAGGGCACCACCGTGATCGTGGTGACCCACGACGCCCGCGTCGCCTCCTGCGCCGACCGGGAGGTCATCGTCCGCGACGGCCGGCTCACCGACCCCTTCGCCGGTCAGGTCGTACGGTGATCGCCCTCGGCCTGCGGCTGTCGCTGACCGGAGGCAGGGAGGCGGCCGCCCGGCTGGCGCTGATCGTCGCGGGCGTGGCGGTCGGCGTGGCGGTGCTGCTGACCACGCTCTCCCTGTTCAACGCCTTCCAGACGGCCAACGGGCGCACCTGCTGGGAGTGCACCCGCGGCACCGCCCCCAGCGGCTGGGCCCTCGACGCCACCGCCACCGGCGCCCTGTGGAACTACCACGAGGACTACTACGCCGGCCGCCCGATCAGGCGGCTCGACGCCGCCGCGCTCGGCGGCCAGGCTCCGGTCGTCCCCGGACTGTCCCGCATGCCCGCGCCCGGCCAGTACTACGTCTCCCCGGCGCTGGCCCGGCTGCTGGACTCGGCGCCGCGCGCGCAGCTCGCCGACCGCTTCCCCGGCACGAGGGCCGGGACGATCGGCCGCGCCGCGCTCGCCGGCCCCGACGACCTGACCATCGTGCTCGGCCGTACGCCCGAGCAGGTCGCCGCCCTGCTCGGCACCCGGCAGGTCGACACGACGGCCGACGAGCTCGCCGTCGACGCCAACGCCGACATCTACCACTTCGGGTTCGCGATCGCGGCCGTCGGCCTGCTGCTGCCGCTGCTCGTGCTGGTCAACACCGCCACCCGGCTGGCCGCCGCCCGCCGGGAGGCGCGCTTCGCCGCGATCCGGCTGGTGGGTGGCACCTCCCGGCAGGTCAACCTGTTCGCCGCGGTGGACTCTGCGATCGGCGCGCTGACCGGCACGCTCGCCGGGATCGTGCTCTTCCTCCTGGTACGCCCGGTCGTCGCCACCATCCGCGTCACCGGCTCCCGGTTCTTCCCCGACACGGTGACCCCGGCCGCCTGGCAGTACGCGGCCGTGCTCGCCGGCGTCCCGCTGCTGGCCGGGGTGAGCGCGCTGTGGTCGCTGCGGCGCGTCCGGATCTCGCCGCTGGGCGCGCTCAGGAAGGGCGCCCCACGTCCGCCGCGCGCCTGGCGGGCGATCCCGCTGCTGGCCGGGCTGGCGCTGTTCGCGGTGCCGATGTTCCAGACCGACGACCGCAAACCGGGCGCCGGGCCGGCCTCGGCGGGCCTGGCGCTGATCATGATCGGGCTGATCCTGGCCGGCCCCTGGCTGACGATGCTGGCCGCCCGCCTGGCCGCCCGGCTGACCAGCGGAGCGGCGACGTTGCTGGCCGCCCGGCGGCTGGCGGCCGACCCGAAGGCCGCCTTCAGGTCGGTGAGCGGGCTCGTCCTCGCGGTGTTCATCGGGACGGCGATCGCCGGGATCGTGCCCGCCGTGGTGGACGGCCAGCGGGCGGTGGCCGGCGGCACGCTGTCCGGCGTGCTGCGCGCCCCGCTCGGCGACCTCGGCGGCGGCGGGTTGTCGCCGCGGGCCGGGGCCGAGCTGGTGGCCCGGCTGCGCGCCTACCCGGGCGTCGGCGTGCTGCCGATCCACGCCGCGAAGGAGGAGGAGAACCGGGTGATCGACCCGGAGCGGCCGCCGCCGCCCCGGGCCGTCGTCGCGTGCGCCGACCTGGCCCGCTTCCCGGCGCTCGGACAGTGCCCGCCGGGCGCGCGGGCGGTCGCCGGGCGGTTCGACCGGGTGGTGGAGGCCGACAATCCGCTCACCATCGACAAGCTGATCCCCCTCGCCGGGCCGGACAGCGAGCCGGTCTCCGCCGACGGGCTCAACCTGGCCTCCGTGCTGGTCACCATGGCCGACCCGGCCACCCTGGAAGAGATCCGCACCCTGCTGGCCGGGCAGAGCACCGGCCCGCCGATGACGTTCGACGAGGTAGCCCAGGTCCGGGCGGCGCTCTACACGCAGGCCGAGAACATCGCGCTGGCCATGGTCGCGCTGACCCTGCTCGCGGGCGGCTGCAGCCTGCTGGTGGCGGTCGGCGGCGGGCTGGTGGAACGCCGGCAGCCGTTCACGCTGCTGCGGCTGGCCGGTACGCCCGGCTGCACCCTGGGCGCGGTCGTGCTGCTGGAGTCGGCGTTGCCGCTGGTCCTGGCGGCCGTCGTGGCGGCCGGGGCCGGGTTCGGGGTGGCGGCGCCGGTCATCGACGCCCTCGCCATGAAGGGGGCCTCCCTGGCGATGCCGGGGCCCGCCTACTTCGCCGGCGTCGGCGGCGGGCTGGTCGCCTCCCTGCTGGTGATCTCGACCGTCCTGCCGCTGCTGCGGCGCATGACCTCGCCCGACAACGCGCGTTTCGAATAGGAGCCACATGAAGCTGCGAACGCCCTGTGCGGCGATCGTGCTTGCTCTGGTCGCCGGCCTGCTCACGGGCTCGCCGTCCGCGGCCGCCGCAGGCCGCTACTCGGCCGAGATCCGGCGCACCGAGTACGGCATCCCGCACGTGTCCGCCAAGAACCACGGCGGCCTGGGCTTCGGCTACGGGTACGCCTTCGCCCAGGACAACCTGTGCGTGCTGGCCTCATGGGTGGTGACGTTACGCGGCGAACGATCGCGCCACTTCGGCCCGCAGGCCCGGTCCGACGACCCGGTGCGCCCGGTCGCCAACCTCACCAGCGACCTCTACCACCGCAGCGTCGCCGACTCCGGCGTCGTCCGGCGGCTGCTGGCCCGGCCCGCCCCCATCGGCCCGAGCGCGGAGCTGCGCGAGCTGGTCGACGGGTACGTGGCCGGCTACAACCGCTACCTCGACGACACCGGCGTGGCCAACCTGCCCGACCCCACCTGCCGCGGCAAGTCCTGGGTCGGCCCGATCACCGCCGGGGACGTCTGGGCCAACCTCCTCGACCTCGGCCGCATGTCGGGCGGCTCGGCGCTCAAGGAGGCCATCGTCGGCGGCGGGGACGACGGGGACGAGGGCCCGCGGCGCGCCCCCGGCAGCAACGGCTGGGCGCTGGGCCGCGAGGCCACCCGCGACGGCCACGGCATGCTGCTGGCCGACCCGCACTTCCCGTGGAACGGCGTCCGCCGCTTCTACCAGGTGCAGCTCACCATCCCCGGCGTGCTGGACGTCGCCGGGGGCAGCCTGTACGGCACCCCCGTCGTGCAGATCGGCCACAACAGGACCGTCGCCTGGACCCACACCGTCTCCCACGCCCAGCGGTTCACCCTCTACCGGCTCCAGCTGGCGCAGGGCGACCCCACCACCTACCTGGTCGACGGCCGGCCCGAGCCGATGGGCCGCCAGGAGGTCGTGGTGCCGCTCCAGGACGGCACCCTCGTCTCGCGCACCCTGTTCACCTCCCGCTACGGCCCGGTGCTGGCCGCCGGGCGCGGCGACGAGTACGCGTACGCGCTGGCCGACGTCAACGCCGCCAACCTGCGGGCGGCCGACGAGTGGCTGGCGATGGCCAAGGCCGGCGACCTGCGCGGACTGCGCGCCGCCCAGGACGCCCACCAGGGCCTGCCGTTCGTCTACACGCTGGCCACGGACGTCGGTGGGACGGCCTCCTTCGCCGACGCCTCCGTCGTCCCGCACGTCACCGACGCCCAGGCCCGCCGGTGCGCCAAGCCGTCGCCCGACCCGTCGATCGACGCCTTCGTCCTGGACGGCTCGACCTCGGCGTGCCTGTGGGGCAAGGACGCCGACGCGGTCGTGCCGGGCATCTTCGGCCCAGGCAACCGGCCCGGACTGACCCGCGCCGACTACGTCGCCAACTCCAACAACAGCCCGTGGATGACGAACCCGGCCGCCCCGCTGACCGGTTACGGCCAGGTCTGGGGCACCGTACGGACCGACGTGGAGCTGCGGCCCCGGGTGAGCCTGGACATGATCGACCGGCGGCTCAAGGGCACCGACGGGCTCGGCGCCCCCGGCTTCACCCTGGAGACGCTCCAGGCCACCGCGCGGAGCAAGCGCAACTACGGCTTCGAGCTCATGCGTCCGGACCTGGTGGCGTTGTGCCGGGGGCAGCGCGAGCTGCTGGCCTCCTCGGGGGAGCGGGTCGACGTACGGGACGCCTGCCGGACCCTGACCCGCTGGGACGGGCGCGCCACGCTGGACGGCGAGGGTGCCGTGCTGTGGCGGCGGTTCTTCGACGGACTGCAGGCCCCCGTCAGGCCCGGGGAGCCGCCGCAGAGGTGGTGGCGGGTGCCGTTCGACCCCGCCCAGCCGCTCACCACGCCGCGCGGCCTGAAGCGGGACGACCCCGCCGTGCGGCGCGCCCTGGCCGACGCCGTGCTGTTCTTCCGGGACAACCGCCTGCCCCTGACCCTCACCACCGGCCAGGCCCAGCACTACGCGTCGGTCCCGATCCCCGGCTGCACCGAGGGGGAGGGCTGCTTCGACCGCGTCCGCAACTCCGGCCCGCTCGGCAAGGACGGGCGCTACCCCGACGTGAACACCGGCTCCAGCTTCATGATGGCCGTCGAGCTCACCCCGGACGGGCCGCGCACCCGCACCGTCCTCACCTACTCCCTGTCCACCAACCCGGACTCGCCCCACCACACCGACCAGACCGCCCTGTTCTCCCGAGGAGGCTGGGTCACGGAACGGTTCACCGACGCCGAGATCCGCTCGGCCCCGCAACTGAACGTCACCACCGTGAGCGGCTGACCGCCTTGTGGCGGCCGCGTTCTGGCCTTATTGTCACCCTTCGTGAAACCCCTCATGATCTTGACGATGGCGGGCGTGCTCACGGCCTCCCTGGCCGGCACGGCCGCCGCCGAGAGCGCGGCCTACCCGGTCAAGCATCCCAAGCTGATCGCCAACCCCCTCTACGAGGCGGGCCCGCTGCCCACGACCACCTGCGCCGAGCCGCAGGTCAAGCGCCACAACCTCAAGCAGGCCCGCGCCTACGTGGACGCGGTCGTCGCCTGCCTGGAGAGCACCTGGCAGCAGCACCTGACCGCGGCCGGGCTGCCGTACGAGCCGGTGAAGGTGCGGCACATGAACCGCATCCCCAAGAAGTACTGCGGCCTGGCCGTGAACGACGACGACTCGCAGACGTGGTACTGCGCGAAGACCCGCACGCTGGTCTTCCAGATCGGCAAGGACTGGACCGACGACCCGAGCGACCTGTGGCTGCTCCACACGACGGCCGGGATGTACGCGTACCACGTGCAGAACCTCGTCGGGATCTCCGACGCCTACGACGTGATCCCGTACCCCACCAAGGCGGAAGGGCGTGAGCAGGACCGGCGTAAGAATCTCCAGACCGACTGCCTGGGCGGCGCCTTCGTCAAGAGCGTCTGGCCCCTGGAGGGCAGGTCGAAGAAGGACTGGGACTATTTCCTCACCCTCCCCGTAGGGAACAAGCTGGGCAAGTACAGCTCGTACGGCAAGACCTCCACGCTGCGCTCCTGGATCAAGCGTGGCTTCGCCACCGGCGATCCGGGCTCCTGCAACACCTGGGCGGCCGCCTCCTCCAAGGTGCTCTGAGCCGCCTCCCGCGGTGCCTGCGACCAGGTGTCATGCCGGTGACCGGGGGCATGACCTGGGCAAGGGCATCTCGGGGGGTGGGGTGGGCGGACAGCGGCCGGAGGGCGGCGCGGACGGCGGAGACCTGGGGCCGTTCGGCGCCGAGAAGCTCCGGCGGCTGCAGGCGAGCCTGACGCAGATCGAGGATCTGCACGGCCGGATGGCGCGCCTGCTGGAGGCGGTCCTCGCGATCAGTTCCGAGCTGGAGCTGAACACCGCGCTCCGCACGATCGTGGAGGTCTCGGCCGACCTGGTGGACGCCCAGTACGGCGCCCTCGGCGTGCTCAACGACGAGGGCGAGTTCGCCGACCTGTTCACCTACGGGGTCTCCGAAGGGGTGTACGAGGCCATCGGCCGCCTGCCGACCAGCCACGGCCTGCTCCAGGAGCTGATGGTCCGGCCCAGGCCGCTGCGCGTGGACGACGTGCTCGCCCACCCCAGCTTCCGCGACTACCCTTCCGGCCATCCGGTGATGCGCACCCTGCTGGGCACGCCGATCCTGGTCCGCGGCACCGTGTACGGCAACCTTTACTTCGCCGACAAACGGTCAGGCCTGCCGTTCACCGGCGACGACGAGCGGATCGTCGCGGCGCTGGCCAGCGCGGCCGGCGTCGCCATCGAGAACGCCCGCCTCTACGAGCGCATCCGCCGCAACACCGAGGAGTTCCAGCGCAGCCTGCTCCCGTCGCTGCCCGAGCTGAACGGCCTGTGGGCCTGCGCCCGCTACCTGCCCTCCAGCACCGTCCCGCGCATCGGCGGCGACTGGTACGACGCGATCGTCCTGCCCGACGGCGTGCCCTGCCTGATGGTCGGCGACGTGATGGGCCACGACCTGCGCTCGGCCACCGTCATGAGCCAGATCAGCAACATGCTGCGGGTGCTCGCCTACGAGCACTGCGAACCGCCCTCCCACATCCTGCGCCGCCTCGACGAGATCCTGCACGCCCTGCACGGCGGCCCGATGGCGACGGTGCTGCTGGCCCGCCTGGAGGAGTACGGCGGCACCGACTGGCGGCTGAGGTGGGCCACCGCCGGGCACCTGCCCCCGCTGCTGCTCCCCGTCGACGGCCCCGCCCGCTACCTGCGGGCCGAGGGGGGCCACCCGCTCGGCGTCACCCCCGACCTGCCCCGGCCCGACCACGAGCAGGTCATCCCGGCCGGGTCCACGCTGCTGCTCTACACCGACGGGCTCGTCGAGGACCCCGCGCACGGTCTCGACCGGGGCATGGAGAGCCTGATCCGCACCGCCTCCCGGCTGCGCCACCTGCCCCTGGAGGAGATGTGCGAGCTGCTGCTCGTCCACCGGGGCGACGGCTTCACCGACGACGTCGCGCTGCTGGCCCTGCGGCTCGGCGAACCGGCCGACCTGCACGCCGGCTGACCGGCCCTGGCCCGCTCGATGGCCAGATATGCCAGATAACTGTCGTTGCGGACATTCTGTCCGTTCGGTGAGAATCGGGGCATGCCCGCTGCTCACCGCGTCGTCATCGCGCTCTTCCCGGACGTCGACCTGCTCGACGTCACCGGCCCGGCCGAGGTGTTCGCCCTGGCCAACCGGGTCGCCGGTCGCGCTCTGTACGACGTGCGGCTGGCCGGGCCCCAGGGCGGCCAGGTCACCACGTCCGCCGGGGTGCGGCTGGTCGCCGATCTGGCGTTCGACCAGGTCGGCGACCAGGTGGACACCCTGGTGGTGCCCGGCGCGGTGACCGTCACACCCGACGGGCCGCGCGCCCTGACGGACGCCGAGGTGGTCGCCTGGGTACGGCGGACCGCTCCGGGCGCCCGCCGGGTGGCCTCGGTGTGCGTCGGCGCGCACATCCTGGCCGAGGCCGGCCTCCTGGACGGCCTGACCGCCACCACCCACTGGTCCACCGCCGGGCAACTGGCCGCCGACCACCCCCGGGTCACCGTCGACCCCGACCCGATCTTCCTGCGCTCCAGCGGCCGGATCTGGACGGGCGCGGGCATCAGCGCCTGCCTCGACCTGACCCTCGCGCTGGTGGCCGAGGACCACGGCGAGGAGACGGCCCTCGCGGTGGCCCGCGAACTGGTCGTCTACCTCAAGCGCCAGGGCGGTCAGAGCCAGTTCAGCGTCCCGCTGACCCGGGCCTCGGGCCGCCGCGACATCGACGACCTGCGCCTGTGGATCGCCGAGCACCTGGCCGAGGAGCTGACCACGGTCGAGCTGGCGGCGCGGATGGGGCTGAGCCAGCGCCAGTTCACCCGGGTTTTCCGGCAGCAGACCGGCTTCACCCCGGCCGCGTACGTCGAGTCGGCGCGCGTGGAGGTGGCGCGCCGGCTGCTGGAGACCACCGACCTGCCGCTGCCCCGGGTGGCCGCCGACAGCGGGCTCGGCTCGGTGGAGACCCTGCACCGCGCCTTCCGCCGCCGTCTGGGCACCGGCCCCGGCACCTACCGCCGCCGTTTCCACACGGTGGCCTGATCCCTTCTGTTCCCGCGTACGCCGCCCGAGCCGGGTGGCGGCGCGAGCCTGCCCGAAAGGAAACCCCTGCCATGAGCAGCATCGTCTCGCCCACCCTGCGCCAGGTCGTCGGCCTGCCGGCCGAGCCCGCCCGGCTGGCCGACTCGACCCTCGTGCTGATCGACTACCAGAACACCTACAGCACCGGCGTCATGGCCCTGCCGGACGCCGAGCGGGCCCTCGCGGCCGGCGCCCGCCTGCTGGAGCGCGCCCGCGCCGCCGGGGCCCGCGTCGTGCACGTCGTCAACGACGGCGGCCCCGGCAGCCCGTACGACGTCCGCGCCGAGATCGGGGCGATCAGCGCGCCGGTCGCGCCGCGCGACGGGGAGCCGGTGGTGGTCAAGACGTTCCCCGACGCCTTCCACCAGACCGATCTCCAGGACGTCCTGGCGGGTATGGAGGCCGGGCCCGACCTGGTCCTGGCGGGGTTCATGACGCACATGTGCGTCACGTTCACCGCCCAGGGGGCCTTCCGGCTGGGCTACCGCCCCACGGTCGTCGCCGACGCCTGCGCCACCCGTACGCCCGCCGGCCCCGGCGGCGCGCCGCTGCCCGCCGACGTGCTGCACGAGGCCGCCCTGACGACGATCGGCGACCTGTTCGGCCTGGTGGTCCCCACGACCGACGCCCTGCCCGCCTGACCCGGCCGGGCCGCGGGGTCAGCCGGTGACCGGGCGGCGGCGGCCGGCGACCAGTCGGTCGGCCGGCGTCCGGTGACGCGCGGCGGGGGCGGACTCGGGCTGCCGGTCGGCGGTGCGCCCGGTGGCCACGAGGCGGTCGGCGGGCTGGTCCGTCGTGGGGTGCCTGTCCTGGTCCGTGGCGGGCTGGTCGTCGGTCCGCTCGGCCAGCAGGCGGCGCAGTTCGCGGCGGCGGGCCAGCCTGCGGCCCGTCCCGGCGGCGATCAGGAAGGCGCCGAAGATGAACGCGGCGGCGGTGGCCGCCCCCGCGGCGAACAGCTCCAGGTCACCGACCCGGAAGGTGACGCCCATCAGCGTCAGTGCGGCGGTGGCGGTGGTCGTCGTCTGGGTGAACAGGACGACCACGGCGGCCGACCCGGCGGCCATGAGCAGCAGGCCGAGCAGGACCATGGTTCTCACTCTCCTCGAACGTCGGCGATCACGTTCCATTGCCGCTGCCCAGCATTTCTTTACTTATGTATGGGCATGCGTCCGGCGTCGAAGAAATGGCCGCGCATTCGCACCGGGAATGGCGTCGCGGAGCACCGCTAATTGTCTTGCGAAAAAATCCGCATTGAGCAGCGGCGCTGCGTCCGGCGGGCAGGTCGCGGGGTTTGTCGGCCGATGACCAGGGGAGAGCGGACCAAGGAGGGAAGTGATAGCAGTGAAAGTGGACACTTTCCGGCTCCTGGCGAACTCCGCCGGAGAAACAGTCGTTCTGCACCCGGCCGGGGACCTTGACCTGCACACCGCCGGCGCCATCGAGGATTGGGCGACCGGCTATCTCGACGGCACGCCGGCCGCCGTCACATTGATCGACCTGTCCGACGTCGGCTTCATGGATTCGGCCGGACTCGGCGCGCTGATCGGCGCGTGGAAACGCATCACCGCCACGGGACGGACGGTGATGGTCGCCGCGCCGACCCCGCAACCGGCCAGGCTGATGCGCATCACCGGCCTGGAAGGGCGTCTCGGCGTACGCGCCACCGTCGCCGAGGCGCTGGAGGAGATCATTCCCAGACGGTCGCACGCGCCCGCCTAGGCGGCGTCCGTCCGGAGCGCGCGCGGCGTCAGCCGTTCCTCGCCTTGGCGTAGTCGGCGGCGCCGCCCGCGAAGTCGTACAGGACGACCTGTTCGTCCCCGACCACCCAGGCGTCGTGTCCCGGCGGGCAGACGAAGACCTCGCCCGGCCCCGCCTCGGCCTCGGTGCCGTCGTCCATGCGCAGGCGCATCCGGCCCGAGACCACGAAGCCGTTGTGGTGCACCTGGCAGGACGATGTGCCGGCGATCGGCCTGACGGACTCCGACCAGCGCCATCCCGGCTCGAACGTGGCGACCCCGAAGGTCAGGCCGCTCAGCTCGCAGATCTCCAGGTGGCCCTTCGGGAAGTCGCGCCGTTCGTCGGGCTTGTCGATGCTCTTGACCTCGATCATGGCTCATCCCCCCTCATCAGCTACCTTCTTACGCTGAATTGTCCATACCGAGGGGTTCGCCAGGGCAAATATCCCTTTGTGGGGATGGGTACGGCCCGCGATGGGGCCGTACCCATGACGTGCGGACTATCCGGCCCAGGGCAGCGAGTCGGACGGCCACGCCCGCTTCGTCTGCTTCCTGAGCGTCTCCTCAGGCGTGCCCACGGCGCAGCGGCTGCCCTGCGGCGGAACCTTCAGGTCGATGAGGTACTGGTCGATGATGTCGGTCTGGCACTTGTCCTTGCCGTAGATACGGTGACCCCAGCCCTCGTACGTGAGCAGCACGGCCTTCGAGCCGAGCTGACGGGTGGCGTTGGCCGCCCAGATCCACGGCGTGGCCGGGTCGTGGATCGAGTTGCCGAGCAGCAGCGGGGCCTGGCCGGTGTAACGCAGCGAGTGCGGCGGGTTGACCGGGGCGCCCGAGTTGAGGCAGATGGGCAGATCGTCGGTCGGGTACGGGTGATACTTCGTGTCCGGTGCCAGGAGGCCGGCGGTACGCATGAGGTCGGCGTACTCGGCGTAGCTGTTCACCTTGAGGTTGTAGTCCTGGCAGAGGATCCGGGTCGGCAGTTCGGCGACGTCACCCTCCACCGGGCCCCGGCCGGGCAGCGGGGGCACCCATTCGGGGGCCGGGCCGCCGTTCAGCCAGTTGATCACTTCGCTCAGCGTGCGCCAGTCGGGCCCCTCGTTGCCCAGCGCGGCGTTGTAGATGACCTGCAGCTCGGTCATCCGCTGACCGGTGCTGGGGTAGACCAGCTCGCCACGGCGGGCCTTGTCCAGCAGGCTCTTCCAGATCGCGCGGATGTCGCGGCCGTTCAGCACGCAACTGGTGTCCTGCTCGCACCAGCCGACGAACTGGTCGAAGCCGTCCTCGACGGCCAGGGCCTCGGTGGCGAAGAAGCCCTTCACGCCGAGGCTGTGGTCCATGTTGCTGTCGAGGGCGAGCGCCCGGATGCGGCCGGGGAACAGCTCGGCGTACATCTGGCCGATCAGGGTGCCGTACGAGATGCCGTAGTAGGTGAGCTTCTCCTCGCCGAGGGCGGCGCGGAGGGCGTCCATGTCACGGGCCACGGAGACGGAGTCCACGTGGTCGTAGAGCGGGCCGGTACGGGCCCGGCAGTCCGGGTGCAGCTTCTTGGTGAAGGCGTTCCAGGCGTCGAAGTCGGCCTGGCTGCGCATGACGGTGGGCGGCATCTGGTTGTAGACCGACGCCGAGCAGATGACCGGGTGGCTGCGGCCCACGCCGCGCGGGTCGAAGCCGACGATGTCGAACCGCTGCTGCAGTTCCTCGGTGTAGGACCCGGGAGCGCCGTAGACGGCCTCCACGCCGGACCCGCCCGGACCGCCGGGGTTGATCACCAGCGAGCCGACCCTGGCGGCCGGGTCGGTGGCCTTGCGCCGGGCGACCGCGAGGTCGATCGACGGCCCGCTCGGCCTGGCCCAGTCGATGGGCACGGTCAGCTTGCCGCACTCGGCGCTGGGCTCCTCCTCGCAGGGCGCCCAGGTGATGGCGTTCGTCGTGGTGGTGGCGGGTTTCGCGGTCGTCGCCGCGTTCGCCGCCGGAACAGGGGTCAACGCCGCCAGCGCCACGAAGGCGGTGGCGAGCAGTGGGAGTCTTCTCCGCAAAATGGGGCTCCAATCAACGGTCGGTGCGCCCCCCGTGGGCATCCGGCCGAGCTTGATCATCGCGGTTTGTGGGTAGAAATGATGGCGAAATCGGAAATTTCCTCAAAGTCGCCCGTGCGCTCTGTGTGTCCCGAGCCCTCCGCCGAACCGGCGGCTCACCCGATCCGGTAGGCGCGGATCACTGTCTGCTCCACGGTGTTGCCCCCGGTGTCGGCGGCGCGGGCGCGCAGGGAGACGAAGCCCGCCCCGGCCGGATGGCGCAGCCGTACGGCGCCGCCCGCGACCTTCGCCGCCCGCCAGGTGCGGCCGTCGTCGTAGGAGACGTCCACGGCCGGCTCGCGCGCCGCCCCCGCCTGCCCGCGCACGGACACCGGCACCGCGAACGCCCGGCCGGCGGGCGCGCCGCTCGCCGGGTCCAGCGCGGGCGAGAAGGCGACGACCGGCAGCGGCAGCGCGCCGTCCCGGCCCTCGGCCGAGCGGAACGTCCAGGCGACCGCCGTACGGGTGGAGGGCAGCTCCGGGCCGCGCTCGGCCGACACCTCCAGCCGGTAGGCCGCCTCCCCGGCCGGCACGCCGAACCGCGCCCCCAGACCGGGCTCCTCCGCGACCAGCTCGCCGTCGCGGTAGAGGGCGGTCCGCGCCCCGGACACGCTCGACGTCCCCGGATGGCCGGCCCCGTCGGCGTACAGCGAGGGGAACGCGGAGATCACGTCGGCCGTGCGCGAGAAGGCAGGCGTGTCCGCCGCGGTGACCGGCGCGGGGCCGAAGACGCCGCGGTTCCAGGTCTCGTCGTAGGCGCGTCCCGCCTCGTACCTGAGGGCGGTCGAGGTCAGGTCGCCTCCCCAGGTCGCGCCCATTTCCGTGTAGACGTTCTGCCAGCGGAGGCCGCCGCCGGTGTTGACGTACTCGGTGTGCGTGAAGGGGGGCCGGAAGTCGGTCATGAACATGATGCCGAAGAACCGTCCCTCCGCGGGCCAGGCGGCGCTTGCGGCGCTCGCGTCCGTGCCGGCGGCCGGCGCGCCGTAGTCCCTGCGGATCGTGGCCAGGTCCGCGCGTCCGACCCGGCGGCTGAAACCGGTCGGCACCTGGCCCTGGACGAACCACGCCAGCCGGTACGCCTGCGCGCTGCCCGCCAGGTCGCCGTCCGGGCCCGGCACCGCCCACTGGCCGGCGACCTTGGTCAGCAGGTCGTACCGGCCGGACCCGACCTGCGCGGTGCGGATGCCCGGCGCGGCGTCGAACATGGTGGCCTCGGCGCCCAGGTAGTAGGGGGAGCCGTCCCGGGTGCGGCCGCCGTAGGTCACCTCGGTCATCAGGTGCCTGGCCGCCGGGTCGGGCGGCGCGATGGACACCGGCCGCGCCTGAGCCGGGTCCAGCCTCAGGGACCGATCCCGGTCCAGGCGCAGGCCGGGATGGACGAGCATGGTCAGACCTTCGCCGTCGGTGGTCCGGCTGTCGACGACGTAGATGCCCTTGGCCAGCCGCAGCGTGACCCTGCCGCCCGGCTGGACGGTGACCGGGTTCCAGTCCTTCCGGTCGACGTCGGTCCGGTAGAGGGTGGTCAGCGCGTCCGCGGCGCCCGGCCGGTCGAGGGTCAGGTCGTAGCTCTCGACCTCCTTGACCACGGCGAGCGGCGTACTCACGGTCGTGCCGTCCGCGGCGGTGGCCTCCAGGTAGCCGCCGAGCGGCCCGTCGGCCACGTCGCCGCGGGTGTCGGCGGTGACGGTCGCCTCCGCCCGGCCGCCCGCGGGGACGGTCAGCGTGGCGGGCGACACCTCGAACACGTCCGCGCCGGCCCGCGCCGACAGGCGCAGCGTCACCGGCTCCGGACCGTCGTTGCGGTAGGCGAGCTTCCTGGTGACCGGCTCGTCGTCGTCGTGCGGCCAGGCGAGCACGCCGAAGCTGACCGACGCGGGGGAGGTGGTCACCGTCTGGCCGATCGCGCGGCCCACGTCGAGGCGGCCCGCGCCCTGGGCGTGGATCCCGGTGCCGGGCTGCGGCCGGGCGGTGGCCATGAGGGCGGCCTTCAGCTGCTCGGGCGTCCAGTCCGGGCGCAGCCCGGCCAGGATCGCGGCCGATCCTGCGGCGTGCGGGGCCGCCATGGAGGTGCCCGACATCTCGACGTACGGGCCGTCGCCGGGGGAGTCCTTGCCGCGCGCGGCGCGGATGGCGACACCGGGCGCGGTGATGTCGGGCTTCAACGCCGAGTCGCCCACGCGGGGACCGGTGCTGGAGAAGACGGCCAGGCGGTCGGCACGGTCCACCGCGCCGACCGACAGGGCCGCGTCCGCGGTGGAGGGCGAGGCGACCGTGCCCGGCTTGCCGTAGTTGCCGGCGGCCGCGACGAACAGCACGCCGTACCGCTCGGTCAGCGTCCGGACGGCCTCCTCCAGCGGGTCCAGGCCCGGGGCGTCCGGCGAGCCGAGGCTGAGGTTGGCCACCTTGGCCCCCTGCTCGGCGGCCCACTGCATGCCGGCCAGGATCGCCGACTCCGCGCACCGGCGGTCGGCGCACACCTTGGCGTCCAGGAGGGTGGCGCCCGGCGCGACGCCGCGGTAGCGCTCGCCCGTCCCGGCGATGGTCGAGGCCACGTGGGTGCCGTGCCCGGTGAGGTCGGCCGCGGTGTCGGTGCCGGTGAAGTTCCGGCGGGCCGCCACCTTGCCGGCCAGGTCGGGGTGGGTGTCGTCGATGCCGGAGTCCAGGACGGCGACCTTCACCCCGGCGCCCGTGTAGCCCTTCTCCCAGGCGGCGGGGGCGCCGATCTGCTTGACACTGGCGTCCAGCGACAGGGTCGCCCGGCCGTCGAGCCAGATCTTCCCCGCGCCGGTGGAGAGCGAGGCCCTGAGGTCCGGCCAGGAGCCGCCGGCGGCGTCGAAGCGTACGGCGGCGCCGTTCACGGCGGGCAGGTCGCGGGTCACCGTCATGCCATGGGCGGCCAGGCCCGGCCGGCGGGCGGCGTCCGGGCCCGCGACGATGAGGGGCAGGGCGCCGGGGGCGTACTCCAGCAGGGTCGTCACGTCGAACAGGCGGGGGTCGAGCCGGCCGGCGGCCAGCAGGGGGACGGCGTCGCCGGGGACGACGCGGAGCCGGTCGCCGATCTTCTCCGTGCTGAAGACGACGCCCGTACGGCCCTTGCCCGGCGCGACGCGCACGCCGTCGGCGACGAGGCTCACCCGGTCGCCCGTGATCAGCGTCACGGTACGGGCGGTGCCGCCCGGCGGGGCCGGCAGGCCGGACGGGACGGCTCCGAGGAGCGCGATGGTCAGCGAGACCGCTGTCGTTCTGAGGATCACATGTCTTCTTGGCGGAATGCCCGCCCCCTCTTCACGGGCTGAGAGGGCGTGAAGAAGGACGGGCGCTTCCGCCAAGTAGGGGTGTGACACAAACCATGACGGTCGAGGACGAGCAGGCGATCGCCGAGTCCCTGCGCCTCCCCGAGAGGTTCGGGGTGCTCTACGACCGCTACTTTTCCGAGATCCACCGGTACGTCGCCGGCCGCCTCGGCACCCAGGCCGCCGACGACCTCACCGCGGAGATCTTCCTGGCCGCCTTCCACGGCCGGGCCGGCTTCGACTCCGGCCGCGGCGTGGTCCGCGGCTGGCTGTACGGCATCGCCACCAACGTCGTCGCCCAGCACCGCCGGAGCGAGCTGCGCCGGTTGCAGGCGATGCAACGGGCGCCGGAAGGGACGCTCACCGGCGAACAGGCCGAGGACGGGCACGAGGACCTGGTCGCCGGACGGCTGGCGGCGGCGGGCGTCAAGGACGACCTGGTGGCGGCGCTGCAGGCGATGCCGGACGCCGACCGCGACGTCCTGCTGCTCCTGGCGCTGGCCGACCTGAGCTATCAGGAGATCGGCCAGGCCCTCGACATCCCCGCAGGAACGGTCGGTTCCCGGCTGAACCGCATCAGAAGGAAGCTTCGCGCCGCCCTGGGCGGCGTCAACCCCTTGCTTGGAGACTCCCGTGGATGACCTGAACCAGGACCTGACCCTGATCCGCGACCTTTACGCGGCCCCGCCCCCCACCCCCGAGGTGCTGGCCGACGGCCGCGCCCGCCTCGCCGACGCCTACGCCTCCCCCTTGGACGCCGGCGTCCGCCGGGAGCAGCGGCGGCCGGCGCTGCGGGCGCTGCCGGACGGCGGAAGGAGCCGGGGGCGCCGGCGGCGCTGGCCGCTCGTGGGGGCGAGCCTGGCCGGGGCGGCCGCCGTCACCGTGGCCGCCACCTTCCTCACCGCACCCTCGACGCCGTCGGCACCCTCGGCATCCGCGGCGCCCGCCCGGCTCTCGGCCGGTGAGATCCTGCTGGCCGCCGCCGACTCGGTCACCCCCGCCGCGGGCGACGGCGCGTACTGGATGCGCGACGGCGTCGTCGGCCGGTACGAACGCGCGCCCGGCGGCCACTACACCCTCAGGACCAGCCGCTCGGTCGAGCTCTGGCTCCCCAAGGCGGCCGACCGCCCCACCTGGGTGATCCGCCAGGACCTCGGCGCCGAGCCGGCGACGCCCGAGGACGAGACGGCCTGGCGCGCCGCCGGCTCCCCCCGGACCTGGACCCTGAGCGGGGGGACGCCCCCGGTGAAGCTGCAGGCCGGCCCCGGCGAGCGCGACGCCGTCCGCGACGACAGCGGCAAGACCCTCACCCTGCTGGGCACGCCCATGACGCCCGCCACCCTGAACGCCCTGCCGACCACCCCGGAAGGGCTGCGCGACACCCTCGAACGCGTCGTGTCCAAGGGGTACGGCAAGGAGCGGGTGGACATGAACGCCCAGCTCTTCGAGACCGGCGTGCGGCTCGTCATGAACTTCCCGACCTCGCCTGAGGTGCGGGCGGCGACGTACCGGATGCTGGCCGCGCTCCCGGGGGCGAGCGCGGAGAGCGAGGCCACCGACCCGCTCGGCCGCAAGGGACAGGCGGTCAGCCGGCCGGGCGGGCCGGGTGAGCGGTACCGGTTCGTCGTGGACACCGCCACCGGCCTGCCGCTGGCCCTGGAGTCGACGGTCGGCCAGGACCGCTCGTACGAGGCGATCAGGACGGCCGCCTGGACCGACGAGGAGCCCCGCCTTCCGGCCCTGCGCCGCGACATGAACCGCTGACCCCGGCCCGCGACGGGGGCGGCGGCACGTCCCCGAAAGGGGCGGGTTACCGTGGCGGGCATGAGCGAAGGCGGATCATCAGGGCCCGGCACCGCCGCCACGGCCATCCTCGACTGGCCTCACCCCCGTGTCACCGCCCTGGCCGCGCGACTCCCCGGCGCGGGGACGCCGCCGCGTGCCCTGGTACGCGCCGCGCACACCCTGGTCAGCCGGACCATCCGCCCGGTGTACGCGATGAACGACGAGCAGCCGGTCTCCGTGACCGTCGCCCGCGGCCGGGGCTCGTGCAGCCAGCGCATGGCCGTGCTGGAGGCGCTGGCCCGCGGCCGGGGGATCGCCACCCGGGTCAGGGGCCGGGTGGTCGACGGCGCGTTCTGGCACTCGCGTTTCCCCCGGATGCGGCCGCTGGTGCCCGCCGACGTCATCCTGGCGTGGCCGGAGTTCCTGCTCGAAGAGGGCTGGGTGCCGATCTCCGAGCTGTTCCGGGAGCACGGCCGGACGTTGTGCCAGGTGGCCCGGCTGGTCGCCGACCCCGTGCTGAGCCGGCGGTCCGCCTAGCGGGCGCGCGGGGCCGCCGGAACTCCGGTCAGCGGGTGCACAGGGCGGTGTCGAAGGCGGCGATCAGGAGGTCGCGGGCCTTGCCGCCGTTGGCCGAGCCCGTGGTGTACACGGTGACCGTGCGGCCCGCGCGGTCGCGGCCGCTGAAGGTGGACACGCCAGGGACGTCGCCGCCGTGCCCCCACAACTTCCCGCCGCAGCTCAGCGGGATCTCCATGACGCCGTAGCCGTAGCGGGCGCCCTTGGGCCAGCCGGGCCGGTCGACGTCGACGTACGAACCGGACCTGACGGACTGCGCCCGCCAGAACGTGTTCAGGTCGCGCGGCGTCGAGACCAGCCCGCCACTGGCGCCGAACGCGTGGCCGGGCAGCCGGGTCAGGTCGACGACGCCGTCCTTGGGGCGCAGCGGGTGCACGCCGTAGGTGTGCGCGTGCGGGCCGCGGATGCCGGTCTCGCCCTTGGCCGGCCAGTACGTGTCCCGCATGCCCAGCGGCTTCAGCACCAGGTCGCGGCTGACCACGCGGAAGTCGCGCCCGGTCACCGCCTGCGCGACCAGGCCGAGGACCATGT
Organism: Nonomuraea sp. NPDC005730; assembly: GCF_040630865.1. NCBI lineage: Bacteria > Bacillati > Actinomycetota > Actinomycetes > Streptosporangiales > Streptosporangiaceae > Nonomuraea > Nonomuraea sp. NPDC005730. The sequence continues at coordinate 88,478 of NZ_JBEXYK010000034.1, forward strand.
AGTTGGTGTTGGAGTAGGCGAACCGGCCGCGGGGCGTCGGTTCGAGGGAGAGGGCCAGTTCGAGCAGGTCCTGCTTGCCGATCTTCGACCAGTCGGCGGCGGGGGTGAAGTCCGGCAGGCCGCTGGTCTGCTGCAGGAGCATCTTCACGGTGATGTCCCGCCCGTCGACGCCCTTGCCGCGGATGACCCCCGGCAGGTACGTCTCGACCGGCTCGTCCAGGTTCACCTTGCCCTGGTCGGCCAGCTTCAGCACGGTGGCCGCGATGATGGACTTGCTCACGCTGGCGATCCTGAACCGGCCGTCGGCGCCGGGCATGGGCTGCTTCGTGCCGCGCCGCGCGGTGCCGGACACGACCGTCGTGGTCCTGCCGTCCGGGTGGCGGATGTAGGCCACGGCGCCGGGCACGTCGGGGGAGGCGGTGAGGGCGTCCAGCCGCGACTGCAACGACGGCGCCCGGTCGGCGGCGAACGCCGGAGCCATCGGTGCGAGCGCCAGCGGGACGATCACGAGCAGGGCGAGTGCGCGCCGGGCGGCGGAGGAAGGCATCGGGACTCCTTGTAGCGTCGATCAAGCTATGTCCCGACTCTGGCGAATTGACGGCTCTGTCACAGTCACGGCACCACCCACCCTCATACGGGGGCTACCCCTACCACCCGGCGCGCTCTGCTCTCTCCCCGCCGGGGCGGGCGATGGCCAGGGCATGGCGGACGAGCGCGGCGTTGTCCTCGGCCGGGCCGCCGTCCGGATCGAGCAGCGTGTCCTCCAGGCCGATCCGGGTGGCCAGGCCCCGCCGTACGGCCTCCGCCACGAGCGGCCACGTCGCCGGCCCCTCACCGTGCAGCAGGCGGGGGGCGGGCGACCCGTCCAGGCGGTCGAGAACGGCCGCCGCCCGGGGGACCGCCTCCTCGGACGGCGCGTCGATCACCTCGACGAGGATGCGCGTCATCCGTCCGGCCAGCCCCGAGGCGGTCAGCGTCGCGGCGTCGGCCGGTGTCCACACCCCCGCCTCGACCCCGATCCCCGCCGCCAGCAACATCCGCGCCAGCTCGCCGAAGCCCGGCTCCGACAGGTTCACCGAGGCGAAGTCCGGACGGGCGCCGGCGGGCAGTTCCGCCCAGGCGGTCACCGCGTCCAGGCGGGCCGAGGCGTCGCCGCCCATGATCCACAGGCCGGTGGACACGCCCACGGGCAGCCCCGGCGCCGCCGCCCTGACGGCCGACGTCGCCGCCCCGACGTCGGCGGCGGCCAGCGACTCGCGCCCCGCCGCGTCACGCGGATGGACGTGCACCGCCCCCGCCCCCGCCCGCCGCACGGCCACGGCGTCGGCGGCCAGCTCGGCGGGCGTCAGGGGCAGCCGGGGGTGCTCGCCCGCCGCCCGGCTCCCGTTCAGACACGCTTTGATGAACATGAGCCCCATCCTTACCCGCGCGAACCGGGCCCAGGCGCGGCGTCGCTTGCCGGCGGCGGGCGGTCTCAGTGGGCGGCGTCCAGGCGGGCGCGCTGGTCGTCGGTCAGCTCCAGGTCCACGGCGGCCAGGCTCTCCTCCAGCTGGGCCACCGACGACGCCCCGACCAGCGGGATCACCGGGAACGCCGAGCCGATCTGCCAGGCCAGCACCACCTGGTTCATGCTCGCCCCGCACTCCTTCGCGACCTCGCGCAGCACCGCCAGGCGGGCCGGGGTGCCGGGGTGGTCGTAGTCCGGCGGCACCTGCTTGTCCTGCCGGGTGTAGGCCCCGCCGAGCAGCGGCGAGTAGGCGACCAGGGTGAGGTCGGGCTCGGCGCGCAGGTAGCTCAGCAGCTCGGCCCCGGCGTGGCCGAGGCTGCCGTCCTGGAAGATCGACTCCGGCACGTCGAAGCGCGGGCGCAGCAGGCTGTGCTGGTACTGCAGCACCTCGTACCCGGCCACCCCCGCGGCGGCGGCCAGGGCGCGGGCCCGCTCCACCCGCCAGATCGCGTGGTTGCTCGCCCCGAGCAGGCCGACCGTGCCCTCGGCCACCAGGGCGCCGAAGCCCTCGACGGTCTCGGCCACCTCCACCGTGCGGTCCTCGATGTGGGCGTAGAGCAGGTCGATGCGGTCCACGCCGAGGCGTTCGCGGCTGCGCTCGGCCGACTCCCTGATGATCTTGGCGGACAGGCCCTCGGCGTTGTCGACGTAGCTGGTGCCCGGCGCGAGCGGCCGCGCGCCCAGCTTGGTGGCGATCACGATCTCGTCCCCGGCGCCGCTGCTGCGCCGCCAGCGGCCGAGCAGCTCCTCGCTCTGCCCGCCCTGGCCACCGTCCACCCAGAAGGCGTAGTTGTCGGACGTGTCGATGAACGTCCCTCCGGCCTCGGCGTAGCGGTCGAGGATGGCGAACGACGTCTTCTCGTCGGTCACCGAGCCGAACAACATCGCCCCGAGGGCGAGTGCGCTCACCTCACGGCGGGTGTCCGGGTTCGTGCCGATCGTCCGGTACTTCATGCTGTCTCCCCAGTTCGTCACGTTCTGTACGAGGCCCCGGAACGGGAGTCTGGGTGCTGGAGCGAACTCCAGGTCAAGCCGGACCGGCCATCTTCTTGAAATTAGATCATTTCTCTAGAAAAATGCTCTGACATGTCCATCATGGTGGTGACCGGCGGCAACCGGGGCATCGGATACGCGGTGTGCGAACGGCTGGCCGGCGAAGGGCACCAGGTGCTGCTGGTCGCGCGCGACGCGGAGCAGGGCCGGCAGGCCGCCGCGCGGATCGGGGGCGACGTCCAGGCCGTGACGGGCGACCTCACCACGGCCGAGTCGGTCCGGCGGCTGGCCGGCGACCTGCGGGACCGCTGCCCGCGCATCGACGTGCTCGTGCACAACGCCGGCCTGTGGCCCGCCCGCCGCGTCCTGACCGAGGACGGGCTGGAGGAGTCGTTCGCGGTCAACCACCTGGCGCCGTTCCTGCTCAACCACCTGCTGGAGGACCGGCTCGGACGCGTGGTGCAGGTCACCGCCGGCCTGTACGCCAAGGGCCGGGCCGAACCCGGACGCACGGCCGTGGGCGCCGCCTTCTCGCCGATGCGCACGTACGCCGACACCAAGCTGTGCAACCTGCTCACCGTGCCCCTGTTCGCCGAACGCTGGCGGACGGCCGGGATCACGATCGACGCCGTGCACCCCGGTGTCATCCGCACCGGGCTCGGCGACCGCCGCGGCCCGCTCGGCTGGCTGCTCAAGGCCGCCAAGCGCAGCTGGGCCGCGCCCGAGGAAGGCGCGCGGCACGTCGTCTCCCTGGCCGGGGCTCCCGGCACCGGCCGGTACTTCGACCAGGACCGCCAGGTCCCGTTGCAGGGCCCGGCGCTGGACGCCGACCTGGCCCGGCACGTCTGGGACGAGGCCGAGGCGCTGGCCGCGGTGCGGTGACCCGGCACCGGCGCAGCGAGGAGACCGTGCGCAGGCTCCTGGACACCGCCCTGGAGGTCTACCCTGCCGACTTCACCCTCCGGGCGGTGACCACGCGCAGCGGCGTCAGCATGGGCAGCGTCTACCACCACTTCGGCAGCCTGGAAGGGCTGGCCGCCGCGCTGTACAGCCGGTGCATGGACGAGCTGCTCGACACGCTGCTCGCCGTCACCGAGGAGACCGCCGACGCCCGTGACGGCGTGCGCCGCGCCGTGACGGCCTACCTCGGCTTCACCGCTTCGCACCCGGACAAGGCCCGCTTCATCCACGCGGCGCCGTACGCGCTGGACCTCGGCCCGTACGCCGAGCGCATCGCCGCGGCCAAGGCGTCCCGGCTGGCCGGGCTGAACGCCTGGATCGGCGCGCGCATGGCGGAGGGGGCGGTCGCGCGGCTGCCGGCGGCGCAGGTGGAGATGCTGCTGATCGGGCCGGTGGCCGAGGTGAGCAGGCGGTGGCTGGCGGGCGCGCCGGACATCGACCTGGACGAGGCGGCCCGCGTCCTGCCCGACCGCATCTGGTTGTCGCTCAGCGGTTGACGCCGGGGGCCGTTTCCTGCGGGGGAGACTTCTCGGAGGTGGGGGCGAGGTGGTCGCCGGTATGATGGGGGCGGCTTCCCGTGCCGGGAGCCGCGGCGGTGGGGCCCGCCGCCTCCCGCCCGTCCGGGGGTAACCGCGGTGTCGCCGCCAACGGTCCCTGCCAGAGATGTGCCACGCTCATGTGCTGGTAGGAGATGCCTCATGACCCAAGCTCGTCCCCCCGAACCCGAACCCGGCCGTGCGCACGCCGCCGTCGAAGGCTCGGAGGCCGGATCCGGGCGTGCCGTCGAAGGCGTGGAGGTCGGTGGCGCGCACGTCGCCGGGGGTGCCGACGGCGTCGGGGGTGCGCGGGTCGATCCGCGGGCCGCGGTCGATCCCGACGTCGACCTCCATGTGCCCGCCCAGCGCGGCGAGCTGGCCCGTGCCCCGGTCGCCACGCCGGCCGTCATCGCGGCCGGCGGCGTGCTGGGCGCGCTCGCCCGCTACGCCGTCCTGACCGCCTTCCCGGTGCCGCCCGGCGGGTTCGCCTGGCCGACGCTGGCCGTCAACGTCACCGGCTGCCTGCTGATCGGGCTGCTGATGGTGGCCATCACCGAGGTCTGGCGGGCCCATCCGCTGACCCGGCCGTTCCTGGGGGTGGGGGTGCTGGGCGGGTTCACCACGTTCTCCACCTCCATCGCCGACGCCCACGGGGCGCTGGCCGCGGGCGAGCCGCGCACGGCCCTCGCCTACCTGGCGGTCACGCTGGTCACGGCGCTGGCCGCGGTCTTCCTGGGCCAGGTGCTCGGCCGGGGGCTGTTCGGCCGGTTCGCCACTGCCGCCGAGACCATTCCTGCCGAGACCGCCCCCGCCGAGACCGCCCCCGCCGAGACCGCCCCCGACCAGGCCGTCCGGGCTCCGCGCGGTGGGCGGCGTCCGTGACGACGCTGCTGCTGGTGGTGCTGGGGGCCGCCGTGGGTGCGCCCGCCCGTTACCTGATCGACCGCGCCGTCCAGGCCCGGCACGACAGCCTGTTCCCGTGGGGCACCTTCACCGTGAACGTGGCCGGGTCCGCGCTGCTCGGCTTCCTGCTGGCGCTGCCCGCCACCGGCGCGGCGCAGGCCCTCCTGGGCACGGGCCTGTGCGGGGCGCTGACCACGTACTCCACCTTCGGGTACGAGACCCTGCGGCTGCTGCAGAACGGCGCCCGCACCTACGCCGCGCTCAACGCCGCGGCCAGCATCGCGGCCGGCCTCGGAGCGGCCTGGTGCGGCATGGCCCTCGCCCAGGCCGTCATCCCGTGAGCCGTCCGGGAGCCGGTCCATGAGCGGTCGGCGCGTTTGACGATCGCTCGACGGGAAAGCTGAAGGGGGCCGGCGTACCCTTCCCGACGTCCGATAGACGAGACGATCATGCTTGTGGAGTTCGAGCTGCGCTGTCCCATCAGCGCCGATCTGGCGTTCATCCGCGACCTGGTGCGCATCCACGGCCACCACAGCGGACTGTCCGGCGAGCGGCTGGAGGACCTGGTGCTCGCGGTGAACGAGGCCGTCACCAATGTCCTCGACCATGGCGGCTCGGCCGGCCTGGTCACCGCGACCCGGGACCCGATCGGCGTCTGCGTGGAGATCCTGGACACCGCGGGCCGCCTGACCCCCGACCATCTCGACGCCGCCGGCGTCGACCCGACCGCGTCCCACGGCTTCGGCCTGTGGGTGATCCAGCAACTGTGCGACTCGGTCGCGCTGGAGGAGACCGGCCTCGGCTCGCGGCTGCGGCTGCGCATGCTGGTGCCCTCGGAAACCCCCGGCGCCGCCGATCGCCGCCTCAGCAGCACCATGGCCGGCGGCGCCTTCCCCTGGTCCTAGCCCGGCTGGTCCCGGCCCGGCACGTTCCCGGGTACACGAAGTCGGCATGTCAGTAATCATCCGATAACGTAGTGTGATGATGGCTGATCGGGGTGACGCCGGACACCGGCCGGACGGCTCCGGTTCCGGCGCCCAGCCGGCGGAGTGGCTGCTGCGGGCGGCCTTCGACGGCACGGGCATGGGCATCTACCTCACCGATCTCGCCGGCCGCATCACGTGGGTCAACCCCGGGGCGGTGGCCCTGCTCGGCTTTCCCGCCGACGAGCTGCGCGGCGCCGACGCGCACCAGACGCTGCACCGCCGCCTCGACGGCAGCCTCCCGCCCCGCTCCGCCTGCGAGCTGGTCACGGTGTGCCGGCAGGACCGGTCCGTACGCAGCGAGTTCGCCACCTTCGCCACCGCCGGCGGCCGGCTGCTCCCGGTCGCCTGGCTGGCCTCGCCCATCCACCACGACGGCGAGCCGGCCGGCGTCGTCGTGATCTTCATCGACGTCGTCGAACGCCTCGACGCGGCCGGCCGGCAGGCCGAAGAGCTCGTCCGCGCCCAGAAGCTGACCGAGCAGTTCCGCCTGCTGACCGAGATCAGCACCGTCCTCACCCAGACGCTGGACGTGCGCGAGGCGATGACGCGGCTCGGCCGGCTGCTGGTGCCGCGCCTGGCCGACTGGGCGGCGGTGGACATGTTCCTCGGGCCGCGCGAGCTGCGCCGACTGGCCATGGCCAGCACCGGGGCCGCGCCGGTGGACCCCTCGTGGTTCGCCGAGCTGCCGTCGTTGCCGAAGGGCCCCTCGCGGTCGGCGCTGGTCCGGGTGCTGCGCGGGGAGCAGGCCCTGCTGCTGGGCCCCGAGCAGATCGCCGCGCCGCCCGACGGGCCGCTGGCCGCCGCGCACGACTCCCTGTTCAACGTGCTGGGCGGCTCGTCGGCGATCGTGGCGCCGCTGCGTACGCCGCGCCGCGTGCTGGGCGCTCTGACGGTGGCGCGCACCGACCCGGCGCGGCCGTACACGGAGGCCGACGTGGAGCTGGTGGCCGACATCGCCCGCACCGCGGCCCTGGCCGCCGACAACGCCTGCCTTTTCGGCCAGCAGCGCGACATCGTCGACACCATGCAGCGCCACCTGCTGACCGCGCTGCCCCAGGTCGATCACCTGCAGCTCGCCGCCCGCTACCTGGCCGCCCCGGCCGGCTCCCAGGTGGGCGGCGACTGGTACGACGCGTTCGTGCTCCCCGACGGCGTCACCGCGCTGGCCATCGGCGACGTCGCCGGCCACGACCTGGAGGCCGCCGGGCAGATGGCCCAGCTCCGCAACATGCTGCGCGCCCTGGCCTGCGACCACAAGGAGTCGCCCAGCCTGATCCTCGACCGGCTCAACAAGGTCATGGCCGTGGCCAGCGACGCCCCCACGGCCTCGGCCATCCTGGCCAGGATCGAGCCTCCCCAGCCGGAGGGCGACCCGGACACGCGGATCCTGCGCTGGACCAGCGCCGGCCACCTGCCGCCGCTGCTGGTCACCGCGCACGGGCAGGCCCGCTACCTGGAGGAGGGCCAGTCGCTGCTGCTGGGCGTGCATCTCGACGACGTGACCCGCCACGACGCCCTGGCGCCGCTGCCGCCGGGCAGCACGCTGCTGCTCTACACCGACGGGCTGGTCGAGGTGCCCGGCGTCAACCTGGACACCAGCCTGGCCCGGCTGCGCCGGCACGCCGCGACGCTGGCCCGGCGCCCGCTCCAGGACTTCTGCGAGCAGGTGCTCGCGCTCGCGCCGTCGCCGCGTACCGACGACATCGCGCTGCTCGCCCTGCGCCTGCCGCCGCCCGGCCAGTAGGGCGGACGCCGCCTCCGGGGCAGGGGCGGTCAGGGGGCGGTGAGCGCGGCCTCGATCGCCGGGCCGTGGCGCTCCAGCCACGCCTCGCGCCGCTTGATCAGGTCGCCGACGCCCTCCTCCCACATCCGGGCCCAGCCGCCGCCGCGCTCCTCGGCGATCTGCCGCATCGAGAACCACGACCGCCGGGTACGCAGCACGGCCACCTCGACCAGGCGCGACCGGTCGACGCCGGACATCCCGTACGCGTCGGCGAGCAGGCGGCAGCGGCGCGGCACGTCCAGCCCGCGCAGGGGCGGGTCGGCGTCGGCCGGGTCGGCCAGCGGCGCCCAGTACACCATCGCGCTCACCAGCTCCTCCACCCGGGTGGCCGGCCTGGCGATGTCGAAGTCGATCAGCCCGGCCGCCACGCCGTCGCGGAACACGATGTTGTCCGGCGTGTAGTCCAGATGCCCGACCAGCTCCGGCGGGTACGGCGGCGCGGGCGGCATGCCCGGCGGCTCGGTGAACCCGAAGTCCGCCCGCACGCCGTCGGGCGGGACGAACCCCGCCACCGCCTCGTGGTAGGCCCGGATCAGCCGGCCCACGGAGGCCAGCCGCTCCTCCTCGGCCAGCCATGCGGGCCGCGGCCGTCCGGCGACCTCACCGGGGACGAAGGTCAGCACCTCGCGGCCGGCGGCGTCGATGCCGAGGAAACGCGGCGCGCCCGCGAACCCGGCCTCCTCCAGGTGCCCCAGCAGGGCGTGGACCAGCGGGGAATTGGGCCCCACGGGGCGGCGTACGGTGTCGCCGACGCGTACGACGCCTTCGGTGACGTCGCCGCCGGCGAGTGGGATCTCGGGTTGGGGCTCGGTGGGCTCGGTGTAGGTGACGGAGCTCATGGTTCCCTGGGGTGGTGAGGAAGTGGGCCGGTCATGATCTCAGTCATGGGCGGCGGAGGGCAATCGTCCACGGCGTGCTGGAGAAGGACCTGCCGCACGATCTCCGCGACGGCGGCCGGGTGGGTGAGGTGCGGGTGGTGCCCGGCCCCCGGGATGACCGTGCCCGGGGCGGCGTCGGGGGTCAGCGGGTCCAGCTCGCCCGCCACGAGGTGCACAGGTACGGGGCCACCGAGCAGCGTGCGGAGGGCGGCGCGTTCGGCGGGGCGCTGCGCGGCGCGCAGCGCGCGGGCGGTGCGCCGGGCGACCCCGGGACGGCGGAGCCCGGCAGCGGCGCTCGCGACCGCCCGCCGCGCCTCCTCGGACGGGGACGCCGGGCCGAGGAGGGTGGCCGTGAGCCGGTCGGGGCCCATCCTGCCGAGGAGAGGGGCCGCGAGGAGCTGGGTGAGCGCGGACGGCCGGCGCTGGAGGAAGTACGGGGACAGCAGGACCAGGGCGGCGATCCGGCCGGGATGGGCGGCGGCGTACCGCAGCGCCGGCGCGGCGGCGGCCGAGTGCGCGACGATCACCGGACGGGTGCGCACGGGCCCCAGCAACTCGGCCAGCCAGTCCGACGCCGCGCCCCCGGCGGACGAGGAACGCCCCAGCCCCGGCAGATCGGCGACGAGCGCAGGAAACCGGTCCGAACCAGTTCCGGGGCGGGCCGGGGGCGGGGTGCTGTCCAGCTCGTCGAGCACGCCGTGCCAGGAGTCGCCGTCGAGCGGAAGCCCGTGCAGCAGGACCACCCGCGGCGACGTACGCTCACCCACCACGTACGTACGCGAGCCCGCCACGCTGTGGAAACCACCGGGACGTGCGGCCGGAGCGGCCCCGAACCGGTCGGCGACCAGCCGGTCGGCCCAGCGGCGCAACGCTTCCCCCGCGGGTGGCCGGCGGAGCCCCGCGGACCCGGCGACCCGGTCGGCCGAGCCCGTGTCGTACCGGTCCTCGGTCAGGAAGCCCAGCGTCTCGGGCTCGGCGCCGGTCAGCACCGACGGCAGGCGGCGGATCACGCCCACTGGCACGCGTATACGCGGCGCGCGTACGCCGAGGTGCTCCGCGAGCAGCCGGATCAGGTCGGGCAGGTCGGGCGTGGCGGGATCGAGCACCCAGTGCAGGCCGCCGGGCTCGGGGTCGTGCTCGGGCACGGCGGCCATGAACCGGGCGAAATGGTCCACCGTCACCACCGGGACGAACGTGCGGGCGCCACCCGGCAGCAGGGGCAGCCGGCCCGCCCACAGATCGCGGACCAGCGAGGCCAGCCCGAGGTACTGGCCGGCCTCGCCGGTCAGCGAATGGCCGATGACGCTGCTCGGGTTCACCACGGTCAGCGGCACGCCGAGCCGCGCCGCGGCGACCCGTACGGCGGCGTCCCCCTCGGCCTTGGAGCCCTCGTACGCCCCTTTGTCCCGGTACAGGGCCGCCAGTTCGGCCTCCGGGAGCGGGTGGCGCGGCCGCGGGTCCAGCCCGACGCGGTAGCCCGACACGTGCACCAGCCGGCGCAACCCGGGACGGGCGGCGGCCCAGTTCAGCACGTTGAGCGCGCCTTCGACGTTGACCGCCCTGGCCTCCTCGTCTCCCATGCCGAAGCGGTAGACGCCGGCGGCGTTGAACACGTCCCGCACGCCCGCCGCCTCTTCGGCGGCCGCGCCCAGTCCGAGGCCGGGCCCGGCCGTGACGTCGCCCTCGACGACCGTGAGCCGCGTGGCGGGCACGCCGTGCTCGCGCAGCCAGCGGGCCGGCCCGTCGTCCGCGCGGCGGACGACTGCCGTCACGGCACGGCCCTGTTCCAGCAGGTGCAGGACCGTCCATCTGCCGATGAAGCCGGTCGCGCCGAACACCACGGCGTCTTCCATGTCGATTCCTCTCTAGACCGATCTGCATATTCTGTGGGTACGAAGAACCGCCGGTTCAGGCCAGCAGCCTGACGACCTGGCGGCGGACCCGTTCGACCGGCAGCCTGGAACGGCTCGCGCGGGCCAGCACCAGCGCGCCCTCGATCAGCGCCAGCACGGTCGCCGCCAGGTCGTCGGCCGCGTCGTGCCCCTCGGCGCGCAGGGCGTCGGCCAGCCTGCGCTGCCAGCCTTCGTAGATGCCGGCGCAGACGCGCTGCAGTTGCTCGTTGGAGGAGGCGATCTCCAGAGCCACGGTCGCCACCGGGCAGCCCTTGGCGTACCCGGCCGCCACCATCCTGTCGGCCAGCACGTCGAGGACAGCCGGCACGAGCTCGCGGGCGCCGGGCAGCGTGCCGGCCAGATCGTCGATCATGGCGTCGACCTCCCGGCCGGCGGCGGCCAGCGCCTCGCCCACCAGCTGGTCCTTGCCGCCGGGGAAGTGGTGGTAGAGCGACCCGCGCGGCGCGCCGGCCACCGCCAGCACCTCGTTGAGGCCGGTGCCGTGGCTGCCCTGGGCCTCCACCAGCGTCCGGGCCGCCGCGATGATGCGCGCCCGCGTCTCGTCCCCCTTGACCGCCATGCGATACACACTAGACCGGTCTGCATATTCCTGTCCATCCGGCCGTCGGCGGTGGACCGGCCGCCCGACGTCGCGAGGGGCGGCCGGTCCCGGGAGGTCAGGCGGCTTCGTACCGGCGCTGGCAGTTGATGCAGAACCGGGCCAGCGGCCGGATCTTGAGCCGTTCGAACGGGATGCCCGCCTCGCAGTGCGAGCAGCGGCCGTACGAGCCGGCCGTCAGCCGGTCGCGGGCCTGGGTGAGCTCGGCGATGGCCCGGTCGGCGGTGGCGAGGGAGGCCAGCAGCTCCTGCCAGGTGTCGTCCGCGCCGTTGCCGTCCTGGGCCGCGGCCTGCAGACCGAGCAGGTGGCGGCTGCGCCGCTCCAGCTGCTCGTCGATGTCCTGGCGCAGGGACTGGAGCTGCACGGTGCTGAGGTGGTCGGTCATGGTGGTTTCCTTTCCGCGCGGATTGCGGGGGTTCAGAGTGCGATGACGGGCGCCGCGGGGCGCAGGCACAGGCGCAGCAGGCCGCGGACGGTGGCGTGCTGCGGCTCCGCCGTGGCGTTGATCCGCGTGCGAAGGGCGGTGTGCAGGCGGTCCAGCAGCCGCGTCTGGAGCGCGCCCCCGCCGGTGACGGTCAGGCCGTTGTCCCGGACGGCCGGGCGCAGGTGGGCCGGCTGGCGGCGCAGCAGGCCCGCGGTCATCTCCACGACGCCGTCCAGCGCGTCCGGCAGCAGGCCCGTGCTGGTCGTGGCGCTGAGCTGGAGCGCCGCCGCGTCGCTGACCGCGCCGCCGCTGACGACGACGGCCTCAACGATGCCCGCCCCCACGTCCAGCAGCAGGTACGGCCCCGGCCCCGCGACATCCAGACCGGCGCCCGCGGCGGCGGCCAGCGGCGCCTCGACCAGCGTCACCTGGCAGCCGGCCGCCTCGGCGACGGCCGCGCGCACCGCCTGGCGGTCGCTGCCCGTCGCGGCCCTGGGCACCGCGGCCATCACGTGTTCCAGCGGCCGGCCGCCGGCCAGCCAGGCGTCCTGCAGCACGAGATGCACGAGCCGCAGGCAGGCGCCCGGGTCGACGACCATGCCCCGGCGGATCGGGCGGACCGGGATCCCGGCCGCGCTCTCCGGCGACGGGACGACGACCGCCGAGGGACGGTCGGCGATGGCGAACCCGTCCAGGGACAGCGAACGGGTGCGTGAGGTGCCCAGGTCGAGCACCACGTGGGCGCGGTGCACCGCGGACGTTCGCGGTGAGTGTTCGTGGACTGATCCGGCGTCGGACATGACGATGATCGGCTCCTTGCTCTGACGCGGAGGACTCGTACGCGAAAGACGAGAGAAAAGGGGCGCATCCCGCACGCGGGGACGCCACGACGGCGACCTCCGGCCGTACGGGAACGCGCGGGAACCCGCGGGCGGCCGGGCGACGCGTGGACCCGGCCGTGCGAAAGGCCGGGCGCGACGACCGGCCCCGCGGCGCGCTGGGCGGGCCGGGAGGCGGCGACTCGTGAAGAGGGAGGGAGCTAGATCAGCGGCGGGCTGCGCGAGCCCGCCGTGCGGTGCCCGACCTGCTGCGGGTCGCGGATCGCGGCCGCGTCGGAACCGGGCGCCGGGAGCAGCGGGAGGTGGGCGGCCTCGGCGTGCCGCGCGCCGCGCAGCGGCGGCCACAACGACAGCACGTGGTGCTCACGGCCGCTGGACGCCTGGGGCGGCAGGCTCGGCATCCGGTCGCCGCCCTTGTCCGGGGTCCATGCGTGACCGGCGGACAGGGGGCGCGGGGCAGTCTGGTCGTCGGCGTAGGAAGGGCCGGCGACCAGCAGGGACAGCAGGACCAGGCCCACCACGCAGCACAGCGCGATGGGGCCTCGTGGCGCTCTGCACGATCCCGTCATAAGGCCGACCATAGCCCAGCCGGTGAGAAAAGGCATTACCGTCCGTTTTCCCGTCCGGCGGTACGGCGCGGTCGACGGGGAGGCGCGGGGGCGGGGGTGCCGGAGGGGCTTGCGGTGCTGGTGGGGACAGGGGACCGCAGGGGGAGACGTGCGGGGCCGGGGCGTGCAGAGGCGGGGGCGTGCAGAGGCGGGGGCGTGCGGGGCGGCGGCGTGCGGGGCGGGGCTGCAGGGCGGGGTTCGCCGGGACATGGGCGCGTGGCCGGTCGCCGGACCGGGAGCCGGTCTTCGTCCGGACGGCCGGTGTGCGCATGTCGCCGGGAACCCCGCCGTTCAGCGTGTTGCTGTGTCAGCGGGAACCTCGCCCAGGGCTATTTAGAACCCGTCGAAGTTCTCGCCCCACTCGCCCCAGTCGTCGTCCTCGTTGTGGTCGTCGTGGCCACGGTCGTCGTGGTCGTCGTGGTCGTCGTGGTCGTGGTCGTGGTGGTCCGGCTTGTGGACGGCCGGGGGACCCTGCGGGCCACGCGGGCCCTGGGGACCACGCGGGCCTACACGGTGGTGGTGGTCGTGGTCGTGGTCGTGGTGGTGACCGCCGCCCCACCAGCCGCCCCAACGCGGGCCCCACCAGCGAGGACCGCAGTGACGCCAGCCGCAGCCGCCCCGGAGGACCGGCTTCTCATCGGCTGGGCTCTGATACGACGCCGTGCCGGCCGTGCTGGCCTGGGCTGCCGGCATCTGGCCGCCACCCAGCAGCAGGCACGCGCTCGTGGCGAGCACGGCCGTCGGCTTCTTCATCATTGATTTCATCGCGCTTTCCGTTCAGAAGTTTCCAGAACCGCCGCGGGACTTCTCGACTGCCGTCGGTCTCCGGCATGAGCAGTCTTACCCGCGCATTGAGTTCGGAGTTCTGACAAGACAGGCATGAGCTGCTAAAGCTTGACCAGATTTACCAGGCCCTTACAGCCGACTTGTCCAGGTTTATTGCGACAAGGAGTGGTGGTGTCGCTTTACTATGACTCGATCATTCCCTAGCACTGTCGCCCCGAAAATGCGGCGCTGCCGGGAACATGCGCTCCGGGCGTCCGGTGTCGCGGGCGCGGGGGTGCCGGTTTGGCCGGACGTCCGCTATCGTCACTGCCGTACTACGACTAGACAGTGAGGCGAAGCGTGACGGAACGTACGGACATGCGGCTGGAACTGCTGACCGGCGAGCAGGCGCTCGCGCGCCGGGCGGAGCTGATCGACCTCTATCGCGAGGTGTTCACCGGGCCGCCGTGGAACGAGGGGGAGGGCGAGGTCGCCGAGTTCGGCGTCCGGTTCGCCGCCGACGCGGCCCGGCCCGGTTTCCGCGCGGTGCTGGCCGTCGAGGGCGCGCGTCCGTGCGGGTTCGGGACGGCCTGGCCGACGTCGACCCCGCTGCCGCGGACCCGCAGCTACGGCAAGGTGCTCGCGGCGCTCGGCCCGGACGGGGTGTCCCGGATGCTGGCCGGCGCGCTCCAGGTGGACGAGCTGGCGGTCGCTCCGCGCGCCCGCGGCCGGGGTCTGGCGGGGCGCATTCTGGGCCTTCTGTGCGGCGAAAGCCGGAGCTGGCTGCTGACCTCCGTGAACGCGCCCGACGCCATTCGCCTGTACGAGCGTCTGGGCTGGCGGCGGGCGGGCGAGAACGAGGGAATTGTCGTATTCCTCAATCCCGAGTAACCGCGAAGTTTCGCGCATTCTCCGAACTAGTGCGGATATCCAGAACAAACCGCACCGATATCGAATATGTCGGACATCGCCGCCCCGAGGAAAGCAAACAAACCCCCTCGAACCAAGAGATAACCCACCCAAACGCCCCCCACGCCGCGCCCCCGCGCCCCCCACGCCGCGCCCCCGCGCCCCCCGCGTCGCGCCCCTGCGCCCCCCGCGTCCCATCGCGCTGCGCCCCCCGCGTCGCGCCCCTGCGCCCCCGCGTCCCATCGCGCTGCGCCCCCCGCGTCGCGCCCCTGCGCC